>JAIFLN010000190.1 GCA_020049045.1 Spirochaetota bacterium | reverse complement strand
CCCGCAGAAACGCCTTCGATGACCTTGTCCTGAATCGCCAGGAAGATCAGGGCGCTGGGCAGCATGGAAAGGACCACGCCACCCAATAAATACTGGTAGTTGGAACCAAAGGAACCCCGGAAAACCGACACGGCCAGCTGAAGGGTTCGGTCCCCTTCGGAGCTGATAAAGACCAGCGCTGTAAAGAAATCGTTCCAGACTCCCAGAATGTGAAAAATCACAGCGGTGGCGATGGCGGGCTTCATCATCGGCAGAACGATGCGCCACAAGGCACCCAACAACGTGCTGCCGTCGATGACGGCCGACTCTTCCAAGGCCAGGGGGATGGACCGGATGTATCCTGCCAGAATGAGGGTGGTCACTGGAATCGAAAAAGCGGCGTAGATGGCGGTGAGAGAAAACTGGGGGTTATGGATTCCCAGTTTGACAAACATGACATAGAGCGGCACCAGTTCCGAATGGACGGGAATCATGATGCCCAACAGGACAAGTGCCATGAAGAAGGCGTTGGTTTTGAATTTCATGCGGGTGAGGGCGTAGGCCGCGCAGAGCGAGACGCCGATCGCAACGAAACCGCTGACCGAAGCGTTTGAGGAAGGCCCAAGGTGTCGAGAAAATCTCATCGCTCGTTTTGAAGCTGGAAACCGTGATAAAGATCAGCGGAAGGAAGATCGCTACGGTGTAGACGAGGGGAAGAAAAGCCAGCAGAAACCACTGGGGAGTGAAGGCGTTCGTCTTCTTCATGTCTTGTCCGCCAAGGGGTCCCACCGTTGGAAGAGACGGCTGAGGACGACGGCACTGAGGATACAAAGAAGGAACAAAACAGTTGAAAGAGCGCTGCCGTAGCCGTATTTCAGCTGGGCGAAAGTGTTCATATACATGTGTGACGCCAGTACCTCGCTGGAATGATTGGGACCGCCAAAGGTCATGATGTAAATCTGGTCAAAGCTCTTGAGCGAGCTGGTGATGCACAGAATGCTGCTGACCTTGAGGGCGGGCATCAGGAACGGCAGAATGATGTGGCGGGTTACCTGAAGCTCCGTGGCTCCGTCAATTCGGGCCGCTTCCAGCAGTTCCTCGGGGACCGTGGTCATGCCCGTCAAGAAGATCACCATGTGGTAACCGGTCCATTGCCAGGCCAGGCTGACGATGACGGCTAACAAGGCGGTTGAGGCATCGCCCAACCAGGGGAAGTTGGACGGTAATCCGACCACTTTGAGGGCACCGTTCAGAAGCCCCGCATTGGGGTGCAGAACGAAGTAAAACATCAACGAGACGGCAACTCCCGAAAAGGTCACCGGCAGAAAAATCATGCTCCGGAAGACTCCGTAAGACGTCTTTCCCAAGCGTGACAATAGATTGGCCAGAAGGAAAGCCAACGGTAGCTGGAACGCCGCCGAAAGCACAACGAAGGCCAATGTATTGCGGACAGCTGTCCAGAACACGGGATCATCGACGACCATGAACAGGTAGTTGCCCAGTCCAATAAAACGCATATCGCCGACAAGATCCCATTTGAAGAAGCTGAGGGTCAGGGAGAAGAGTGCCGGAAAAGGCACAAATAGGAGAAAAAGAAGGAGCGCAGGTCCCACTAGCAAGGTGTAGACGCGGACATCCCTCAGCATGCGTTCCATGGGTGCGCTCCTCTTTTCTCCTATCTCCCTAGTTGCTCCACTCGGCCTTGGCGGCCTTGTTCAAGTCTGAGAACGCCTTTTGAGGGTCGGTTCCCTGAAGAACCGCCTGGGTGGTAATGTTGAGCTCTTTTCCCAAATTCGGCCCCAGCATGACGTCCCAAATCAGGATTGGATTCGCTGAAGACGAAAGGAGCTTGGAAACCTCGGCGGCGGCAGGGTGGATTTTCGACTGGTCAAAGGGAATATTCTTGGTGGCGATCATGAATCCGACTTCGGCCAGGGCTTTCTGCCGACTTTCGGAGAACATGAACTCCAGGAACTTGATTGTCTCTTCTTTGACTTTGGTCGAGGCACTGACGGCATAGGCGTTGTTCTGAATGGTCAACCAGCCTTCACCGGCCTTTCCTTTGCCGTTGGGCATGGTCGGCCAGTTCATGATTCCCAGGTCGTCGCCCAGCTTTTCAATGTGGCCGGGGAGTTCCCAGGTTCCATTGAAGCGCATGGCCGACTTGCTGGCACCGAACATGGCAATGCCTTCACCATATTCCAGGCTGTTGAAGTTATCGGGGTAGGCACCGGCTTTGACCAGTTGCTGCAGATAGTTTCCAGCTTCAACAAAGGGCTTAGTGTCGAACACAGCTTTTTTGTTGAACACGGCGTCTTTGTAGGCTTCAGGTCCCCACAGCTTGTCAAAAATCGTCATGTACGGAATGGTTCCCGGCCACGGGTCGCGGTTGGCAAGGCTGAAGGGACTGATCCCCAGGTCCTTGAACTTCTTGATGGCGACTAAGAGCTCGTCCCAGGTTTTGGGTGGTGTGACACCGGCTTTTTTGAACAGCGCCTTGTTGTAATAGATCACCTCACCGGCCAGTTCCATCGGAAGGGCGTAAGTTTTTCCGGCGAAAGTGGTGGAAGACGTGTTGCCAACATTGATGGTCTTGGAAAGCGGTGCCCGGGCCATCACATCATTGAGGGGCAAGAGTCTTCCTGCCTTGACGAAGGGCTCCAGACGACCAGCGGTCCAACAAAAAAAGATGTCAGGGATGTCGTTGGCAGCCATGGCCGTCGAAAGCTTGTTGAGGTATTGGTCACCGTTGGCGGTGGCGGTCAGCTCAATCTTGATGTTGGGGTTCGCGGCTTGGTAGAGGGCGATTGTTTCCTTCACCCAATCGGCTTTGAACTTCTGGTCCGTCTCGTTGATCGTGTCCCAATACTTAATGGTCGTCGTCTTGGTCGGTGCCGGTCCTTCGGCTCCACCGGAAGCGAAAATCGCCGGGGCGCTGAGTAAGGCCGCCAGGGCGATTGTCATCATTTTTTTCATTCGAGTCCTCCATAAGAAATGGTCTCATGGGTTTTTGAGGCCGTGAAGCGACCCAGGTAGCGCCTTCGTGGAAATTGGTAACTTTATCTGCGACTCCCGCTGCTCCGAAGGCGTGAGCCCATAGGCCTTTTTGAACAATTTGGCGAAGTACTGGGCGTCTTCCATACCGACTTTTCGTGCCACCTCGGCGATTCCCAGACTGGTGTGATTGAGAAGCTCCAACCCTTTGCGCAGACGAATTTTACGAAGGTACTCCATCAGAGTCTGTCCCGTTGATTCCTTCACCAGACGGCACAGGTACTTGGGATGCTTCGACACCGCGGCGGCCACATCGTCCACGCCTATCGCCTTCCCATAGTTTTCTTCCAAGTACGCAAAGGCGCGTTGTGCCAGGTGGGCACCGGGGGAAGGATTCTCGTATTCGACGGTATCCTGGCCTGCCTGCGCTCGCTGCTGATCGATTTTTTGTGCCGCCCGGAGGACCGCCCGGGTCAGTTCCTCTGGATCGGTGGGCTTGAGAAGAAAGTCGTCGGCATGGAGTTTGACAGCGGCCTGAGCGTAGGAGAACTCAGAGTACCCTGTGAGAAAAATGATGTGTGCTTCGGGCAGGATCGCTTTGGCCTTTCTGGCAAATTCCAGCCCGTCCAGGCCCTCCATCCGAATGTCGGACAGAATCACATCGACAGCCTCGTTTGCCAAAAAATCCAGGGCCTCTTCTGCCGACTCAAAAGCCCCGGCAACCAGGCAGTCCATCGCTTTCCAGTCGATAAGGCGTTGGAGCGATAACCGGACATAGGCTTCGTCTTCGACAATCATCAAGCGGTACAAGCCGACCTCCTGGCAGGAATTCGAAGGGTGCAGGTTGTTCCTTGCCCGGAAACAGAAGCATAGGTCAGACCATACGAAGCCCCGTAGCGCAGCTTGAGGCGCTGGTCGACGTTGTAGACGCCTATGCCGGAATGTTCTTGGAGAATCACTTTGTTTTCGTCCATCCCATTACCATCGTCCTCGACAATGGCCACGAGGTCATCGCCTTCGATGGCAAGCACCACGTTCAGGGTTCCTTTGCGGCGCAGGCCCTTGAATCCGTGTTGAATCGAGTTCTCCACCAATGGCTGAAGGCAGAGTTTTGGCATTTCACAAGTGAGCACTTCTTTGGGAGCAATGATGTGAGACTCGAATTTATCGGGGAAGCGGTAACCCTGCAGGGCAAGGTAGCTTTCCACATAGGCGAGCTCTTCAGAGACCTTGGCCGTTTCCTCCCCGTTTCCAATGGCATACCGCATCATGTCTGAAAGGGAACGGACGATGGAAGCGATGTCGCTGGCACCCCGCTCAATCGCCATCCAGTTCACGATCTCAAGGGTGTTGTACAGAAAATGGGGGTTGATCTGGGCCTGAAGTGCAGCCAGCTCTTGTTTGTGAACATGGGAACGTTCTTCCACCAACTGGTCAACCAAGGTGCGGATCCTTTCCATCATCGAAGAAGACTGCAGAGCCAGGTAGGCAATCTCGTCGGTTCCTCCATAGTGATCTGCGGTGATTCTGGTCGAAAGGTCCCAGTGCCGCATGTCGTCGGCTATGCGAAGAATGGGCTTCAGAAGTCGCCGCACCAGGAACCACGAGACCACAAGAAAAACAAGAATCGTCACAACACTGGCGGCCAGCGTCAGGTAGCCCAACCGTCCCGAGGCGGCTCCGATTCTCCCCGTGGGAACAAAGCCGACAATGCGGAACGAGTAATTTTGGGAATTATAGAAGCTCACGGCGTAGTCGACGTCGTTTGAGCGGATCGAGAAGGAACCGCTCTTTCCTGCGGCGGATAAGGCAAGAGCCATGGCCTTGGCTGATATCTCGACACCCTCAGCGACAACGACCTGCTGTCCATCGGCCAGCAAAAGGGACGATTTTGAGGCCAGGAGCTCGGTGGGAAACGCCCCTCGAAAAGCATTGCCCCGTACATCAGCACGCAAGTAGCCCACCGGCTTCATATCCATATCGCGCAAAAGCCGTACCAGATGGAGGGACTCCCTTGCCAAATCGTACCCTGCCAGGGCAAAACGACCGTCAGCCTCAATTGCGGCTGGCGAGAATGCGGTTGGTGAAAGGCCTTTCACCAACCCATTGGAGAGGATTTTGCCACCGAGAAAGTCATACAGTGCCAGCGAATCGATGACCTGGTTGGCAAAGGCAACATCGGTCACCAGAGCGCTGACGGTGTAGCGCAGGCGGCCATCCATTTCCGCAAGACCTCCGGGCAGCTTCAAGGCCCTCAAAACCTCGGGGTTGGAAAAGAGGATGTAAGAGGCCTTATCCACCCCGTCCAGCGTCGCGTCGACGGAATTGCGAACCTGCTCGATGGCCAGGCGCGCATTGGATTCGGCCTCTTCCTGCATCACGCGCACCGCTCCGCCATACGAGGCTATGCCAAGCACCCCGACGAACAGGGCGATCAGGGCTCCAAACAACAGCGAGAACTTGACGACGATCGAGGCTTCGGACCACAGAGCCCCAAGGGAAGGCAATCGAGCCCGATCAGTTCTCATCCCTGCACAATTACAGACCTTGGCTTCAAGGGGTAAGAACCTGCCGCACCTTGCTGAAAGCCGCTGATGGACACCACCCGCTTCTCGCCAGGCAACAGGTCAAACCACTCGTCATCCGCGACAGCACCGGAAGGCAGATTGAAATGGACGGCGTGCGCCCAACAGTTCGAAGTGACCTCGAACCTTGCCGAATCACCCTCCGCAGCCAAGGGACGAACTTTGATGATGGGTTCACAGAGTGACAGTGTTCGAAACTCCGCACCCCGCAGGGTTGCCGGACGCAGAGGGGACTGCGGCTCGGTCGGTGCCACGAAGACCAGCTCACGCTTTGGGTCATAGGCGGGCAGGGGGAAGGAGAACAGCACACTCCGGCAGCGTGGGGCAAGGTGTACCTGCCTTCGTTCAGTTCGTCGCGAAGTGCCATCGAGGGTTACAACGCCGAACTCCAATTCGACTGAGACCTCTTGATCGGACTCGTTAACGCCTACACAATTCACCTTGCCTTGGTCGGTCCGGAGAATCAGCTTTTGCGGTTCAAAAGCCCTTCGGACGGCGTAAAACGCTGGTTTTCGTTCCAAGTAGTAGTCGATGATGGTCCAGCCGACTTCACCCCAGCAGTCGGCAAACATCCAGAACAACCCGCCGCTGTTGGTGGCGTTGCTGCGCATGGATTCCAGCGAGTAGCCGTACATAAGCGACTGGACGAGGCCGGCATACAGAAGGTAGTCGTCGAGGGAAAGGCCGTCTGGGCTGAGGTAATGTTTGGCGATGCCGGCTGCCACCGTGTCTTTTTCAAAGGCGTTGTTGTGGTGGTTCCAGATGGGTGAACCGACGGTGACGGGCTCTCCGGCAAAATACCGTTCGATGGTTTTTCGGGAGCAGGGTCCAATGTAGCCGTATTCGGACACAAATTTCCCCAAATCCCCATCGTAAAACTCAGGAGTGATCCGTTTTTCCATTTCGGCGTGCATCATCGCCTCGCGCCAGTGGTGCCGGTCTCCCACACTGGCATCGTTGGGGTAAGCGCCTCCAAAGGGTGACGAATTCCAATAGGGCACGGTGGGGCACAGGAGGGCCGCCAACCGGGGTGCCAGCCGGTTCCACAACGTTTCTCCGCCAAAGTAGGGTTCCAGACCATGGTACCAGGCGGTGTCCTTGGCCCAGTGGATTTCATTGTTGCCGCACCACAGCGCCAGGCAGGGATGCTTCCCCAGTCGGGGAATCTGGTAGGAGAATTCTTTTTCAACCAAGGAGGTAAAGCTCTCCTCCCGGTCGGGATAAAAAGCACAACCGAACATGAGGTCCTGCCAGACCAAAATTCCGGCCTCGTCGCAGGCTTCGTAGAAGGCCTCCTTTTCGTAAAGACCTCCGCCCCATACCCGCAGCATCGAAAAATTGGCTTGTTTCGCTTCGGCTACCAGGGCCCGGTACTTGGCTGTGTCGACCCGTTCGTAAATCGAATCAGCCGGAATCCAGTTGGCGCCTTTGCAGAAAATCTCAACATCGTTGACGCGGAAGGCAAACTTGCGGTGGCCAGGCCCGCACTGGGGCAGGGGAGACTGGTCGAGTTCCACGGTGCGGATACCAAAGCGTTCGCTCACCTCGGAATCACAAGTTTTTTTCGAATCGGCGAAGCAGCGAACCCGGGCCGTATAGAGACTCTGGTCACCCCAGCCGTTGGGCCACCACAACTGTGGCTGGGCAAGTTCTAGAGTCAGGGATATCGGGTTGACTCCTGCCCGCAACAGCAAACCCTGGCGGACATGGTGTACGACCTTCCCCTGCTGATCGACCAGTTCCAGTTCGTACTCGGCTTCCGTGGTCGAGAGGGCCTCACCATGGGTGAGCTCGAATTTCACCTGCAGAGAAGCATTGTCGCGGGAGGCCGTCAGCGCTACCACCGAAAGGTTGGCAACCTCCAGCGCCGAGCTGAAGTTGAGCTTGGCGTCGCCGATGCCGACGGTTGCCACCCTCGGACCCCAGTCCCAGCCGAAAGCGTATTGTGGCTTTCGCAGAAACGTCCGTCGGGCTTCTCCCCGGTCTGGCCGACCGTTTTTCTTTTCGAGGGAAACGGCAAATTGAAAGTCCCCCATAGCCTCTTTTGAAACCCGGTCCGCACCGGCTGTCAGACGGACGACCAGCTGGTTCTTCCCGACCACGAGAAAACGGCTGACATCGTGGCAAAACGGATAGAAGACGCTGTTGTGTTCACCCAGGAAGGACCCGTTCAGATAAATCGCCGCACCGTAGTCCAAATAGTCGAGCACCAACTCAGCTTGGCCAACAGTCTCGACTACAAAGTCACGGACAAACCACCAGGACTTGTCTTCAATCCACTCCGAGGCAAAGCACTCTAAACCCTCCAAAGGTTCGGGAATCTTTCCAGCGGCGATCAGGGGCATCCGGACGTCACAGGGTAATTCCGCTTCGAGCCAACCATCCTTTTTTTGAGCGACAGAAGCCTGATTGCGGTGATCGAGGGCTAAATCTTCGGCACGCAAGCGCCAAGCGGCATTCAGATTGAGGGTTTTCATACCATCATCCTACGTCTGAAAATTGATGGATTCCTCCCGTTCTCTGATCTATTCTTACCGTATATTGATTTTCTTGATATCCTCACCTTATGGTTGAATCCCCTTTTCTGATCCGTTGGTCCCACTATGTGGATGCCCCGAACCGTTTTTGCATTCCGACTTGGATCAATGGAGCCGAGCGCTGGGCCTACCCCAAGCACAGCCACCAAGGACAGGCGGAAGTCATGGTCATTCTGGAAGGTGCCGTCCGCCATGTTTGGAACGGACGCTCGGTTCTGATGAGGCCGGGCGATGCCGTGTTCGTGGCCGAACGGGACGAGCACTCGCTGGCCGCCGCTGGCACCCGGGTTCGCCTGCTCAACCTAGCCTTCCCTTCCCAGGCAACCGAGCTTCTGTCGGGGTTGGAGGACCGGCCGGCCTACCGTTCGGGCTTCTTGTTCCGGCTGAAACCGGCCCAGGTGGAGCGCTTCATCGAATATGCCCAGGCGCTGGTGCCAGCGGCGGGCAAGGCCGTCCTGGTCGAGTTTCTGTTGTGGTTCGCGCGAGCGGCCGCCCCGAGCAGCCCGTCAGCGGTCAGCGGCCAGAGGGGCGGCGTCGGGGGGGCGCCCCCTTCGTTGGGCGAGTTGGTCGAACGCTCGAGGAAGTCAGAGGAGCACCTGTGCCGCTGCTTCCGGCGCTTCCGCGACACCAGCCCCGGAGCCTTTCTAACCGCCCTGAGGGTACGCCGGGCCAAGGATCTGCTGGCCCACTCGAACTGGACGCTCGCGGACATTGGCTTCGCCAGTGGTTTCGAGAGCCTGGGCCGGTTCTACGCCGCCTTCGCGGCATCCGAGGGTCTGCCGCCGGGACGCTACCGGGCGGGCCTGGCCAAGAGCCCCTACACCGACCCGGCGTGAGAGCGGGGGTGGCAGGTTTGGTCCGAAAGATGCATCCTATAGGATCTGGTTGAATTCTACTTTTTCCCCGTCTGGTCCCAGGACGACGAAATACCGAATTCCTCTTTCTCTCAGAGGCAATCCAATCGGCGCATCCTGCAGAAGTTCAAAGCCCGCCGCCTTCACGTTGCTGAAGGCCTCGTCGATATCAAGGACGTCAAGCGCGAAATGCTCAATCGGACCTGGAGCGAAATCCTTCGAAGTTGCCCTTCCGGACTGCTGATAAAGTTCCAGACAGAAACTGCCAATATTCAGGAAGGCGACTTTCGTAGACCCGCCATTTTCCTTGATCTCGAATCTGTCAGAAACGGTAAACCCGATCTTAGTATAGAACTCGATCGAATCCTCCAAGCTAGCGACAGGAACTCCCAAATGTTGGAATCCTGTGACATTTTCGGCGATACTGCTCATCTTCCTTTCCTTCCTTTCGCATACTCCTGCGTGGATACATACCGCTGGGTTCTTCCTGATCGAATTGCCCCGCAGGTAACCCCAATCAACATAGTACCATATGACATATAGAGTGTCAAATGTTACCGATGGGTGGGCAGTGCCTCCTTGCTCCAACCTCGACAGCATGTCCACCCGGGTTTGATGCCGGCCGCCCTCGAACGGCACGGCCAGCCACGAATCGACGATTCCCGACAACCCTCGAGCCCAGGGCCAGCACGTTGGTGTCGTTGTGCCTGCGGGAATGGATGGCCGTATAGGGCTCGCTGCAGACCACCGCCCGGATGCCCGCAACCTTGTTCGCGGCCAGGGAAATCCCCACCCCGGTCCCACAGAACAGCAGGCCCTTGTCGAACTCGCCCGAGGCAACGGCGCGGGCGACTTTTTCGCCGTAGACGGGGTAGTCGGTGCGGTCTTCCGAGAAAGTGCCCAGGTCCTCGTATTCGAGGTGGTTCTGGTCGAGGCTACCGACAGCGATTTTCATGGTGGGACTCCTTGTCATGGAAGTGGAGGGCGGCGCCCAGAACGCCGGAATTGGGGCTGGCCTGGGAATACAGGAAACGGGCGTTCTGCTGCAGAAAGGGAGGTCGCAGGTGCTCCCGGATTTCGGCTTCAAACCTCGCGCGGGGAAACCCCTCCATCTGGACCACACCACCGCCAAGAATCACCAGTCCCGGATCGAGGATGTTCATCTCCGAGGCTACGGCGAGGGCGACGGTCGAGACCATAGCTCGAAGCAGGGGCTCTTCTCCATGCCGGGTAAAGAGCTCGTCGATGCCAGTGTCCGGGTACAGCAGCCGGCCTTCGGCGGCCAGGCGCTTACCTCCGGCCACAGCTTCCAGACAGCCCCGGTTGCCGCAGCCGCAGGGGCTGGTGTCTCCGCAGACAGGGGTGTGGCCCAACTCTCCCGCTCCTCCTGTCGACCCGACAAAGAATCCATCGTGGCTCCAGATCGCGTTGCCCACCCCGGTTCCCCAATAAACGCCAACAACCGGTTGCAGGTGGGGGGCCTCATGGCCCCGCAAGTCGTGCCTGAGCAGCAGGTTGACATCACGCTCAAGGTGCACGGGCAGCCTGAACCGCGACTGCGCCAACGAGACCACCTCGA
>JAIFLN010000064.1 GCA_020049045.1 Spirochaetota bacterium | reverse complement strand
TCGACAAGGGCATTCTGATGATCGCCATGGTCAAGGCCGGAGTCGAACTCGCCTTCGAAACCATGGTCGACGCCGGCATCAAGGCCGAGAGCGCCTACTACGAGTCGCTGCACGAAACCCCGCTCATCGCCAACCTCATCGCCCGCAAGAAGCTCTACGAGATGAATAAGGTGATCAGCGACACCGCCGAATACGGCTGCTACCTGTTCGACAACGCCGCCCGGCCCATGCTCAAGGACTTTATGAAGAAGGTGGACCTCGACATTGTCGGAAAGGGCCTGGCTCTCAAGGACACCAAGGTGGGCAACCAGCTGCTCAACCAGGTCAACGAAAGCATCCGCAACCACCCGGTGGAGATTGTGGGGAAAAAGCTGCGGGCGTATATGACCGCCATGAAAGCGATCGTCAGCTAGCTTGCATCTCGGCCCAAGCCGCATGCGCGTCTTGGGCCTTGGAGTTTGGGGGTACGCCCCCAAACTCCAGGACTTGCCCGAAGGGCAATGTCCACGCTCCGGGCGTCACTTCGGGCCTCGGCTTAGCCAGAACGCCGATCTGCGGCGCTAGCGGGTCCTGTCGCTTATGCCCAGAGGTCGATTCGCTGCGCTCTCGAGGAAAGTCAGAGGGGCTCCCGCCCCTCGCTACAGAAAAAGGGCTCGCTTCGGCGGGCCCTTTGTTCTTTCGCTACCCCCCCGCCGGGGACACCCCGGAGCCCCGTTTGGCTTGGTATGTCCGTCTACACGCCACACGGGGAATTTGTGGTACAAACCATTTTCCGCAAATCCCGGACCAGCTACGAAGGATAGAAGCGAACCATCCTCTACGCAGAGTACCTGGCCGGGGAATTGCTTTTGGAACTTCCCTATCGCCAATTCGTCTTCACGGTACCAGGCGACGTCACTTCGTTCCTTACGCCCGGAGAATCCCAACGGTATTCTCCACAGCTTGGTTTCACGGCGAAGTCTCGAAACTGATCTTCGAACTGTTGTCAGGATTTTTCAGCTTGGCATCGCAGCGGGACCTGCAATGTGCCTGCGTCGTCCGTCCTTTGCTGCCTGTCGACTGACAGAGCCTCCTTTCTCACGCAAGTTAACCCTTGCGGGCACGAGGGGGGCGGCCCTTTCTTGCACTTTGGTTCGGGTTGGAGTAGTCTAGGGGCATGACGACTTCGCCTGGAATCCAGATCCATTCAGCTCCTGTTCCCACCGAAGAAGAAAAGCACCAGATGACCCTTGAAGCCCTCAAGAGCATCGACGAGGGCCGCGTGTACTCCCACAAGGAAGTCTCGGCCTGGCTGCGGAGCCTGGGCACCGCCAACCCGCTTCCCCGCCCACACAGATGAGTGTTCTGTGGTCTGAGGAGGCCCTTTCGGACATAGAGCGGATCTACGAATTCCATGCCAAATTCAGCGTCCCCGTAGCCATGAGGGTCATATCGATGATCCGAAGGGCAACCAATCTACCCGTGGTGTTTCCGCAGGCAGGACGCTCTTGTGTTGCCTACAACCCTCGAGACGTCCGGGATCTTGTCGTCGGGGACTACCAACTCCGGTACGAGGTGGATGGCAAGACCATCGGCGTGGTTCGGGTTTGGCACTGCAAGGAAGACCGCTGAGTCATCACAAAACCTATTGATGAAGGACTGGGCCGCGGGCGACAAGGACCTGCTGGCCTGGCGCGAAGCCACCGGCATCAAGGCGGAAAGCGCTTACTACGAATCGCTGCACGAAACCCCGCTTATCGCCAACCTCATTGCCCGCAAAAAGCTCTACGAGATGAACAAGGTCATCAGCGACACCGCCGCCCGGCCCATGCTGAAGGACTTTATGAAGAAGGTGGACCTCGACATCGTCGGAAAAGGCCTGGCCCTCAAGGACACCAAGGTCTCCAACCACCTGCTCAACCAGGTCAACGAAAGCATCCGCAACCACCCCGTGGAGATTGTGGGGAAGAAGCTCAGAGCGTATATGACCGCAATGAAAGCGATTGTGAGCTGATAGGGATGGAGTTTTCCGCGACAGCGGGAAACTCCAAGGCGTAAGGAGCCGTAAGGCGACGTCGCCGGGCTCCCGCCCCTCGCTCCATAAAAAGCCGGCTCGAAAGGGCCGGCTTTGTTATTTCGCTACCCCCTCGCCGGGGGACACCCCCGGACCCCGCGCCAACACGCGCCCTGCCCCTGCGGGTCGGCTCCGCCTCAGGGCTCACAAAACAGTCCACCGGACTGTTTTGCCCCCCGCCGGGGACACCCCGGAGCCCCAGTACCTGCGACAGCATTGCCATGGTGCCGGGGTGGAAATTAGGAGGCAAGATGGTAGAATGCCTACGGTGAGGTGACAGCATGAGCACGGCGGTAGAAGAGGCCAAGAAAGTTCTGGAGGCGTTGGATCCTGCCTCTGATTGGGAACAGATCATGTATCGGATGTATGCCCGTCAGAAGATTGACCAGGGATTGGCTGACTGGAAGGCTGGAAGACTGGTGAGTCAACAGGACATCGAGGCGGAGTTTCTGGGTGAAGATTAGCTGGACCCCGCAAGCGCGGGGTGACCTGGAAGCGATCCGTGAATACATTGCCCGGGACTCCGCCAAGTACGCCCGAATGTGGGTGGGCAAACTGGTTAAAAAGGCGCAATTGCTGAGTCAGTTCCCCCAGTTGGGGCGCGATGTTCCCGAGGCTTTGGAAGATGAGCCGCTGAAAGAAGTTCTGGTCGGAGACTACCGGATCATTTACGGTCTGGGTGATGGTGAAATTGTCATCGTGACGGTAATGCACGGAGCTCGTGAGTTCATAAACAAATGACCCTACCCAACTAACTGGGCCTGAGTGACGACGTCGAACTGGCCCGCACCGAGAAACGCATCAGCAAGGCCAAGGCCTACGAGTTGTTTGCTTCCAATCCCCGTTTCTCCCCGAGGGGTCATTTTCTCACTTCGCCTGACAGCACTTCCACACAGACTTCAAATGGGGCACTTTTCGTTGCCTTAGCGAGGGTCTGCTGGTGTAGCCGCCCGCGCTCTTTTCCGCGATGCTCTTGCGGTATTTTCCGATGGCAGGTCGGATAGCACCCCGGGAGCGAACACGACTCCCGATTTAGTACAGTGCTGCCGCCGGGCACAAAAAAGACCGGGAATCATCACGACTCCCGGGCTCAGGTCGAAGACGCCAGAATAGGAGTGGCCGATCACCCCTCGCTGGTCAGAGCGGTGATGAGCTCGCTTTCCACCGTGTCGGCTTTGATACGCCATGCTTTGACCAGGGCACCGCTGGCGATTCCGTTGATCGAGCGCATCACCCCGTGCGAGGCATTGTGGATGGCCCGGACCGCCGGGGGGCCAAACAGGTCGCCGCGGGCACCAGCGAGCTTCAGGCGTTCTTCCAGATACGACCCGGTCTCGCTATGGTTCAGGGGTTTCATGAAGACCGTGGTTGTCACCGAGTTGGCTAGGGGTTCCAGAATCGAGAGTTTGAGCCGGGCCATCAGATCGTCCTGGCCGCACAAAAGGATGCTCAGGCAGGTTTCGCTGTCGTACTGGAAGTTCAGCAACTGTCGCAGTTCGACCAAGATGTCGTTGGACAGGCAGAATCGAATGGGCGGCCCAGCAACAGCCGGCCTTGCCCGAGGTACGTGGACCGCCGATTCCCCAAGCTTGAACAACCCATTTTCGTTGTGCCAGCGACTTTTCGACTCGTGGGTTCTACAACCCTCACGAGAGCTATGCTTCAAGCCTCTCAGGCCGCCTGACCCAATTCGGGATTGGGATTGACTTCCGCAGTTGTTCGCGCCCAAAATTGCCGGAACTCGGTGTCGCATAGATCGCGGGAACCGATTCAGAAGCAGCGGGTCGCAGTCGTACCCACGGCAGGGGCAAATTCCGCTCCCGTGGGTCCAAAACCACGGCTCGCGCCGGGATCACTGTTCCTGTCAGTTCAGCTCAAGAGTCCTGTCCGAAAGTCAATAAATTGCGATCCGGATCAAGCAGAGAGAACTCTTTTTGCCCCCACGGTTTCACCTGCAACTGTCCGTGGGGATGAATCGGTACTTTTCGTGCCAGGAGCTCTTGATACCAACGATCGATTTGGTCCGTACGGATATAGACCTGTCCGTAGTTCGATTCTGGATCAAGATCCGGAAACTCAAAGAAATGAAGCTGAACTCTGTCCTTCTGCAACATGAGGTATCCCGGATAATCGCCTTTTCCAAACAGAGTGAACCCCAATTGATCGACATAGAAAGCTCTTGTTTTGTCCTTGTTGCGCATCGGCAACTTGGGACTGACCTCCACCAGCATGAAAACCTCCTTCCTCTTCTGGAGTAAAGCTAACGCTATCTTTCTATCCTGCGGAAGCACAAAAGCGGGCTCGAGCCGGCAAAGTCGCCACCGTCTGGTCTCTGGTGGGTACCGGAACGGGCCAGGGCCAGCTAAAGGGAACCTGTGCCGCTGATAACGGTGACCACGGCACCTTCGTGGCCGCCCGTCGTTAACGCTGGAACCAGGTGAACCACCCGGGAATCGGTGTCCATCGCACCAAGGCGAACGTGATGATCAGCACTCCAAGGCCCACCAACGCCGCCACCCCATCAGAACTGCCGACTAGCCCGGGCACCAGGGTCAGCCAGCCGAATAGCACCCACTGCACCACATAGATCGCGGTAACCTGACGGCTGGCGAATTCGAGGAACCGAGCTGGTCTCGACTCCGACCACCAGGACCATGTTCCGAGCTTGATCCACGCGCCCAGCCAAAGGACCACGAAACCCCCGATGACCAGATGAAGCCCGATCCCACTGCGGAAGTAGTCTCCCACCGGGAGTATCTCGGCCAGGAGGGCTTCGGCCCCCAGCACCACGGCTACCAGCGCCGGGACCAGAACGGCCGGGCGGGCCCATCCGCCGGGGGAGAGCAACCTATCCCGGGCCCAGGCCCCAAGCAGCGGGTACAGGACCCAGGGAAAGAACGGAAAACTCGTCTGTTCGTTTGTTCCCCACAGAAGATTCCAGACGGGGTGGTTACCTCCCAGACCCCATAGCCAGGGCGATACAACGGGAATCCCCAGGACCAGACCACCGAGGACCCATGGTCGCGCGGGAAGCCGCGAGACGGTGGCCAGAAGGATCATCGAAAGGCCGGCGACCTGCAAAATGTCAACCTCGGCGAGGTAGGCCGTTAGCATCGGGCCTGCGGCTTGCAGGTTGAACCCGGAGCCGAGGAGGATCGGGCCCCCAAACCGGAGGGCATTGAGCACGTAGCCCAGGGCGATCAGCTTAAGGCCGCGGACCACGGTGGCCGTCCAAGGTTTCGCCGGGTCGCCCGAGAAGACCCCAAGCAAGAACAGGAACACCGGGGCAGCCGGGGCCGTTCCCGCCGCCAGGAAGGCCAAGCCCAAAAACGAGCCCTCTCCCAATGTGGGAGAGTAGAGCAGCATACAATGCTGGAGGAACATGGTAAGCACCGCGAAGCCACGGGCATGGTCGAGGGCTGTGAACCGTGCAGATTGCAGGGGTAGGGTCGTCAAGTGAGACCGCCGAGGACCAAGGATTCCCAACAGGCCCAAGCCCGTCGGACCTGAACCGGGTCACCCCCGGTCAGGATTTCTGTGCCCAACCCGTCCAGGAGGGAAGTGAGGACATGGGCCAGGCTGATTGGGTCTTCAACCCACGGCTTCAACCGTCCCGCAACTTCAGTCAGGACCTCGGCGGTAAGATGCTGTACCAAGGCCAGGAGCGACGGCTCGGCCAGAGCCTGCTGAATTAGGTGGAACAGAGCCCGATCGAAGACCTCTTGGGTCCGGTCGGCCACCAGGAAGGTCTGGCCAAGCCTGTTCAGGTAGTCCTTGAGGTTATCGCCTTGAACCGAGCGAAAGGCCTCGACAAGCTCTTGGCCTAGGGCTACCAGGAGTTGACGAGGGACCTCGTCCATGGTCCCGAAGTGGTGAAAGACCAGACTCTTGCTGACACCGGCGGTCTGAGCCAAGCGACCCGCCGTGAGGGCAGGAATTCCACCTTCGGCCAGAAGGTGCAGTCCAGCATTGAGAAGGCGATCCTGCTTGGAACCAAGAGGTGCGTTGTTCACGACTTCATAATGACCGATCGATCGGTCAGTGTCCAGCCGGGTCTTTGCAAAAAGTCCCCAATCGGTCGTGAGAGGATTGAGCTGTATTTGCGGGCACCAAACAGGAAAGGTCGGACTTCCACCGTTCTCCCGCTGTTAAGGTAGAAGACCAGGTAGTACTCGATTGGTTCAAGCCGATAGCCCTTTTGCCCGAGATGCAGATCGCGTACCAGAGGATAAAGCAACGGATTGTCTTCCAACTGCCCGATCATTTCCAGAAACCGGTCGAAGCCTTTGATGGCCCCCAAGGGCCCCGGGTCGGAAGTCCGCGAAGAATACAAGCGCGGGTTCGGCATTCCCACCCTGATTGCCGTCCACCCCGAGAACGACCCCGAAGGCAAGGGTTGGGCCATCGCCAAGGCCCTGGCCAGCGGAACCGGCGGTGCCCGTGCCGGCGTGCTCGCCTCCAGCTTCGTCGCCGAAGTGAAATCCGACCTCATGGGCGAGCAGACCATCCTTTGCGGCATGCTCCAGACCGGTTCGCTGCTGTGCTTCGACAAGCTCGTCGAGAAGGGCGTCGATAAAGCCTGGGCCGCCAAGTTCATCCAGTACGGCTGGGAAACCGTCACCGAAGCCCTCAAGTTCGGCGGTATCAGCCTTATGATGGACCGCCTGTCCAACCCTGCCAAAGTCAGAGCCAACGAACTGGCCGCCGAGATCAAGAAGATTTTGGCTCCCCTGTACCGCAAGCACCAGGACGACATCATCAGCGGCGCCTTCAGCAGCGGCATGATGAAGGACTGGGCCGCCGGCGACAAGGACCTACTGGCCTGGCGCGAAGCCACCGGCAAGACCCCCTTCGAACAGACCGCCGCCACCAAGGACGAAATCACCGAGCAGGAGTTCTTCGACAAGGGCATTCTGATGATCGCCATGGTCAAGGCCGGCGTGGAACTCGCCTTCGAAACCATGGTTGACGCCGGCATCAAGGCTGAAAGCGCCTACTACGAATCGCTGCACGAAACCCCGCTTATCGCCAACCTCATCGCCCGCAAAAAGCTCTACGAGATGAACAAAGTCATCAGCGACACCGCCGAGTACGGCTGCTACCTGTTCGACAACGCCGCCCGCCCCATGCTGAAGGACTTTATGAAGAAAGTCGACCTCGACATCGTCGGAAAAGGCCTGGCTCTCAAGGACACCAAGGTCTCCAACCAGCTGCTCAACAAGGTCAACGACGAGATCCGCAACCACCCCGTGGAGATTGTGGGGAAGAAGCTGCGGGCGTATATGACCGCGATGAAGGCGATTGTGAGCTGATAGGGATGGAGTTTTCCGCGACAGCGGAGGCTCCCCCTGGGGGTCTACACGGTAGACCCCCACCCCTTCTCCGGGGACACCCCGGAGCCCCGTTTGGCTTGGTATGGTCGTCTCCATGCCACATGGCCTGTGACGATACTCGAACTTGCCGAGGACAGCCCGGAGACCGCTGAACTCCCCGAAGGACCCGTGCTTCTGCCCGGCAACGTACCGCATGCCCGTGTGGCGGAACCATGGTCGTGGCGGGGGTGATCGGGGACCCGGTCAAGCTCAAGGCCATCATCGAATGGGCGGCCCAGCAACAGCCGGCCTTGCCCGGGGTACTTGGACCGCCGATTCCCCAAGCTTGAACAGCCCATCCCCTTGTGCCTGCGACTTTTCAACTCGTGAGATCTGCAACCCTCACCCGAGGTCTGCCCCGAGCCTCTCGTGTCGCCTGATCCAATTCGGGATCATCGGGTGGCAATTTCACCGTCACCGGGGGGCGTTCTGCCCCCGGTCGGTCCCAAACCGCGGCTTGTGCCGGGATCACAGTTCGAATCAGTGACAAGGTAAATATCCCCGCGCTTCATAGCAGTTCACCACCCACGGCAGGTTGCAGTTGCGAATAGTCCGAAGCGGCCAGCAATTCTGCAAGGGTGTACCTTTGACGAGGCCTGGGGTCGACAACCAGGCACCCGTCGGTGACCGCAACGCCGACCATGGCTCCTGTTTGGAGGTGCCATTGATCAAGGAACGCCGGTGGGACAGTCAGCATCACAGACCCATCGATAACCAAATTGCTGGTAATGAGAAGGGGCGCTGGGAGGCTCGAGCGGCGGCTACTTGATCTTCTTCTTGCTGATGTAGGGAGTTGCCGGATTGACGTCCATGCGTTCTTCCTTGGGGTAGAGCGCCAAGTCCATATCTTCCATCGGAATGGACCCGAGGAGAACCTCCGTGTCACCAGGGAGAACTGCCGCGTTGCAAACTGTCCGGCGGGTCTTGAAGCGAATTTCCACAGGCCCCACAACCTCAAGCTCGACTTGAGTTCCGTTGGCGAGTTCTGCGGTGATCCGCTCAACAAAGGGTAAGTCCAGCTGCCTTCGGACGTTCTCGTTGATGCAGAGCTGGTAGGCCCCGCTGTCCACCAACGCCCGAACCGTGATCGATCTAACTTGTTCGGGAGCGAGGTAGCCCCCTCGGACCAGCGCGAGGTCATCGGCCCGAATCAGTTCCAAGTCAGAGTAGATGAGTCCCATAACACCAAGATGGACCCTTGATCCGCGATCCGTCAAGTCAGCGTCATCACCACCTTCCCATTGGCCAGAGAGTCTGCTCGGGACTCTCTCTGACTACCCCTTCACCCACGATGCAATTTCGGCCATCAGGTCCTCGGCCTGAGGGTAGATACCAATCTTGTCCATGAAGGCGTGGTCAACGCCCCGGTAACGGATCACTCTGGTGGTCACTCCAGCTTTCTTGAGCCTCCGGCCGTAGGCCTCCCCTTCCAGACGCAGACCGTCGTACTCGGCCACCGCCACCAGACACCGGGCAAGGCCCTTCACATTGGGGTTGAGAAGCGGCGAAACGATGGGGTCGGCAGGATCGTGACCGTTCAGGTATAGGTCGTTGACAGGACCGGGACCCCCGCGAGGGTTCGAAGCCAGCGCGGTTGTCGAAAGCTGTCGGGTGAGGAGCAAGGAGCATGCATCTTGAACCCGAATCTGATGGAGAAACTCAAGGAAGTTCATTCCAAACCGGCCAGCAAAATGCCGACTCAAGGTTGAGGGTGAAACGGAAAACTTTCGAGCAACAGCCGTCAGCTTAAGGTTGTCTTGGAAATGGCTCTGGATGTGATGAATGACTCTCCAGAGGTCTTCCCCGTTCCTGGCAGGGGTTGCCGTCTTTCGAGAAGACAGGTCACGTTGGCGGCCGAAGAGAACGAAAGCGTGAAGAAGGAGGCTCTCCGCCTCCCGTTGGTCCCATTCAGAAGGGGATTTGAGCAAATCGGCAACTCTGGCGAACAGAACCTTCAGATCGCGATGGGCTTGGCTCTCAAAGCGGAGTGGTGACCTCCGTGTACTTAGAAAATCCGCACTCCGTTGCGGAGTTGTCTTGACAGTTCCGCAACGCGATGCAGAATTGTCGAGTGCGACGCCAGCAATACGAAGTTCTTCAGCGAGATCTCCAGAAGAAAATGGTCTTCCTCTCCGGACCTTGCCAGGTGGGCAAATCCTGGCTTTCGAAAGAATTACAGAAGATTGCCCAGCGGCCGCGGTACCTGAACTACGACAGTGTCGAGGATCGGCAGGTGATCGTGTCCGCAGGCTGGAGCACCCAGACCGACCTGCTCATTCTCGATGAGATCCACAAAATGCCGCAGTGGAAGAACTTTCTGAAGGGCGTGTGGGATACGCGCCCTGAAGGCTCTGGACCATTATGTTTCGCGTGGCGGTTTTCCCGTGCCCTGGTACAGCAGACGACACCGCCACGCTGATGGTTGAGGTCAAGGTGCAGGACCGGCAGTTATCGTCGGCGCTGAAGCACTTCAACACCACCTATGGACTGCCAGGAGTACAGGTCGTTGCCGACTTGCCCCAGGAACATGAGGCTGGTCCCCTGCAGATCCGTCGGGCGTTGAGGTGGCTGGAGGAACTGGGATGATGATCCTATCTGGCCTGTCACCAGCCCCAGGAATCCCTGACTGATGCCTTCTCCTCTTCGGCGCTGAGAGCATTCCTCTCAATAATCCGCGAAAGGGGATCGGCGTCTTGCCAGACCTCGTCGGGCAGTTGCCGAAAATTCCACGGCGCACGCTGACCTTCTATGGGCGGAACCGGTGGGTTGTCGCGGACATCCTTCCAATCGTCCAGGTCGCGGAACAGGCGCCGGTAGCGAGATTGCCAAGACTGCGCATCGCTTTGGGCGGCCTCAAGCCACCGGATCAGGTCCAGGCGGTCGACTTTTGCCAGCGCTGCCTTTGCAGACTCCTCATCGGGAGCGTGGCCAGCATAGATCCCATGCCAAAGAACCAGCCAAACCTCCTGTTTTGGCGCTTCGTCGGTGCCTTCGTGGCGGCAATATAGGGCTTCGCGCAAAATGCCGTAGTGGACCGGGCAACAGCGGATGAAGCTACCTTTGCGGTAGGTGGCAAAACTGTCTCCCAGCGAATGCGTCTGCAGGGTTGTGTGTGTTTTACCACACACCGAGCAGGTGAAGGTCGGGTCAAGAACCAAGGTGTCGAAAAGGCTCATCAGTGACTCCTTGACAGGAGTCTATAGCAGGTGTACGTTATTTGCAATACAAGCGTACATAAGGACAAACCATGACGGTCAAGGCCACCCAGTTTCGCCAGAACCTGTTCCAGATCCTCGACCAATGCCGCGACAGTGGCGAAAAGGTGCGTATTGAACGTGGCAGCGAGGTGTATGAGCTGGTGCCAAAGCGCAAAAAACTTCGCATCGAAGACTTACCGGAGCATCCGGGGTGCATCGTTGGTGACCCTGAGACTTTTCATCTGATAAAGGCTTGGGAGTGGAAACCCGATGATTTTTCTTGACACTCACGCAGCCCTCTTCCTTCATGAAAGCAAGAAGAAGGTTCCCCGTCGGGCCTGGAAGTTCCTTGAAGGGGACGAGTGTGTGCTGTCGCCCATGGTCCGTTTGGAATTCGAGTTTCTTCACGAAATTGGTAGAATTCGCCATGAACCCATGGTCATTTTTGAATCGCTTGTGCGTGATCTGGCTGTCACCATCGAGACCGAGGGTTGGGCCCGTGCCGCTGAAATCGCGCAGGTGCTCAATTGGACTCGAGACCCGTTCGACCGCCTGATTGTGGCCCATGCCATGGTGTGGAGCGCCCCGCTGCTCACCCGCGATGACTTGATACAGGAACACTACAGTCAGGCGTTCTGGGACGAGCTGCCGCAATGAGGTTGCGATCAGCGGGGATACCGCTCTCGCACTTCGCGAAGCATTGCCTCCAGACCGTTGACCTTGACAGTTTCCAGCTCAAGAAACAGCTGGCCCAGTTTTCCTGCCGGGTAGCCCTGGGCCTTGAACCAGAGTACGTAGGTTTCCGGCAGATCAACGAGGTAGCGACCGGCGTATTTGCCGAAAGGCATCTTGGAGTGAGCAAGCTCGATCAGTGGATTGGGGTCTTCGGGCATTGCTTCATCCTACGATAAATCGTACACACGCAGAACGGTCAGTCGCCTGGCAAGTGTGAACAGAGCCGAAGTCATAGCACTTCTTCGACCGGCAGCCCGGTCGCTTGGGCAATGGCGGTAACGGAAAGTCCTGAAGCCTTGAGCCGCCGGGCAATATCGAGCTGGGCCTGCCGTTGCCCTTCTTCCATTCCCTTGGCGCGGCCCTCTACTTCGGCAGTGTATAAAAGGTTAGCCTGATCGCGAAGATATTTCACGCGGTCTTCGTAGGCCTGTCGAGCTTCGCGGTTGGCGTCGAACTTTTTATACCGCTCGGCCAGCTCCGTCAGGTTGGGGTTGTTTTCTAGCAAGATTCCCATTCTTTGATCCTCCCTGTAGCCCACGAATTGCAGGGCGTACAACCAGCGGCCTAACTCGGTGTCGAGGTCGGGTTTCATCTTCGGTAGTTCCAGGTAATGCAAGGTGCAGTCTCCCGTCAAAGTATTGCTTGTCGTTGATCGGGTTGGTGATTTCCAGCTCACTCAGCAGCGGGTCACCTGAATCGGCGAAAACCGCGTTGAGAAAGCTCTGCAACAAATGGGTGCTGGCTCGGCTGCCGAAGAGGTATTTGAACACAATGTCAGACGTCGCTGAAACCGGACGGGGCATATCCATAGTTTACTCCTGAAAAGTTGGTCTTTTCTAGAACAAACGGGGTTTGGGGGTTTTTTGCTTCAAGCAGAAGAACCACCTCCCCACCGTTATCACAGACGGCGTTTTCCTGTTATATTCAGGGTTTCCAGGGAGACCGAATATGAATCAAAACAATTCCACTACCAATACCGATGACTTTGCGAGCATGTACGAAAAGAGCTTTTCAGGAATGACCTCTTTCAAACCCGGGCAACTGGTGGAAACCCAGGTTCTGTCGATTTCCAAGGACACCGTTTTTCTGCAGTTGAACGGCAAGAGCGAAGGGATTCTGCCGCGTGAGGAAATGACCGACAAGAGCGGTACCCTGACGGTGAAGATCGGCGACCCGATCAAGGTCTATTTCCTTCGCGCCGACAACGGCGAGCTGCTGTTTACCACCCGTATCAGCGGTGACACGGCGGGGCCGGAACTGCTGGAAAAGGCCTACCAGGAAAAAATTCCCGTCGAAGGCGTGGTCGAGAAAGAGATCAAGGGCGGCTACGAGGTCAAGATCGGTGAGTTCAGGGCGTTCTGTCCCTATTCGCAGATGGGGCAAAAACGAACCGAAAACTCGGCCGAGTATGTCGGCAAGCACCTGCTCTTCAAGATTCAGGAATACAAGGAGAAAGGGCGCAGCATCATGGTGTCGAACCGGGTCATCCATGAGGAAGCCCGCCAGGAAAAGGTCGAGGCGCTGAAGAAGACCCTCCAGGAGGGACAAATCGTCAAAGGCCCTATCCTGTCCATCCAGGATTTCGGCGCCTTTATCGACCTGGGTGGCGTCCAGGCTCTGCTGCCCGTCTCGGAAATCGGCCGTGCTCGCGTGGCGGATATCCGGGCTGTGCTGTCGGTGGGTCAGGAAGTCCAGGCGTCGATTTTAAAGATCGACTGGAGGAACGAAAAGATCACCCTCAGTATGAAGAGCCTTTCGACAGACCCGTGGGAAGGGGCCGCCCAGCGGTACCCCGAGGGTTCGAAGCATACCGGAAGAGTCGCCCGCGTTACGAATTTCGGTGCCTTCGTTTCGTTGGAGCCCGGCCTCGATGGTCTGGTTCACATTTCTGAGTTCCGAACCGAGGGCCGCTTTGGCGGCGACGGTGAGATCACTGCCAAAGTGGGCCAGACCCTTTCGGTTCAAGTGCTGAGCATCGACCAAGCTAACAAGAGGATTTCACTGAAACAGGCGACAACCCGCGAAGAGGACGAGACCTCGGCCAAGTACACCGGAAACACCGCCGACAACGACACCTACAATCCCTTTGCGGCACTGTTGAAGAAGAAATAAGTCGGCCCTTGACGGCCGATTAATTTCTGAGTTAAATAGTCAGGTAGGGGTTAACCTGTGTTTACAACTGACACTTTGCCTGGCTTTATCCTCGGTTTCCGTGAAGGGCTCGAAGCCTTTCTGATGATTGGCATCATTCTTGATTATTTGAAGAAGGCCGGAGAGCATCGTTTTGTCCGCCCCGTGCAATGGGGGCTCGTTTTAGGGGTGCTTGGCTCGATCGCTTTGGGGCTGGTCCTTTGGGCACTCACAACCTGGCTGGGGACGCAGGGTGGGGACCAGACGGGTAAGCTTTGGGCCGCCGGGGCTTCGCTGGCCGGGCTTGTGCTTCTATCAACCTTTCTCTATTGGATGATGAAGCACGGTCGGACGGTTTACCAGGAAGTGCATGCAGAAATTCAGGCTCACTTCTCGGCTTCCGGGCTGTTTCTCATTTCCTTGGTTATGGTGCTTCGTGAAGGGGCCGAGATTTCTCTGTTTGCGTTCTCCTCAAGCAATCAGATGGCCTATGTCACCGGCATTGTGCTAGGCGTCTTGGCAGCTGCTGTCCTGGCCTGGGCCATCACCAAAGCCTTGATCCGCGTCAACCTGAAAGTTCTGTTCACCGTCACCTTGGGGTATTTGGTTCTTCAAGCAGGGTACCTGCTGGGGTACGGGGTTCATGAGTTTCTGTCGGCCCTCAAGGGCCTGGGCCTCCTGACACAAGACAGTTTGCTGCTGGTCAAAGCCTGGAATGTGCAGGGTGTATGGGAGCACAAAGAAGGGCTGATCGGTTTGCCTCTCAACGTTCTGGTGGGTTGGTACTCCCGACCGGAATGGTTGCAGTTTGTCCTCCAAGTCGGCTATATTCTCGCCATGGGGGCCTTATGGCGGACTGTTCTGAAGAGGTCAACACCATGAACAGATTTCTTCTTCTTGTTCTTTTAGTGGTGCTCTCCGGATGCACCTCAGGGGCCCTTATCCTCGAAAAGAGCGTCTCGGCTCAGTACCGTTCCGACACCGGACAAACCATGACGGTGGATTATTACCGGACTTCCGATGGCTCGCTGGCCGTCGTGCGGTTCGTGCTGCCCGATGGTACCAAACACACGCTTCCACGCCTTGTTGCGGCTTCGGGAGAGCGCTATACCGATGAGCAGGAATACCTCTGGTGGTCCAAGGGAGATTCAGCCTTTCTGGAACGCCGCAACGACAGCGGCGAATGGGTGACTCAGTCGACGTGGAACACTGTGACTCCGTGAGTGCCGGCCCTATGGATCAGATCAGCTGGGAAGATTTTCAAAAGGTGGAACTTCGCGTCGGGCGGATTGTTCTGGCGGAACGGTTCCCCGAAGCCCGAAAACCCGCCTATAAGCTCACCCTCGATTTTGGAGGTGGCGTGGGGCTGAAGCGGTCCAGCGCCCAGATCACCCACCTCTACACGCCCGAAGAACTCGTAGGAAAGCTTGTTGTGGCCGTTGTCAACTTTCCCGTCAAACAGATCGGACCGTTTCTGTCGGAATGCCTTGTCACGGGGTTTTACAACGAGAACGGCGAAGTGGCACTCTGTGTGCCCGACAAGCCGGTTCCTATCGGCGCCAAACTGCTCTGAGAAGATCGCATCAAACCAAGGTCTCGACGCCATACTTGGCAAACTGGGCATCGGCGGTGACTACACACAGGTCCCGAGAGAGGGCCTGGGCCACGATGAAGCGGTCCGCCGGGTCGCGATGATGGTCTGGCAGTACTGCCGACGCGATCAGGTCTTCAGGGACGAGGGGAAGGACCACGACGCCGTGTTGTGCCACAGCACGGGGAAACCACTCGTTGGCAGGAATCGGAAGCACCAACTCGCCCTTTTTTGCTTTGAGCGCGATTTCCCAGGCCGAGATGGCCGAAACGAACACCAGTTCACTTTCCTCGATGCGTGCCTTGGCCTTTTGTGATAACGCCGGATCTCCCGATGCCAACCACAAGAGCGCGCAGGTATCGAGGAGCAGGTTTTTCACGAAAGGTCCCACTCGTCTTCGGTGGGTTTCACCGGGTCGTAGCCAATCGTGAGCTCCGCCAAAACCGCGTCGGTTACCAGCCTCGACTTGCGCGACACGGGACCAAGTTCCGCCACGGGGTGACCGTGCTTGGTGATCAGAATGCGCTCGTGTGACCGCTCGACCTGATTGATGAGGCTGGAAAGGTTGGTTTTCGCTTCGTAGATGGTAGCAGTTTGCATGGTGGCCCTTTCTTAAGAAAATAGTCAATCTGGTCAAATAATTCAAGAAGGTGCGGCAACCGTAGTTTCCCCTGGTTGTCATCGTAGTTCTACGATATCGCATCGGGTTCGGGGTTCACTAGCATGAACATGGTTCGGAGGTGAATCATGTTGAGTCGCTATCGGGTGCCGGTTTTGGTAGCCGTGTTATTGTTGGCGGGCGGGCAGTTTGCCGCCGCCCTCGAAATCGAAGGGGGCCTGAAGGCCGCCGTCCCTGTAGGCACGTTTGCCACGGTAACCAGCTTTGGTGCCGGGCTTGACGCCCGTATCACGATGCATCCGCAGTTCCAGGCTCCAGGACTTGAACCCTTGGGCTTCCAGGTTGCTGTCGGCGCGGTCAACTGGTTCGGGCTGAACACCCTGACCACCAGCCTGATCAGTGTTCCATGGTCGTTGAATGTTGGTTTTGACTTTGACCTGAAAGAGGTTCTTCCGGGCCTGAGTGTAAGGCCCCTGGTGGGTTACGGCGGCCTGATCACCCTGTTCAGCGGCACCTTGCC
>JAIFLN010000109.1 GCA_020049045.1 Spirochaetota bacterium | reverse complement strand
TTTGGTTCGAAAACTGGAGTTTCGCCCTCAACCGGTTCGTGTTCCGCCATCGGGTGGTGATTCTGGTTCTCCGATAATCTTGCCCTGGGACCTTCGTGGTCAAACAGAGGTTGTTCGAGCCCTGGAAGTGACAGCTGCAGGAGGCCACTCACTGCTTCTCTATGGACCTCCAGGAGCGGGTAAAACCCTGGCTGCTCGAACTCTCGAAGGCCTGCTACCGCCCTTGGAGCCCGAGGCTGCCCTTGAAACCACGCGGCTTTGGTCCTTGGCTGGCGTCTTGCCCCGCAACCACGGACTGTTGACAAAACGGCCTTTTCGCTCACCCCACCATCATGCGACGGCAGAAGGTCTTCTTGGCGGCGGGAAGAACTTGGGACCCGGTGAGGTTTCACTGGCCCATCATGGAGTTCTGTTTCTCGATGAAGCTCCGGAGTTTTCATCCCGAGTGCTCCAAGCCCTGCGAGAACCTCTGGAGCAAGGTTCGGTTTCTGTCGTAAGAGCCGGGCGTTCGGCCTGGTTTCCTTCGCGATTTCAGCTCGTCCTCACAGCCAATGCTTGTCCTTGCGGTCAAACCGGTCGCGACAAAGGTGTTTGTTTTTGTTCCGGTCTTGAGGTGAGGCGGTATTGGGATAGGATTGGAACCCCCTTGCTCGACCGGATCGACTTAAGGGTTTTTGTCACACCTGAATCTCCTCGGATACTGCTGGAGCAAAGTGTCTTTGACCCAAACAAACTGACCGATCGGATCTTAGCAGCTCGCGGGCGAAGAACCTCCCGCGGTCAAGGCCCACTCCAACCCAACGCCGTCCTGGGGCCAAGAGAGCTGGAGAGGCACTGCGGCCTTGATAAACGGGGACGCTGGTTTCTTGCTGAAACCGGGCGACGGCTGGATTGGTCTTCCCGGGCCCTGCATTCTCTGATGCGGGTCGCCAGGACATTGGCCGATCTCGATGACCGTGAGGTTGTCGGAGAATCCCATCTCGAAGCCGCTGCTGCCATGAGAAAACCTCGGGGCGAGGAGTACTGGGAACGATGAACTTGTGGCCGACACCCCCCTCTTCGCGGTATACTTTCTTTATGAGACTCTACAGTCGTTCTTCCATAGTAACTGCCTCAGTCTTGAGTGCTGTGGCAGCCGTTGTTCTCACCCTAGCCGGAGTGTTTGCCTATCAGTCCCTGATGGAGCGTTCCACGGTAGCCGGAAGGGTTGATGATCCCTCGATGGCACCAACACCGGTTGCGCTCCTTTCTGGAAACGGAGGGGAGGAGCTGGACAATATCGCCATTTATGAATCCTTAAATGAAGGTGTGGTTAACGTATCGACCCAGGTTTTAGGTTACAACTGGTTTCTTGAAGCAGTTCCCCAGGATGGTGGTACAGGGTCGGGTTTTATCATCGACAAAAAGGGATATGTGATCACAAACAACCATGTGATCGCCAATGCCGACAAAATCACCCTCACTTTGGCCGATGGGTCGCAATTTGAGGCTGTTTTAGTCGGGAAAGATGTTGAGAATGACTTAGCGGTTCTCAAATTTGATCCCAAAGGTCGTGATCTCACCCTTTTACCCCTGGGAACAAGCAAGGGTCTGAAGGTTGGCATGAAAGTCCTCGCCATCGGCAATCCTTTTGCCTTGGACCGAACCATGACAACAGGTATCGTCAGCGCGCTGGGCCGTCCTCTGAAAGGTGAGAATGGTGTGGTGCTCCATGAATTGATCCAGACCGATGCCTCAATCAACCCGGGCAACTCAGGAGGCCCTCTCCTGAACAGCCGCGGAGAAGTCATCGGTATCAACACCATGATCTACAGCCCAACAGGAGGTTCGGTCGGCATTGGCTTTGCTGTGCCTGTCGATACAGCCCGACGCGTAGTTCCCGAATTGATCGCCAGCGGACGTGTGGCACGTGGTTGGATCGATTTTACTCCTGTACAGCTTTTTCCCCAATTGGTTCGTTATGCCAGTCTGCCGGTCGATAAAGGAATTCTGGTTTCTAAGGTTGTGAGCGGTGGACAAGCGGCAAAGGCCGGGCTCAGAGGAGGGGACCCCGATCAAGGTGTCCGGTATGGACGGACAATTCTCTACCTCGGAGGCGACATCATTACGGCAATCAATGGGATGGAGGTTGGTGCCTTGGCCGACCTCTACAGCGCGTTGGAATCCTCAAAGCCCGGGGACAAAGTCAAGGTGACCGTTATGCGGGGAACCAAGAAGCTCGATTTGGTGTTTCCACTGGTTCAGAGGACTGAGCAGGATCAACTGGAATGAGGTTGACTGTCCAAGCACCTTTCGAGCCTTCGGGAGACCAGGCTCCTGCTATTGAGAAGTTGTCTTCAGGATTACGCTCTGGTTTGAAGTTCCAGACGCTCAAAGGGGTCACCGGCTCCGGGAAGACCTTCACCATGGCCAAGGTTATCGAGGAGCTGCAGCTCCCCACCTTGGTGATGAGCCATAACAAGACATTGGCAGCGCAGCTTTACCGCGAATTCAAAGATTTCTTTCCCAACAACGCTGTGGAATACTTTGTCAGCTATTATGACTATTACCAGCCGGAGGCCTATGTTCCCTCCAAAGACCTCTACATTGAAAAAGATTCGTCGATCAACGAAGAAATCGACCGGTTGAGGTTGGCTGCCACGACCAGTCTTGCCAGCAGGAAGGATGTTATTGTTGTTGCCACTGTTTCGGCCATTTATGGGCTGGGAAGCCCCGTCAGCTACTTGGAAATGGCCCAGGAAGTCCGACGTGGCCAGAAACTCTCGCTCGATGAACTGAAGCGCACCTTGGTAACGTTGCAGTATGAACGCAATGACGCGGTTCTGGAACGCGGCACGTTCAGGGTAAGAGGCGAGACGATGGAAATCTGGCCTGCCTACATGGAAGAGAGTTATAGGATAGAAACAGAATGGGGAGAAGTAAGCAGGCTGCGCCGGTTCAAACCCCTGACTGGTGAGACTCTCGAAGAGCTGGAAGAACTTTCGATTTTCCCAGCGAAGCACTTTGTGATGCCCGAGGATCAGGTCAAAGTCTCTGTGGAAAAGATCCGACAGGAAATGAACGACCAAGTGGAACACTTTCAAGCGGTAGGAAAGCCTCTCGAGGCCGAACGGATCAAACAGCGCACCGAATACGATCTTGAGATGCTGGCCGAGATGGGCTACTGCTCGGGCATCGAAAACTATTCGAGGCAACTTACGGGCCGGCAGGCTGGCGAGCGTCCGGCGGTTCTGCTCGACTATTTTCCCAAGGAATTCCTCACTTTTGTCGACGAAAGCCACGTCAGCCTGAGCCAGATCCGTGCCATGTACCTGGGGGACCGCAGTCGCAAGCAAACCCTGGTTGATTTTGGCTTCCGTCTCCCCTCGGCTCTCGACAACCGGCCTCTGTTTTATGAGGAATGGGAAGGTCTTTTGGATAGGACGATATATGTTTCGGCCACTCCCGGTAAGGAGGAGGCCAAGAAGGCAAAACAAATTGTCGAACAAGTAATCCGTCCTACTGGTCTTCTTGATCCCGAAATCGAAGTTCGTCCCAGCGAAGGACAGATTGAAGACCTCTACCGGGAAATCCGAAAGAGGACAGCAAAAAACCAGCGGACAATGGTCACAACCCTCACAAAGAAGATGGCCGAAGAGCTTTCAGCCTATTTTGCTCAGATGGGTGTTAAAGTACGATACCTCCACAGTGAGATCGAAACGTTCGAACGCGTCGATATTCTCCGGGATCTCAGGGCAGGGGTCATCGATGTTCTGGTTGGTATCAACCTCCTGCGTGAAGGTCTTGATACTCCGGAGGTGAGCCTCGTAGCCATTCTGGATGCAGACAAGATCGGATTTCTTCGCTCGGCAACCTCACTGATCCAAACGATCGGCAGGGCTGCACGCAACGTCGAGGGCAGGGTGCTGATGTACGCTGACCGGGTCAGCGATGCGATGAAAGAGGCGATCGAAGAAACCAACAGCCGACGTATCCGACAGCATACCTACAACCTCGAGCACGGCATTACACCTGCGACGATCACGAAAACGATTCAGGATATTCTACAACGGGAAACGCCCACCACAGCACAAACTCACCGAGAGACCGTAGAAGGACTGAAGAAGAAGTACAATGTCTTGGTTCCTGCTCAAAAAAAGGCCTTGATTTCTGCTCTTGAAAAAGAGATGCTGGAGCTGGCAAAAAATCTGGAATTCGAGAATGCGGCCTTGATCCGTGACGAGATTCAGAAGCTTAAGTCTAATCAAAGTTGAGGCATTCGTAGATGAGACCATTCTTGGCGGCAGCTGGAGTTTTCCTCCTGTTGGCGGGGTGCACGGGTCCGAAACTGTACTCGGGTTTAAAACTTCCTCCCACACCGGTGCTGACCATTCAGACTTTTTATGGTGTGGTCGATTTCGCATATATCCGTGTTCGCAATGAACCGCTTCCCGACGCTGCCCTGGTAACCATGCTTCGTTCGGGAGCCATTGTTGAGATTGTCACATCCTCGAGTAACGAAGAAACTATCGAAGGAAAAACCGATCGATGGTATCAGATTCAGTTTCAGGGGCGGCGTGGATGGGTTTTTGGGAGTTATCTCAAGATTTTTGACAGTCTCGATAAAGCACGCAATGCCGCCAAGGGTGGTCCTGATAAAGCTGACCAGGCCATCCCTGCTGAGAAGAAATAACAGGCGACCAAGACGATGCGTGCATTATGGTTGGTCCCTTTCCTCCTCAGCGCTGTTTTCGCCCATGCGCAGGATTTTCCCGAAGATGTGTTGACCAACTTCCGCAAGCAGGCACGGTTACCTATGCCAATAGCTGCCGAAAAGCTCCAGATTTCCAGCCAGAACAGAGCCAGCGAGCTTGCTGCAATAGGGAGCTTGTCACATTGGGATCAGCAAGGAAGGGGGCCAGGGCTCCAAATGACAATAGCCGGAATGCCCCTCGGGGAATTTGGAGAGGTTCTCGGCGCAGGTGCCGATCCTTACGCCGTCTGGGAGGCCTGGTTGGCCAGTCCCTCGCACAATGCTGTTTTATCTGATCCTGAGTGGAAAACTTGGGGTTGGGGTACCGCTTCTGCAGGAACAAGCGTTGTCTATGTCCTGCGTTTCTGGAAACCCTGACAGATACTGCTATACACGTCGTTCAGGAATCGAGCTGACCTTTTTCGGGTCCTGACCAACCGATAGGAACAAACCGCAGTAACATTGCCCATACTGGTCAATATCGCTCTGTGCGTAGGAACAGGGACAGATCACGTCCCGGTCTGAGTCACCCCCTTCAATATCCCTGCAAGGACAGAAGGGCTTGCCAAAACGTTCAACTTGGGTAAGCAAACCCTGCAATACGGGTTCGACCTGAGTCTGGTCTGAATTGACTGTCCATTGCCGATGAGACGCGACCTGTTGAACATAATCGGCAATAGCGCGGGGGTCTGAGAGCTTACTCAAGGTAGCTGACCGTTTCAGGGTCCACTTCTGGTGGTAGGTCCAACAACTCTTCCCAGCCTCGTTTAACGTATCCGATTGTTTGCCGCGCTCCATCAACAACCAAGGCAGGATAACTGAGGGAGACGCCAAACGTATCCTTAAACTGCTGTTTTACCCCGTTCTTTGTTTCAAGGTCCAAAGTGTCCAGATGAACAAATTCATAAGCTACCCGATGCTTTTCAAGGAACTCTTGGCCACGACGACAAAAGCCACAAGTGGATAGTCCCAAGAGCTGAACTTTGCGGCTGGTTTCTGTGCCTGGAACTTTTTGAAAATGGATATCTTCGAACAAAGGGAGCCTCCCTCAATTCACATTCAACTTGGCGTAGTTATTCACACCTTCGGTTCGGATCTCAACGAGACCACGAAGGTCAGCTGCCTGGATAAATTTCTTAAACTGCGAATACCCGAGGGTTTTTAGATCGATTTTCCGATCTTTCATGCGTGATGAAACGAGGCTGTATTCGTGAAACTGGGGTTCCCTTCCTCCATCAAGATCTTGAAGAGCCTCGACCAAGGCTTTCAATGCCCGTTGAAGCACGCCACCCTTGTCCTTGGGTTCCTTGCTGTCTTTGGCCTCAGGAAGAAGAATTTCGGGGTTGCCGTCTTTTTCTATCAGCTGTATTACCCCGTGACGGACTGCGGCCGAGATAAAGTCCCCCCAACGTTTGTAACCCATGTGCTTTTCATCAAAATTGGGATTGAGCATCTTCATCCTCATTTTGACGTTGCCGACATTGACGGGCTTACCTTCCTTTGCCAAAAACCCAACGGCTTCGGTTAGAGCTGAAAACCAGTATTCAGGGCTCACAATAGGAGTAGGGGTCGCGATCGGACTAACTGGTTCTTCATCCTCATCACTGGGAAGAATATCGCGGTAGTCAATAAAACTGTCAGCAATTGACAAAAGCTCCTGACTGGCTGTTTTGATATCGCAAACGATGTGAGTCATCTTTCCGGCGCGTCGAAGGGTAAGCAAAAGGGGACGAAAATCGCTATCCCCGGTCACCAGAACGTAAGTATCAATATGCTCATAAAGCCGTAAGTTCTCGAGGGTATCGCTGACCAGTTGGATATCCACAGAATTTTTTTTCTTTCGCTCTGAGGGTACATGAACCAAGTAGAATTGGTACTTCTTCAGTTGAAAAGCTAACTTCGCGAAGTTAGGAGCGCTCCAGTCGGCGTAAGCCTTCGCTGAAACAACCCTTCCGAGGTTTTCAGCGTATTCCTGAAGGGAATCGATGAACAAAGAGTTGTTACCCGGCGGGGTGACGTTCTCCATGTCCCAAATAATGCAAATATTTGCCATAAATCCATTGTATCCCCAAAACCTAGCTGTCCGCAACCGCATCAAGGTGTCGGGCAGTCTTGCAAGTTGTGAAAACCCGCATAGAATGGAGATGAGGCCTGTATGAATATAAATGTCACGGGAGCATCTGCTGCTCTCTTGATCGTAGGTATGCTTTGTGTCTTGGTCCCGTTTCCTGGACCTTGGTTGATGCCTTTTCTTGTTGTTGGTTCCTGGTTGCTCATCGTTCTCTGGGGAAGAAACAAAACGCCTCTCCCTGTCGAGGTCGAAGAATTTGAGTCAGAACCAGTCGCCAAGATAATAGAGAAAGTACCGGAAATCCGTGAAGTTGTACCCGATATGCTGGTCGAAGACATTCTTCGCCACCTTGCCACACAAGATGTTGCAAAGGGTTTGAAGACACTTGTTGTCAGTGATACAGAGGCCGCTGTTCTGCGTTTGACTCAGGCATTGTTCACCCTGGTTGAAAACAGCAAGAATGTGTCTTCCCAAATCGAGAAGAGTCTTGGTTTTCTGTCTAATGGTGACTCTGGCCTTGGTAAGACTGTCTCAAACCTTGAGGAACAGGTGCGGGTTTTTGAAACTCTGGGAACCCACTTTGCCCAGCTTAAGGAGGGGCTTAGTTCTGACATTTCAGCTTTATCCCAAGCAGTTGGAAGTATTAATCAGTTCTCTGACACATTGTCAGATTTAGCGGATCAGACCAACGTACTAGCTATCAACGCTTCGATTGAAGCTGCAAGAGTCGGAATTCACGGAAGGGGTTTTGCGGTTATTGCGACCCACGTTCAGCTACTGTCTAAAAATTCCAAAGAGATCTCAGACAAAATGGCTCGGACAGTTCGTGATGTTGTTGCCAGTGTTGAAACTTCTTTTGGACGGCAAACACAGAGGATTCAGAACTCGGAAAGCCTCATTTTTCATTCCGAGAAGGAGTTGCGCCGGTGGGCGGACAATGTTGCGCCACAGCTCAGTGAAGTTGAGACGATGATGAATGAATCAAGGCACTTGGCGGGAGTCGTTACAGAGGAACTGGGGGAAGTGACGGTTTCCTTGCAGTTTCAAGACCGAACCCGGCAGGTCTTGGACCACTTGATAGAAATTATGGAGGAATCTTCTCATCGTGTCGTCGGCTCGGCGTCACTGAATGAAAGAACTGTTCCGAAAAACTTGCGTGACGAAGCATTCCAAGTCGCTTCACGTCATTTTACGGTTCAGGAAGAATGGGACCTCGGTACCCAGAAGCGACAAAGCGTTTCTCAGACGGCCAAGGCCGTAGAACTGTTTTAGGAGGATGGCATGGCTAAGACCATTTTGTGCATCGATGATTCCACCACGATTCGAATGCTTGTCAAAAAGACGTTGGAGCCACTGGGTTATACCATATTGGAAGCTGAAAACGGACAGATTGGTCTCGATAAAGCTGGCAAGAATTCGGTAGATTTTATTCTGGTCGATGTGAATATGCCGGTGATGAATGGTTTCGAATGTGTGAAGAGCCTAAAGTCTCAAACGGCTCTTTCGAAGATTCCCGTAGTTTTTTTAACAACAGAAAGCAGTGATGAAAAAAAAGCGTTGGGACGCCAGTTAGGGGTCAATGGCTGGATGATTAAGCCATTTGAAGCCGACGCGCTGGTAAAGATCGTCCGGATGCTGGCAGGTTAAGGCCGTGAACGCAGCCACCCAGGCTTTATGGGATCGACTCAGAGAATTCTTTCCGGGAGATGTCCTTGAAGCGGCCGAAATCATTGAAGCTCTTGAAAAAACCATCGTTAAAGATGAAACAGATTTCGATGAGGCCGCTTTACTCAGTCGTACGTTAGAAGACTTCTCTTTGTTGGTACGTGAGGGCGTTGGTGCCAATTGGGAGGGTTTTCGAGCGGCCTTGCCTCAGAATGCCACCTCAACTGCGGTTGTCCCTCCTCCCGTGACGCCTGTCCCGGTGCCGCAGTCCACGACCATCGAAGTGGATGTTGAAGTTCTTTTTTCCTTCCTGAGTGAGGCTCAGGAACATCTCGAGTCCATCGAGGAAAGAATCCTCAGTCTTGAATCTGATCCAGACCCAAAGATCGTCAATGAGATTTTTCGTTCGCTTCACACGATCAAGGGTGTTTCAGGGTTCCTGAATCTTCATAACATCAAGAAACTCAGTCATGAATTGGAATTCCTGCTGGATGAACTTCGTTCGCAAACCCGCATTGTTGAACGAAGTCTTGTTGATGTATTGCTGCTTGGCTGCGACACCTTGGTTCAGTTGATCCATCACATTGCTCAGAAAGCCTCTCTTCTCAAGGTCGAGAAGGGACCAGCAACTCTGAATTTGGAAGAACAAAGCCTGGACGATGTGCTGAATGCTATTGCAAGACTGCGATCTGGGACCAATTCCCTTCCGATCGCTACCCCTGCGGGTCAGGAAATCTCTGACCTTTTACAAAACCCAGAGTTAGTCGGAAAGTTCTCACAGGAAGCATTGGAAACTCTCGAAATTGTAGAGAAGTGCCTGTTAACCATGGAAAAGACCAGGACAACAGGAGACTATCTCAATGAGGCATTTCGTTCGATTCACACCTTGAAAGGTAATGCAGGATTTTTTGGGTTTGATGCCCTCGAAGCTCTCTGCATGGATATGGAGACCCTGCTGGACGCACTCCGCAAGGGTCAGAAAGCCGTCGATACCGATGCGATTGAAACTCTTCTTTCCTCACTCGACCGATTGAGAACCATGGTTCAAATCAAGGTTTCACCAGTTAAGGTTTCGGAAGCTCCAGCGGCAACTATGGCTGGAACTGCTGGACTGGAGGCGGCTAAAACCGATGGAGACAACTTTGGGAAATACACCGTCAAGAAGAAAGATATTCGGGTTGATACTGAGAAGCTTGACTCTCTGTTTGACCTGATCGGTGAATTGATCACGGCAGAAGCCATGGTCATCGACAACCCCGACCTTCGGGGGCTTGACCTTGGGGGATTCAACCGGGCGGCAGCCTATCTTTCGAAGATCACTCGCGAACTGCAAGCCGTCACCATGTCCATCCGCATGATTCCTCTCGAAGGTTTGTTTAGCAAGATGCACAGGCTTGTCCGGGATTTGGGGCGCAAATTCGCCAAGGAAATTGAGCTGGAAATCAGCGGTGCTGAAACCGAGATGGACCGAAATATCATCGAAGAGATTTCTGACCCTTTGGTTCATATCATCCGTAATGCCATAGACCATGGTATTGAAGACGATTCGACCAGAAGAACGAAGGGAAAAGGACCAGGCGGAAAGATCAAGCTAAACGCACGGTATGAAGGAAATGAAATTTGGATCACGATTGCCGACGACGGTGCGGGGCTTGACCGTGCTCGTATTTTGCAGGTAGCTCGCAACAAAGGTTTGGTCGGCGAAGGCGAGTTTTCTGATCAGGAAGTCTGGAAACTCATATTCGAACCGGGTTTCAGTACCGCCAAGCAGGTCTCGGAAATCTCCGGTCGCGGCGTTGGTATGGATGTTGTCAAGAAGAACTTGGAAAAACTCCGGGGTCAAATTGACATTCAGACCGAAAAAGACAAGGGTACGGATTTCGTTTTGAAAATCCCTCTGACTTTGGCCATCATTGATGGTGTCACTCTCCGCTCGGGTTCAACTCTGTATTCTATTCCTATCGCCGATGTTGTTGAGTTTCAGAACTACCAAGCAGATAAAGTCACCCAGACTGATCCGAACCATTCTGTTATGCGCTTAAGAGATGAGGTTCTACCGATTTTCCCCCTGACGAGTATTTTCACAACGACTGAGTCGGGAGGTCCGGCTGTTTCGGGAAAGAAAGTCTCCATCATCATCAAAAGTTTGAACCGGAAGATGGCCCTCATTGTCGATGAAATTGTCGGCTATAAGCAAATCGTTCTCAAGGCTCTGCCCGAATCTATGGCGGGTCTGCAGGGAATATCCGGGTGCACCATTCTTGGTAACGGAGAAGTAAGCTTGATCATCGATGTCAATGCCTTGTTCTCCAAGGAATTCGTGTGAGCTCCAACGATTCTACCGGTGAAGTCTCGGTACTGCTGGATATTTCCGATCAGGAATTTCTGGACCTGTCTCGTTTGGTGTACGATCAATTTGGTATCAACCTTACTGATAAAAAGAAAGCCCTTGTTCGTGGAAGGCTCAACAAAGTTCTGAAAAACCGTGGTTTGAGTTCCTTTGAGCAGTACTTGAACCTGATTAAGCAGGATCAAACCGGTATGGTTCTTATTGAGCTCATTGATCGTATTTCAACCAACCACACCTTTTTTTTCCGGGAAGCAGACCATTTCGCCTTCCTAAAAGATGAAGCCTTGATGCAACTGAATCTTCCAGCTGGTTCCGGAACGGAAATACGGATCTGGTGTGCAGGTTGTGCTACGGGCGAGGAAGCCTACACCCTGGCCATGCTGACTCGCGACTGGGCGGCAAAGACTGGATTTCGTGGTCCCATCAAAATTCTAGCCACAGACATTTCTGTCACAGCATTAGAAACTGCCATCCAAGGTGAGTACAACGATGAAAGGGTCAGACTTGTTCCTCTCGCACTCAAGGAAAAGTATTTCCGTTCTCTGGGTCCGGATCGGTGGGCTGTGGTTCCGGAACTAAAAGAAATGATTTTTTTCAAACGTTTGAACTTTATGGATTCGACATTTCCATTCAAGAATCAGTTCCATGTCATATTCTGTAGGAATGTGATGATTTATTTCGACCGTGAAACCAAAAATCAGTTGGTTCAAAGGCTGACCAAGTTCTTGATGCCAGGGCATTATTTCTTTATTGGTCATTCCGAAACTCTTGGCCGGGAAACCTTTGAATTGGACTACATCAAACCATCGGTCTATCGGAGACGGCTGCCATGAGCCGGGTTAAGGTTTTAATTGTGGACGACTCAGCGGTTGTCCGGGAAATCCTCAGTACCGGCTTGGCTGGGTACCCCGATATTGAGGTGGTTGGGGTTGCGGGCGATGTTTTCCGGGCTCGGGAATTGATCTTGTCCAAACATCCGGATGTGCTGACTCTCGATATCGAGATGCCCCGTATGGATGGACTGGTGTTCTTGAAAAAGTTGATGCCTCAATATCCTATCCCTGTCGTCATGGTTTCTTCCTTGACAGGTCCAGGTGCCGCTGCAACCCTCGAAGCCTTTCAATATGGAGCTGTTGAAGTTGTCAATAAACCGACTTCCAACCTTCGAGATGGCTTGACTTCCATGCTTGATGACTTGAGTCAGAAGATCCTCGCGGCCAGTCTGGTCGATGTTTCCCGATGGAAGAACGACCGATGGGCTGAGGCCATTCCCCGAATTCCGGCGGGTGCTTTGTCTCAGTCCACGGATAAAGTCGTTGCAATCGGAGCCTCCACGGGTGGGACTGTGGCGTTGCGAGCGATACTTACGGCCCTTCCTGCTGATATGGCAGGAACTGTTGTCGTACAGCATATGCCACCAGTGTTCACAAGGATGTTTGCAGAGAAGCTGAACGACGAATGCCAGGTACAGGTTAAAGAAGCCGAAAATGGAGATAGGGTCAGCCAGGGAAGAATTCTGATTGCACCAGGTGGATTTCAGACCAAGGTCATCCGATCGGGTGGCGAATATCAGGTCCGTGTTCAAGAAGGTGACAAAGTCAACGGGCATGCTCCTTCTGTTGACGTTTTATTTGAATCTGTGGCACAGGTCGTGGGGGCCAACGCTGTTGGAGTTGTGCTGACCGGCATGGGACGTGACGGCGCTGCAGGCTTGCTGAAAATGCGGCAAAGCGGTTCCAGAACACTCAGTCAGGATGAAGCCACCAGTCTGATTTATGGTATGCCCATGGAAGCTTGGAATATGGGCGGAGCAGAAAAGCAGGTTGGCTTAAGTCAGATCCCTCAGGAAGTTCTGGGGCTCCTGAAAAGGATGCGTCCATGACACGTCGTGACGTAGGAATTGGAGACATTTATGTCTCTACAGGCAATGATGAGATCAAGACGTATGCTCTTGGCTCGTGTGTTGCTCTTGTCGTTTGGGACAAAAAGCTGCTCGCAGGCGGTATGATTCACATTGCCTTGCCAGAAGGACAGATCAATCCGGACAAGGCCAAAGATAAACCCGGTTATTTTGCCGATACGGGATTGCCTGTCCTTTTTTCCGAACTGAAAAAGGTAGGTGCCAACCGCAATTCCTGCTGGGTGAAACTGGTGGGCGGTGCATCAATTTTGGATGAGAACAACACCTTCGATATTGGACGCCGAAATGCTCTCGCAGTTAAAAAATTTCTTTGGAAAATCGGCCTCGCATTGACAGCAGAGGATATTGGTGGGAATGCCAGTCGAACTGTAAGTCTTGTTGTTCCCACCGGAGAAATCATCATTTCAAATGCAAACCAACGATGGACCCTTTAGGAGTTCCTATGAACCGTACCATTTTGATTGTCGACGATTCGGAAACCTCCCGGATGATTATTCGAAAGTGTTTCAGTATGACTGGAGATGAAAACAGCACGTTTCTTGAAGCTGGAGATGGTATTCAAGCTCTCTCAGTCTTGTCTGCAATCACTGTAGATCTCGTCGTCACCGATTTGAATATGCCTAGGATGGATGGAGTGACTCTTCTCCGAAAATTGCGAAAAGGGGACAAGACCAAGGGGCTTCCCGTTGTAGTCATATCCAGTATGGGCAATGATCATCTCGATCAAGAATTGCGAAACCTGGATGTGACTGCCATTATCCGCAAGCCCTTAACCCCTGGTAAGGTCAAGCAGGTTTTCGGTGTGTCGGAGAGCGATGAGGATGAGGGAGGCTTTTAATGGTTTCAAATGCAAAGGTGAGTGAGGCCATTTGTCTGACCTTCGAGGAGATGGCCTTTATTGACGTTAGTCTGGGACCCGCTCCCTCAGGGCCGATGCCTCCCGATGAAGGTCCCGTGCTGTTTCTGTCTTACTCCCAGCCTCGTAGCGGATCTTTTGCCTTGTTTTTACCCAAGGCTATCAAATTTCAAGTCGCCGAGGCCATCTACGGTGAGAACTGGAATACCCTGTCAGCTCTTCAATTGGATGACAGCCTACTTGAACTGATGAATGTCCTGGCCGGCAGACTTTTGACCGAACACTTCGGACCATCATCTACGTATTCCATGGGACTTCCTACGGTTCTGTATGACCCGCCAGGAGATCCTCCGGGTCAAACAAAGCAGGAATTTTTCTTTCATGTGGACAACATTCAATTTTCTTTAGTCTGGTACGAGGTATCTTTATGAAAATCCTGATTGTCGAGGATGACTTCTCGAGCCAGCAACTTCTCAAGAAGTACTTGCAACTGGAGGGCGAATCCGTTATAGCGGATGACGGGGAAAAAGCCGTGACATTGTTCCAAGAGGCGCTCAACAACCAGACCCCTTTTGAATTGGTCTGTCTCGATATTATGCTTCCGACACTCGATGGACAGCAGGTTTTGAAGCAGATTCGTGCTTTGGAAGAGAAGAAAGGAATTCTGGGTTTAGCTGGATGCAAAATCATTATGCTGACGGCTCTTCGGGATGCTGACAATGTGATCCAAGCCTTTCGGAGCCAATGTGAAGGGTATCTTCCCAAACCTATAGCAAAGGAAAGGTTGTTCAAGGAAATCCGATCACTCGGATTGCCTCTGAATCAAAAGATATGAATCAAGATCAAACAAAGGAACTCCTTCTCAATCTGGAACCTCAAGCTCCTGATTTCCAATTGCTGTTTACAGGCAAATTCAGCCGGAAAGTCAATGGTCTTTACAAACCGGAAACCCGTGAGATATTGCTGCATAACAAGAATTTCGCTTCGGATGAAGAGTTGGTTTATACAGCCATCCACGAATTCGCGCACCACTTGCATTTCTGCTCTTCTTCCAGGCCAACAACCCTCCGTAGCCATACTTCGGTGTATTGGAGTCTCTTCCATCGTCTTCTGACGAAAGCGGAAGAGAAGGGACTTTACAGGAATATTTTCCTCGCCGAGCCGGCATTTCAGAAGCTGACGGATGAGATCAAGACCAAGTATCTGGCAAGCAATGGCCAGTTGATGAAGGATTTTGGACAAACACTGCTTCAGGCTGTTCAGCTTTGCGGAAAACATCATGTCCGCTTTGAAGATTATATGGACAGGGTTCTGTGCATTCCCCGAACCACGGCAAAAACGGTTATGGCCGGTTTTGCTCAGGATGTCACACCGGACTTTGGTTTTGACCATCTGAAAATGATGACCTCGGTGAAAGATCCTGAAGTTCGGCGGGAAATGGAATTCAAACGTCGGGAAGGCTACAGTCCTGAGATGCTTCGTCAAGAGCTCAAAGGAGAACCACTTCCAGAAATCACTCCGGCTCCTATGCCTGACCCTGTAGAAGCTCAAGTGGATCTTTTGGAGCGCAGTCGGGAACAGCTGAAGCGAAAGATCGATGATTGGACCCGCAAACTTGAGGAACTTGAACATAAAATTGAAGTACTCAAAAATCCTCAGGAAGATTTTGATGCTTGAAGCGGAATACCAGCCCGACTTCAACAAGCGGGGTGGGCTCGTTCCGGCTGTTGTTCAGGATGCTTTCTCAGGAGAAGTCCTGATGCTTGCCTGGGTGAATGAATCCGCATGGAACCATACGAGAGATACTGGAAATGCCACATTCTGGTCCACTAGCCGCAATGAACTCTGGGAAAAAGGTGCTACCTCAGGTGATTGGCTGAAGATTGTTGAGATTCGAGTCGATTGCGACGACGATACAATCCTTTTTCGGGTGACTCCCATTGGCTTTGGTGCCTGCCATACTAAAAATCAGGCCGGTCAGACCAGGAAGAGCTGTTTCTTCCGTCAGGTCAACAGCGACGGTTCAATCCTGAATCTCGACCCCTGATTCCCTACTTGGCCTTCAGAACCGTCACGAGGTCGGTTCTTCCGGCTGCCGCGGCAACTTCTGCGGCTGTTTTTCCATCCTTATTACGACTCTGAAGGTCGGCGCCCAATCCGACCAGGTATTGAACTGCCGCCACGGAAACTCCCTCCGCTGCCGCTAGATGAAGCGCTGTTTGCCCTTGGTTATTTTGACTGTTGATGTTGCGGCCCAAGAAAAAGACCTTCCAATTTTCTGGAGTCCCTTTGAGCGCCAGGACGACAGGAGTCGCACCTGAAGCATTCTCAGCAAAAATGTCAGCTCCCGCGCTGAACAAGAGGTCGGCAACGCCTTGGTTGGCAGCTGTCGCTGCCAGGTGGGTTACGGTTGCGCCAGTTGCATCGCGAAGATTCACTCCTGTTCCCGTCAGCAACAGTTTCACCAGCTCAACACCCCCCCCTTCGACAGCATCAAACAGCGGAGTCCTGCCAAGGTTGTCGCGGGTGTTGGGATCAGCATTTTTCTTCAGGAGCCAGACAGTGACCTTGAGAAGCCCTCTTCTGACCGATTCTTGAAGAACCGTTCTACCTTCCTTGTTTTTTGCTGCAAGATCGGCACCGGATGCCAAAAGAAGTTCCCCCATTTCGATGGAGTCAAAGAGTACAAGGTTGTGAAGGGGGGTATTACCTAGATTGTCAGCGACATTCACAGAAGAACCGCTTTTTAACAGAAGGGTTGCCAAGGGCAGATTGCCCAGCCTGACTGCCTCATGAAGAACAGTCTGTCCGGCAAGGTTCTGTGTTCGCAGACTGGCCCCTTTTTTGAGCAGCAACTGTGCCATGGGAAGGTTCGCTTGGAATGCCGTATAGAACAACGGTGTATTTCTGGCGGAGTCGCGCACCTCCAAGACTTCTTCCGTAAAAAAGGCTTCGGCAAAAGCTGGTGCCGCTTGAAAAACCTGAGTCAATGGTGATAATCCGGCGGTATCTGTCAAGAAAAAGTCGGAACCAGCCTTAAAGAGTGCTTTGGCTACAAGAAGATTCTTTGCTTCAAGGGCGAGATGGAGGGGGCTTTGCCCCGTTTTATTGCGTTCATTGGGGTTGGAACCGATCGATAGAAGGTAGGCGACTGCTGAAGGATAGTTTCCTAGTTGGACGGCGAGGTGAAGCGCCGTATTGCCATTATCATCTCTGAGACCTTTGTTTGTGCCGTTGATAAGCCATCCCAGGTTTTCCGTCCCCATTTTCACCGATTCTCCCAGTGGAGACTCGTCAGCGTTGTTCCCTGCAAAGGGGCTGCCTCCCAAATTCAGAAGGGCCGTGATCAGTGCCTGATTCGATTCTTTGACGGCGTCAAGAAGGGGTGTATTGCCCTGTTTGTTTCGTGCGTTGACATCGGCACCCTTTGCTACCAACGCCTTTGCCAGTTCGGGAGATAGTGCCAGGCTCACAAGCATATGAAGAGGAGTGTTGCCGAAATTGTTTTTGAGATTGGGTATTGCACCCTTCTCCAGGAGGAACGTGGAGACTTCCAGAGCGTTACGGCTGGTAAGCGCTAAATGCAGGGTTGTATTGCTGTTGAAATCCTTGGCATTGATGTCGGCACCCTGATCAAGAAGGAACCCAGCAGCTTCGAGGTCTCCTGTTTCTACAGCCCTGTGAAGCGGGGTGTTTCCAGGAAGATCAATTGCATTCACATTGGCACCCTGAGTCACCAGCTGCCGCAGCAATCCCGACTGGCCTCGGCTGGCAGCGTAATGCAACCCTGTTTGGCCCGATTCAAAGACTCGATTTGCGTTGTCTGACTCTGCAGCCAGCCAGTAGTATTCGACAGCAGGAGCCTTTGGTTTGGGTGCTCCCTGGCGGATCAGTTTCCAAGCGATTTTGGCGTGCGCCAAGCTCTGCGGAAACTGCAAGGCTTCGTCCAAAGCGGTCAGGCCTGCGTTGTTACGGGCCCCCTGATCCGCTCCCAACTTGATCAGAATATCTGTCAGTCCATCAAGGCCTTGTGCCGCTGCCACATGAAGGACCGTGTTTCCAGCGGAATCGCGGTTCCCAATGGTACTTTTGGTGACCAGTTTGGGTATCAGATCAGGATTTTGTTGTAGAGCTGTCTGAAGCACCGATTTCCCTTGTTTATCAATGGAAAAAAGACTCGCTCCATATTGAGACAAGATTGACAGAATATTGACGGAGCCATTTTTGACAGCAAGGTGGAGGGCTGTGTTTCCTTGCCGATCTGCCAGATCAACCGTCGCTCCGCGGGCTAAGAGTACGGCGGCAATATCTGTAAGATCTTTGGTGGCGGCAATCTGCAATGCTGTTTGACCCTGTGCATTGACACTGTTCACATCTTCATTCAAACCAAAGACATCTTTAATTTTCTCAATGTCTTGGTTTTCTACCAAGTCAAGAAGAGTTGGTTTTGTCGGTTCCGGAGGTTTTGACGGTGATGTTTCACACGAAACAAGGAAAAGAAGAAAGATGGCCAGAAGGGGGCTAAGGGTTTTCATACCTAGTCAATATCGGCGTTTCCCGAGAAATATTTCGTTCGAATCCATGTTTTGGTTTCATTCGGACAAAAGGCAGCCTTGAGGGCCGTCTTTTGAAGTTCCAGAATATCCTTATCCGTCAGTCCCCAAGTTTGCCTGGCCAGTTCCAGTTCTTGGCTAAGACTGGTAGCGCTGACAAGGCGGTTGTCGGTACAAAGAGTCACAGCAAGTCCATGTTGACGAAATGCTTCAAAGGGATGGGATAACAAGTCCGGGCAGGCCTTGGTTTGTAAATTGGAGCTCAAGCAGAGCTCCAGGGGAGTCTGATGCTCGAGAATCCATCCCGTAAGACTTTGTTGACCTGGTGGAAGTGGAGGTGAACCCCATTCTTGAATCAGCTGGGTACCATGTCCGATTCGAAGGCTGCGGCAGGCTAGCAAGGCTTCCCGAATATAGTCTGGTCCCGTCACCTCTCCGGCATGACAGGTGGCGGCTAAAAAATTGTCAGCGCAATAGTCAAAGGCCTCTTTGTGAAGGGAAGGGGGAAAAGGCGCTTCTTCTCCAGCAATATCATAACCAACAACCCCGTCTTTACAGTAACGATGCACTAACTTGGCTGCGATGAGATTCGGCGTGTTGTGACGCATCGAACAGAGAATCAGGCCTGTCTGAACTGGATAGGCCCGGCGTCCCTCTTCCAGACCCCGAAGAACAGCTTCGACGACTTCTTCGACAGAAAGTCCGCCCAAGGTATGCTGTTCCGGGGCAAAGCGAACCTCGCCATAAACAATGCCATCAAGGTACCAGTCTTCGACGGTTTCGAAGGCCGTCCGACTCAAAGCCTTGGCACTTTGCATGACGGAACCTGTCACAGAAAAGGCCCGAAGATAATTTTCAAGACTGGATGGACCGGGTGACAAAATTTGCGCCAGGATTTTTGGGTCGTCTGTTGGCAGCCGAACGCCGGCCTCTTGGGCTAGTTCCACAATTGTTGCAATTCGCAGGCTGCCGTCCAAGTGCTCATGCAGTTCAATTTTCGGGAGTTTCATGGTCAGAGCATAGGAGAAGTTCCGCTTTTTGGCAAATTGGTCTATAATCAAAGACATGCCCGAGCCCAGTGATTCGTCTTTTTTGAAGTCTTTGGGGTTCCCCAGCCTGAAAGTCCATCATGCCTCCAACCACTACGATTTCCGAATTCCACGAAGGCGGATTCTCGTGATCGGCCCCATGGGTTCCGGAAAAACCGAGTTTTCTGCCCGGGTTTGGCGTGATAGTCAGGTCCTCCTGAAAAAGAATGCAACGGTAGTTTCTCATACCTCATCAGGTCATGCCGACCGTAGAAAGGTGTTTTTTGTCCGCACGTTTCTTGATGAGCAGCGATTTCCCGATTACCCGTCAGACGCCTTAGCCTACCGCTCCGGGTATGAACGTCTAGGACCGAATCTCGCGCGAATCCGTAATTCCTTCGAGCTGGAACAGCTGATTGAGGACCATCCTGAGGCCGGAACCTGGATCATCGATGAAGCAAGTTTCTATGAAGAACGTTTGGTCTACGTTGTGCGCCAGGCCAGCGAGAAACTTGGTCTCTGCTTCATATTCCCGACGCTCGTCCTCAATTTTCGCAGTGATATTTTTAATCCGACTGCCCGTTTGCTTTTAGAACACGCCACCGATGTGTTTCCCTTGACAGCCTATTGTGAGCATCCTGATTGTGTCGAAGACGCCTTTTACACCTACCGTTGGTACCAAGTGAAGGGTAAAGAGTGTCCTGCACCTTTTTTTGATCCACTGATCATCATAGGGGGAGATAGGGCCTCAGACGACCCATCGCAGCCGAACTACTGCACCCGGTGTGATCAGCATCACCACCTGCCCGGAAAAGAATACACCTATCTGACCCTTATGGCCTTAGGCGAAGCCTGGGTGAGAGGAGATTCCGGCCGGCTGGAGCGGGAACTGACGGCTCTTCGAGATGAGCCCAACGAATCTCTTCTTGCGCAGAGCCTGGAAGGTTCCCTGGAAGTCTGCCGGAACACCCTTTTGGTGCCGTTTCTGGCTGAAAGAGCCTTGGTGTACTTAGCCCATGAACGAAATCTTCTGGATGAAGCTGCCCTCCATTCACTTGTTGGCAGACTCAACCTTGACCGGCCTTTTTTAGCCCGCCGTTTGGCGGACAATGGAAAAGTGCTTCAGAATTCTTTGACCTAAACCTGAGGAGGTACCCATGAACTTGAATGAACTTGCGAAAAAATTTGACCATACCTTGCTGAAAGCCACGGCTGTTGAGCCCGATATACGAAAACTCTGTGAAGAAGCACTGGCTCATCATTTTGCTTCCGTCTGTGTCAATCCTTGTTGGGTTCCTCTCACGTCTGAATTATTGAAGGGTTCCGATGTTCTGGTCTGCACTGTAATCGGATTTCCTCTTGGGGCGAACTCTTCGGAAGTGAAAGCGCGAGAAGCGTCTCTGGCAGTTTTGCAAGGTGCCGGAGAAGTCGATATGGTAATGAATATCGGTTGGAGTCTCGAAGGCAAATGGGCGGCAGTGGAAGAAGACATCCGACAAGTTAGGAAGGCGGCAGGCAAAGTTCCCCTCAAGGTCATTCTGGAAACCTGTTACCTTACCGATGAGCAAATTGCCAAAGCCTGTGCAGCAGCAACGTCAGCCGATGCGGCCTTTGTTAAGACCAGCACAGGCTTCGGAACAGCAGGTGCAACCGCCGCCCACATCCGTCTGATGAAAAAAAATATCAAGCCTGGTATGAAAGTCAAAGCGTCCGGTGGTATCCGCACTCTGGCTGATACGCTGGACCTTCTTGAAGCCGGTGCCGATAGAATTGGTGCTAGCGCTTCGGTTGCCATCATCAAGGAATACCAAGGAGAGCAGAATGCGGGCGTTTCTGCTGGTTATTGACAGCTTTGGAATCGGAGCGTTGCCTGATGCCGGTCAATATGGGGATTCGGGCAGCAATACAGCTGTGCATATTAGTCAGGTAGTGGCAGGAGGCGTTCATTGGCCCAATTTGACCCGGATGGGCCTGGGAAATGCAGCGGCTCTTCTTGGAGAGACTCTTTCTGGTGCTGACGTGCAGGGCAGGCCTCTTGCAAGCTATGGTGTCATGAACGAGGTCAGCCCAGGAAAAGATACGACAACCGGTCACTGGGAACTGGCAGGTTTTCAACTCGAAAAGCCCTTTCCCGTGTTTCCTGCGGCATTTCCTTCGTTTCCGCTGGAACTTCTGAATCGGTTGACAGACGTCAGCGGCTACGAATTTCTAGGCAACAAAGCCGCCAGTGGAACTGAGATCATAGAGGAGCTAGGTGAAGAGCACTTGGCGACCGGAAAACCCATTGCCTACACTTCTGGAGACTCAGTGTTTCAGATTGCCGCCCATGAAGCTGTCCTGAGTCTCGAAAAACTCTACCAGCTCTGTGCTCAGGCACGTGTTGTCTGTGATGACTGGACGGTTGGCCGTGTTATTGCACGACCTTTTAGGGGAAAGGTTGGCGCTTTCGAGCGGACAAGTGGGCGGCACGACTACAGCTACCGTCTGCCGGGTCCCAGTATCATGGATCACTTGCGTGATGCCGGTGTTGAGATTGTTTCAGTAGGGAAAATCGCTGACATTTTCAATCACCAGGGTGTGGACGTTGACTACCCCGATAAAGGAAATCCAGCGTGCATCGAACGAACAATCGCCCTGGCCGCGGACCCCTCAAGTCATCCGAGATTGGTTTTCGTGAATCTAGTTGATACCGACATGATTTTTGGACATCGCCGCGATCCCCAAGGGTACCATGACTGTGTGGCTGCCACCGATAAAGCCCTCGATCAGCTTTTGCCACTGATGCGTGAGGACGATCTATTGCTGATTACTGCTGATCATGGATGCGACCCGACTTTTCGGGGAAGCGACCACACTCGGGAATACGTCCCCCTGATCGCCTACCAACCGGGTGTGCCCGGAGCCAGCTTAGGCATTCGCAGCAGTTTCGCCGATGTAGCCCAGACCTTGGCGGCTTTCTTTGGAGCACCTAGTTACCCTCTGGGAGGAAAGCCGCGTGGAACGGCTTTCTACCCCCTATGAGAGTGACTCAGCGCTTTCCGGGTTCGAAGGGTTCACCTGCGGCCCGGGGAGCCTGACTTTTCTTCGACAAGAGAACCAGTGCGATCAAAGTCACTACATAGGGGAAAATCTTCAGAATGATTTCCGGTATGACTTTCAACGCAGGCTCGGCCTGGCTGGCATTGGCCAGGGTTGCCGCAAAGCCGAAGAAGAAACAGGCACCCAGGATTCCCAATGGTTTCCACTGTCCAAAGATGAGTGCTGCGAGAGCCAGGAATCCCAAGCCTGCCACACTTCCATTGAACTCACCTGAATAGGTTACCAGTATGGTTGCTCCCCCCAAGCCGGCCAGAGCGCCCGAAATGACGACGGCTGCATATCGGATCCCCATGACGTTGACACCTGCCGAGTCTGCGGCGTGCGGGTGCTCGCCACAGGCCCTCAACCGAAGGCCGAAGGGTGTTTTGTAGAGGATAAACCACATCAAGAGGAGCAGACCGAGAACAATCCAAGTCGTAGCATAGGTTTTCTGAAAAAAGAGAGGTCCCAGCAACGGAATATCGGAAAGAAAGGGGATATCGACCCTTGGGACGCCCTGTTTGATCTGAATATTGCCGCTGCCGGTCAGGGTTCTCGCTATGAAAACGGTCAGCGCTCCGGCGATCATATTAATCGCCGTACCGCTGATCACCTGGTTGGCATTGAGATGGATGCTCGCAAAAGCGTGGAGTAAGGAAAACACCGCACCGACGATCATCGCTGTCAGCAGTCCTATCCAAACGGCACCCGGGCCAAGAACGGGATACAGACCCGCTGTGGCAGCCGCTCCGGCAAAGCTGCCCACAATCATAAGACCTTCCAGACCGATGTTAACGACTCCCGAACGCTCGCTGTACAGGCCCCCAAGCGAGGTGACAAGAAGAGGGATGGTGAAAGCGATAGCGTAGGGGAAGATGTGGATGATGATGTCAAACACGGCTTTTTCCTCCCTTGCGCTTGGTAAAACTAGCAAACCAACGTTCAATCAGCACACTTGTCGCGGCAAAGTAGATGATTGTGGCGATAATCGTGTCGCCAATTTCCGGTGGTATTTTGGTCATCGCATTCATGAAACCCTTTCCCGACTGAAGGATACCGAAAAAGACCGCCGACCCCAACACTCCCAACGGGCTGTTGGAGGCCAGAAGGGCAACCGCAATTCCATCGAAACCAATGGAGGGTAAAATGCCAATCTGCATGGAACTGGCATAACCTACATACAGTGTGGCACCGCCCAAACCGGCTAGTGCGCCCGCTATCGCCATCGACGCGACAATGTGCCGATTCACATTGATTCCAGCATATTCGGCAGCAAAACGGTTGTAACCTACGGCCTTGAGCCGGTAGCCCAGAACGGTCCGATTTAAAACAATCGAGACAAGGAATACCGCAACCAAGGAAACAAAAAGCCCCATGTTGATATACGACCCCGCAAAGAGTTCCGTTAAAAAAGGAGTTTTCAAACTGGCGGCATCGGAAATCAACCGAGACTCGGTTTCAAAACTCCCCTTGAAAAAAGCGGGTATCGTATAGTACGTCAGCCAGTAGGCGATCCAGTTCATCATGATGGTGCTGACCACCTCGTGAACATTGAACTTCGCCTTGAGTATTCCTGGCAGCCATGCCCAAAGGGCACCTCCCAGAGCGGCTGCAATGAGGATCAATGGCAGCAGAATTGCTTTGGGCAAGCCGACTGTCAAACCAATGGCCGTCGCTACCAAGCCGCCGATCAAAGCCTGTCCTGCCGCACCGATATTGAACAACCCCGTTCGAAAAGCAAAGGCAACCGAAAGCCCTGTCAAAATCAGGGGGGTCGCCATAGCCAGGGTATTTCCAAGCCTCTCCAGGTTCATCATTCCCCCGGCAAAGAGGTAGAAGTAACCGGTAAAGGGATTGTTTCCTGTAACTGCCATGAAGAGCGCACCAGCCAGCAATCCCAATACAACGGCAGTCAACCCCACCAGGACTTCTTTTTTCACCAGGAATTTCACTCTGCAACCCCCGTTTTGACCCCAGCCATCATCAATCCAATCTTGTTCTCATCTGTGGACTTGGCGTCGACAACTCCAACCAGTTCACCTCTGCAAACCACCGCTATCCGATCAGAAAGGTCTAAAATCTCATCGAGTTCCAAACTAACCAGGAGCACAGCCTTTCCCGCGTCCCGCTGTTCGACCAACCGTTTGTGGATATATTCGATGGAACCGACATCCAGGCCTCGGGTAGGCTGTACTGCAATCAGCAGGTCCGGATTGAGGTCAATTTCACGGCCCACGATCGCTTTCTGCTGATTCCCCCCGGATAGACCACGTGCCTTGCTCTTGGCACCTTCTCCCGAGCGGACATCGAAGGCCTCAATCAGCCGGTTGGCTTGGGCATAAATGGCATCCTGGTTCAGGAAACCCTTCGTGCTGAAAGGTTCCAGACCATGATTTTCCAAGACAAAATTCTCGGCCAGTGTGTAATCGAGAACCAGACCGCGCTTTTGGCGATCCTCTGGAATGTGGGCAACCTTGGCATCAATTCTCTGGCGGACTGTGGCTCGGGTGATTTCGTTTCCATTTACCAGAATATGACCGGAATCGACAGGACGAAGGCCTGTCAAGGCTTCGACGAACTCGGTCTGTCCGTTGCCTTCTACACCTGCCACGCCAACGATTTCTCCCGCTCTCACGTCTAAAGTGAAGGATTTCAAGGCTGGTAATTTTCGGTTGTTACGCACAGAAAGGTTGTTCACTTGAAGTACTGTAGCACCGGGGTTGAACGGTCCCTTGTCCACATGAAACGAAACCTCTCTCCCCACCATCATTTCGGCCATCTGGGCCTGAGAGGTGTCTTTGACAGAGACAGTTCCAACGAGTTTTCCACGGCGGATGACCGTACAGCGATCGGCGATCGCTTTGATTTCTTTCAGCTTGTGGGTAATGACGATGATGCTTTTACCCTCAGCCTGAAGGTTTCGCATAATCTTCATCAACTCAAGGATTTCCTGAGGGGTCAAGACTGCTGTCGGCTCGTCGAAAATCAAGACTTCCGAATTTCGGTAGAGCATTTTCAGGATTTCAACCCGCTGCTGCATTCCCACCGAAACATCTTCGATTTTTGCATCAGGATCCACGTCCAATCCGTATTGTTTCGAGAGTTGGCGGATTTTCTCCGATGCCTGCTTCAGCGTCAGAACGCCTCCGCGGGTAGGCTCAATCCCTAGGACAATGTTTTCTGTGACGGTAAAATTGTGAACCAGCTTGAAATGCTGATGAACCATACCGATTCCCAGTTCACCTGCCACATTGGGGTTGGGGATTTTCACCTCTTGACCCTTTACCTTGATCGTTCCGGACTCGGGCTGGTACAAACCGAACAGCACACTCATCAGCGTTGATTTACCTGCGCCATTTTCACCCAGGAGTGCCAACACTTCACCATGGTTGAGGGTGATTGTGACATTGTCATTGGCCAGGATGCCGGGGAATTCCTTCCTGATGTTCAACATCTCCACGACTGGTTGCATCGCGGCACCTCCAGGTTGATCATAACCCGGGGTGGGCAAAAAAAACAGAGGCTATTTCTAGCCTCTGTTTTTAGTCTTGAGAAACCTTACTTGATCAGATCACCTTTTTCGGCAGCCACTGTCACTTCACCGGCCTTCAACTTGGCAAACACTTCGGCAACGGCCGTGGCAGTTTCTTCGCTGAGATTGGGATTGGTTGCAGGGATACCAACACCGTCATTGGCGGCATTGAATACCAGAGTCTGTCCACCGGGAAACTTCCCGTCCAGCTCTGC
>JAIFLN010000078.1 GCA_020049045.1 Spirochaetota bacterium | reverse complement strand
ACGGACTCTCGAAAATTCCTTTGGAAATGGAATATTTCTTGAAGGCTAGTTGAACGCCGTACATGGGAACGTAACAAAAGATGATCAGCCAGAGAATGGGCATCGCGATCAGCAGATATAACTGCCAATGCCGTTTGACCAGCTTCCACCGCGTTCCAGAAAGGGTGTTGTTTACCATGAATTGATTGAACGGCTGGAACTCCGAACTGGCAAGACGTCAGTTTTTGAGGGGGAGGGCGTTTTTTTTCCACCCTACCCCCCGTGCATTTTTTAAGGACCAGTGCGGTTTTTCATACGCAATGGAAGTGAAGGCTTTCTCCAGCCTGCGTCATCACTTCGTAAACGTGGGTGGGCTCGGGTTCTTCAGTTGCCACAAAGGGACGGCCATCCAGCGAAAGGGGCCAACCGCTTCGGAGCCGAAGCAGGCCTCCCAAGCGGGAGTCCACCTACACCGACATCAGTTGGCTCTGATTCCAGCGCAGACTCACGACAAACCCTCCCCGTGCCGTCAAGCCTGTCACCTGGCCATCGGGCCAAGCGTCAGGAAGAGCTGGAAGCAGGTGCACCGCTCCGTCATGGCTCTGCATCAGCATTTCGGCAATTCCCGCCGTGCAGCCGAAGTTACCATCGATCTGAAACGGGGCGCAGGCATCAAACAGGTTGGGGTAGGTTCCACCATCCTCGTTGAAGGTTTCCTGGGTGTTGGCCGGACGCAGCTGCTCCAGAAGCATCTTCCAGGCGTGGTTGCCATCTTCAAACCGAGCCCAGCAGTTCACCTTCCAGCCCATGGACCAGCCGGTCGATTTGTCGCCCCGGTGTTCCAGCGATGTGCGGGCCGCCTGGGCAAACGCGGGGGTGCGGCGCAACGAGATCTGGTTTCCGGGGTAGAGCCCGTAGAGGTGGGAAATATGTCGGTGGCGGTCGTCTTCGCGGTCCCAGTCCTCGTACCATTCCTGCAGCTGACCCCACCTCCCGACTTTCATCGGTGGCAGGCGGTCACAAGCCGCTTGGACGTGCCGGGCAAATTCGGGATCAAGGTCCAAGACGCGCGCTGCCTCCACCACCGAGGTGAACAGTTCCCCGATCATGACGTTGTCCATGGTGACCCCGTCGATCAGCCTTGCCATGGGGTGGTGGTCGTTTTCCGGGGAACAGCTGGGAGTCAGAACCAGGTAGGGCGTACCAGGTTTTTCGATCAGTATGGAAAGGAAGAATTCAGCGGCCCCTTTGAGGATGGGCCAGACACTGAGCAGAAAGGCTTTGTCACCGGTGAACTGGTAATGTAGCCACAGATGCTGGCAGAACCAGGCACCGCACGAAGGCCACGGCCCGCAGCTGGCCCAATGGCCTGGTTTGCCCCGGTCGACGGCACCGGTGGCCCGCCAAAGGTCGGTGTTGTGGTGCAGGGCCCAGCCTTGGGCTCCGTACATGGAAGAGGCCGTCTGCCGGCCAGTTTCTGCCACTTCGCCGATGAGCTTCAAGAACGGTTCGTGAAGCTCCTGCAGGTTGGTGTTGAGCGCCGGCCAATAGTTCATCTGCACATTGATGTTGGTGGTGTACTTGCTGTCCCACGGCGGCTCCAAAAGGTCGTTCCAAATTCCCTGGAGATTGGCCGGCTGGGTTCCCGGTTGCGAGCTGCTGATGAGAAGGTAGCGCCCAAACTGAAAGTACAGTGCCGCCAGCGAGACATCGTTGCCCTGGGCAAAACGCTCGACCCGCCGGTCGGTGGGCAGGGTTGAGGTTTCTTCCTGCCGGGGACTGACCAGTTCAAGACTCACCCGGTCAAACTGCTTCTGGTAGGCTCGGATATGCTCCTGTTTCAGCCTTTCGTAGCTGAGCCCCTGCACACGGGCCAGAGCGTCAGAAACCCGCCTCCGGGGATCGGCAGAGACATCGGCGTAGTTCACAAAATTGGTGGCGGCGGCCAGAACCAGTGTAACCGCCGTATCGGTGCGTTCCAAAACCTCCAGACGGGCCAGAAACCGGATGGCGCCGGGTATTCCTTCGAAATCCTGCCCCTGTCCTGAAAGCTCAGCACCGTTGGCCATTTTCACCACCTGGCACCCCGGCAGAATCGAACTCAGTGAGGACTGGAACTCCAGCTTGCCGGGCTGATCGGCCTCCAGGCGGACGACCAGCACGGGTGCCGCCAGCGAACAGAACACCTCGCGTTTGAAGACGGTTGTTCCCACCCGGTAGCTCACTCCGGCCACGGCGGTTTCGAGGTCCAGCTGCCTTCGATAGTCAGCAACCGTTTCGTGACCGGGAAAGTCCAGCCACAGGTCGCCCAGAAGCTGGTAGGGCATGCCGTTTTGGGTATCGGCGCAAATGTGCTGCTCTCCCAGGGCTTGAGCTTGAAGGTAATCGCCGGCAAAAATCCGCCGACGGATGCCCTCGAGGTGCTCCTTGGTACGGGGGTTGTCGTTGCGGTAGGGGCCGCCGGCCCAGATCGTGTCCTCGTTAAGGGCCAAACGCTCCCTCGAGGTTCCACCGAATACCATGGCACCCAGTCGGCCGTTGCCCAGGGGCAGCGCCTCCACCCACAACCCGGCGGGTTGTGGGTACCATAACTGAAGATCTTTCATTGTTACAGCCTCTTTCCACCGGTGATGTCGGTACCAAACTGCAACTGGGGATAGTAACTGGCAAACAGGTATTGCGGTGTCTCGTCAAATTCCAGTTCGATCACGGTGACTCCAGCTTGCTTGTCGGGAATGGTCTTGGGCAGGTTTTTGAGAAGTATCCGTTGGCCTCGGTGCTCAAACTCGAGGGGGGTGCCGTCCTTCAGCAGTCGTACCGCTTTGGGAGCCTTCAAGTACCCGCCTATGCCCATTTCACCATCCGGCCAGATCCAGCACCACAGATACACCGACTTTCCCTTGGACGTGGTTTCACAGACACCGTTGCCGCCAAAGGGTTTTTCTCTCCAGCCTTTGCTCTTCACCAGCTTTCCGTAAACGGCCTGCCCGTTTTCCTTCAGCCAGTTTCCTACCGTTGTCAGCGGTTCTATGGCTTCTTGCGGCACCGAACCGTCGGGAGTGGGCCCGATGTTCAGCAGGAGGTTGCCCCCGTCCTTGGCGCAGGTGCAAAGCATTTTCAGAATGCGCTGGGCATTGTAGCTGTAGGCGGCGGCCTGCTTGCCGTCGACGTAGCCCCAGCTGATGCCGTTAAAGGTCATGCAGGCTTCCCAATCACGGTCAGACGAGGTCAGGTGCTCCTCGGGCGTGCCGAAATCCTCGGCCAGGTGGCTTCGGTCGTTGATCAAAAGATCGGGTTGGAGCGAGCGCATGTGTTTGTTCAGTTCCAGCGAGTCCCAGCCTTCCCACGATTCCATGGGAAACGCCACGTCGTACCAAAGGATGTCGATTTTGCCGTAGTTGGTCAGCAGTTCCGTGTTCAAATCGCGGATATACTTGTTGAAGCGGGCGCGGGCGGCGGTGTCAAAGGCGCAGCGCCAGCCGTCGGGATGGTGCCAGTCCATCAAAGAAGAATAGAACCCGATGCCCAGCCCGAACTCGCGGCAGGCGTCGACAAATTCTCTGACCAGGTCGCGCTTGGGACCGTAGTTGACGCTGTTGTAGGGGTTGACTTGGGAGTCCCACAGGCTGAACCCCTCGTGGTGCCGCGTGGTCAGCACCAAGTACTTCATTCCCGCTTTTTGAGCCAGGGCGGCCCATTCGCGGGCAGCCCCCGGCTTGGGTTGAAAGCTTTGGGCTAACGTTTCGTATTCCGCAATGGGAATGTTTTCGAGGGCTATAGCCCACTCGTTTCGACCGAGCTGCGAATACAGCCCGTAATGGATAAACATGCCGAACCGCGCCTCGCGCCACCAGCCCATGCGCTGATCCCGGGTGGAGGCGGTGTGTTTTTCGTAACTCTGCTTGGAAAGATTTTGCATCATACTGGAATGCTAGGGGCAACCGCAGGCGCTGGCAAGGTAGCAGTTTTTAAGTATGGGGGCGAAAATCGCTGGGTGCCATTCCCATCACCCTGCGGAAGGCTCTGCGGAAGGTCGAAGGCGTCGTAAACCCGGTTTGGGAAAGAATCTGGTGAATTTTGAGGGTGCCCTCGGTGAGCAGTTCGCAGGCCCGCTCAATGCGAAAGGACTCCAGTGCGTCGGCAAAGGATTTTGCTGAATGGTCGCGGTAGAAATGATAGAAAAACGACTCTGTCATGGAAAACTGCCGGGCCACTTGAAACAAGGTCAGATTGGGATCCGCCAGATGCAGGTGCAGATACTCGTTGATATCGCGCAGTTTGGCCGAGACTTCGTCGGCCCTCCCCGCCCCAATTTCCGAGCAAAGACGGAGAGTCTGCTGACGAAATCCCTCCAGCAGAACCTGAGGGTCACCGGTGTGCGAATCGAGATCTATGGTGGCGCTGAGCTCCGGGGGCAGAACCCGTACCACCGAGGCGTACAACGAAGCCATCAGAGCATAAAACATCGCAGGTTTCAGTGACCGCTCAACAAGGTTGTCCTGTTGAATTTGATCCAATACCAGTTCGACCCCGTCCCGGTTGCCCTTCTTCAGAAAAGAAACAAGGCGCATTTCGGTTTCAAGGGGGTAATGAAACCAGTGGGGTCCCTGCACGGGATTGAGCCCCAGCGGGGCAAACAACCGGTCGCGAGCCTGCTGGTAGGAATGGCCCACCTCACCGGCATGCTCCACGGGGTCTCCCAGCGACCACTGAAAGGTGGCGTGGAGTTCCTGGGACAGTGTCTCGGAAAGGCCCTCCAAAAGGGCAGCGCATTCGGAGGTGAACAGCTCTGGACGGGCCGCTGTGTGAGAAAGCAGCAGAAGCTGCAAGCGGTTCTGGTCGTCCTGCCAATACACGGTCAGGGAATCTTGAGCCCCCAGGCGCTCCCTGAGAAAGGCCTTCACCAGGTCGATCTCTTCCAGGGTTTTGGTAGGCAGCAAGCCCTCGTAGCCTTCGATTCTGAGAAGGGCCGCCGCCAGTACTTTTGCCTTCAGCGGCAGGTCGGAGGCTCGGGACCGGGTTTCGATTTCGGCGGCATCGGTAAGCTGTCCGGAGAACAGACGGCGCAACAGGTCGGCCTTCATCACCGGCGTCTGAAGACGCAGGGTTTCGTGCAGCCCCTGAAACTCCGTTTCAATCGGTTTTGCCGACCGGCGGGCCAGCACCCAGGTCACCAGAAAACTCAGGGCCACAGCCACGAGAAAGGCCAGAATCACCAGGTTGCGCACAAAAAGCACCGGAGCCAGCACTAAATCCTGCGGCAGCACGGAAACGTAGGTCCAGCCGGTTGAGGTCGAAACGGCCCGCGAAACCAGGAACCGGGAGTCATCCAGCCCCAGGGGCCGCTTCTCCTTGATCCTTGCGGCCAAGGCGGTCTGCCGCTCATTGGTCCAGCTCGAGGTGATGCTGCTGACAATGTCTCCCTGCTCGTCCAGAACCAGGACAATGCCTTCGTCTCCCACGTCCAGCGTTTTCAAAGAGCCCTGTATGGTTTTCTCATTGATGAAGAACAGCACCTGCCCCAGAGGTGCCGCCTGACGGAATTCCAGGGGCAGAGACTGAAGGTAGTACAGTCCCTTCATGGCAACAGCGCCGATTTTCAGCTGGGCCCGGGGAACGACCCGTTTTTGATGGGAGGTCTTGAGAAAAAACTGGTTCCAGGTGGCAAAATTCCAGGTTCCATATTGAAACACCCGGGTGAAATCAAGGGGGTTATTCATCAGTGCTTCTTCATTCGAGACCGCTGCTTCGAGGGTGCTGGAGTAGATGAAGTATTTATCAATAAAGGAATTGGTCAGGGCAAAGTTGGGAAGCGACTTGGTCAGAGCCCAAACGTCGAAACTGGTCTGGTCACTGTCCTCGATGGTTTTCAACCCCAGAAAGGCCTTGACCTTGGGGTCAAGGGCAACTTGTTTGACCAGAGAATCGAGCTCCTGAAAGCGGGAATCGATCAGACCGCTGGTCTGCTCCAAGGTCGCCAGGTTGGACTTGCGGGCCTCGGTCTCAAGGATGGAAACCGACACCTGTGCCAGAACCAAGCTGATCACAAAGGGGATGACCAGCACCAGGAGGTTGGCTTTCCAGAGCCGTGAAAAAAGAGTGTTGGGACTGGCCATAAGCTTCTTTGCAGTCTAGTGGAGTCCTTGGGAGCGGTCAACGCCGGTGATGCTTGCTTGACACCCCGGCACAACCCTACCACAATCGGTCATGAACCAATCCCCTTTGATCAACCGCCAGATCGTTTTACGGTCGCGGCCCCACGGCGCCCCCACCGCCGAACACTTTCAACTTGTTGAGACGGCCGTACCCACCGTCGGCGAGGGCCAAGTCCTTTTACGCACCCTGTACCTGTCGCTGGACCCCTACATGCGGGGCCGCATGAACGACGGGCCTTCTTACGCCGCGCCGGTTGAGCTGGGGCAGCCCATGGTGGGCGGCACGGTGGCCCGGGTCGAGGTATCGAAGAATGCCGGTTGGAAGGTCGGCGACCTGGTTGTGTGCGGCAACGGCTGGCAGGACTACGCCCTTTCGGACGGAGCAGGCTTGATGCGGTTGCCGGCGGGCTTGGCCCAGCCGTCGTGGGCCCTCGGGGTTCTGGGAATGCCCGGGTTTACAGCGTATATGGGGCTGCTGGACATCGGGCGACCGAAACCAGGCGAAACCGTGGTGGTGGCAGCCGCCAGCGGTGCAGTGGGAGCCTTGGTGGGGCAGATTGCCAAGCTCAAGGGCTGCCGGGTGGTGGGCATGGCCGGCGGTGCCCAGAAATGCCGCTATGTGGTTGATGAGCTGGGCTTCGACGCCTGCCTGGACCGCCGGGAGCCAGGGTTTGTTGCAAAACTCGCCGAGGTCTGTCCCCAAGGCATCGATGTCTATTTTGAGAACGTCGGCGGCGCGGTGTTCGACGCCGTTTGGCCGCTGCTCAACGTCCATGCGCGCATTCCGGTGTGCGGACTGATTTCCGGGTACAACAGCACCGCGTTGCCCGCCGGTCCCGACCGCCTCGGTGCGTGGATGGGAACCATTCTGGTCAAAAGACTTACCGTGAAAGGCTTTATCATTTTCGACGATTACGGCGACCGCTTCGGCGAGTTTTCCGAGGTGATGGGCGGTTGGGTCACCCAGGGCAAGATCAAGTTCCGCGAAGACCTCGTCGGCGGCCTGGAGAACGCTCCCCAGGCCCTGATTGGAATGCTCGAAGGAGAAAACTTCGGCAAGCTGGTGATTAAGCTCTGATCGCTTTGAGAAACGCCTGCGTCAACACCATGTGGCCGATGCGGTTGGGGTGAACGCGGTCCCACGCAAGGGTCATGGGGTGCAGGTGTTTCATCACCTTGTCGAAGGCCGCCTGGGTGTCGACAAAGTGCGTGTTCCGCCGGGTGGCAATCCGTTGAACCGCCTGGCCGTACTGGTCCATGGTGACCCGCATCGGGTCTTTGCGGTGCGGCTCCAGAAAGTATGGGGTCATCAAGACCAGGCCCTTCACCGAGGGCAAAGTCTGGGCCACCAGTTCGTCGAGGGTGGCTTCGTACTCTGCCAGCGGCACCGCCCATTCGGTCTGCCAGGGGGTGTCAAACTGCCGCCAGACATCGTTAATGCCGATCATAATGCTGACCCAGTCGGGCTTTTGGTCGAGCACATCCGTTTGCCAGCGGGCCTTCAGGTCCCGTACGGTATGGCCTGAGGTCCCCATATTGACCACGCGAATACCCTGGGCCGGGTGGTTTGCCTGCAACGAGGCATCGACCAGGCTCACGTAGCCCTTGCCCAGGGCGTCAAACAAGCCTTCGCCGACAGGTTTGGTGCGGTCCACATCGGTTACCGAATCGCCGATCATCAACAGTTTGCTTTGAGGTGCGAGTATCATCAGAAGGGTCTCCCTGGTTTGAGCCTAACCCAGAAACCTCTCCTGAAGATAGGCCAAATTTTTCTCCCAACGGGTGAGCGCCGCCACGACATCGTCTGGAAGGAGGCCACGGCGGTCGGGACCCACATCCAGCAGAAGGTTGCAGTTCCTTGCCTCAGCGAAAAGTGCCAGGCCCAGCAGCTCGCCGTCCGTTTTTGGTTTGTCGCCTTCGGTGAAAAACCAACGCTTGCACACCGTATCGCAGACCTCGGCCGGAAGGAAGTACTCTTTACCAAGCACAGTTCGCCAAGGGTTGTGGCCGTCAGGCTGGTCGCTGCTGGCACTGGTGGGCGGCATGCGGGTTTCGATGGCAATCAAGTCTGTGGGCCAGTTTTCCGGCTTGGGCTGATCAACACCATCCCCGATGCCGGTGTTCATCATGATGACGGCTTCGGGTGTCAGTTCTGCCAGACGCTGGTAAAGGGTCCGGCGGAAGCTATGGGACAGGGAGCCTGGAATATCGATCCACCATTCCACCGGCGCACCGTAGCCCCGAAACAGTTCCTCGAGCTGCGCCAGCTGAAAATCCTCATATTCCCGGGTGGCCGCCTTGTATTCCCAGCTTCCCGGCCCGCCATCGGCACCGAATTGTGGTGTAACGGAACCAAAGCGGTTGTGGTTGTCCCAACTGCAATAGTAGAACCCGGGCTTCACACCGGTCCGTTGGCAGGCCCGGACGAACTTCTCCACCACGTCGGTGGTGTTGCCCGAGGTTCCTACGTGGTAGTCGTTGAGTTTGGTAGGCCAGAGGCAGTGCCCGGCCACATGCTTCGTGGTGAGCACGGCGTAGGAGAAGCCCGCGTCCCGGGCCACATTCACCCATTGGTCCACATCCAGCTGGTCAGGAGCGTAGGTGGTCGAAGGGCACTCTCCCCTGGAGAACTCGTCATTGTCGTAGGTGCTCATGCCGAAGTGGATGAACATTCCGCGTTTCAAAGCCCGCCAGGCGGCAAGCT
>JAIFLN010000124.1 GCA_020049045.1 Spirochaetota bacterium | reverse complement strand
ACCCATCAGGAACCTGTAGCACCCGGTTCATCCCCACAGGCGCGGGGAACAGACTTCTATTTATTTCATTCTATTGAATAGAGTTGGAAGAGGCAAGAAAATCTACCGAATTCCCCGGATGGTTTTCATCCTTTTCTAGGGTTGTCAAAGAACGGGTTGGAGGTGGTCTTTCAAATGCCGAGAGATCGATTTCCGGCTTAGAAAATGTCACGAGTTTTAGGCCATCCAGCTCAACAGGTTCTCTTCGATTCTTCCCACAGGTGACAAAATCGAATCCAGAGTCGTTCGGACAGGACCAAGCCAGCACAGCATTCCCTTCTCCAATTTCTTCCCCGACAATTTTCCACACTCGGTCTCTAACTCTGCGGGAGAAGTCACCAAGATAGACCCCCGCTCGGACCTCTAGGAAGAGTCTAGTCAGGTAACCGCGAAGGCGAGGCGGAGCATTTTCAAGAACGATGACCAGCATCTCCTGTCTCCTGGCTATTGGGAATGGCGGTCGGTACAGCTTCCGGATGGGCGATCGGGCGGAGAATCTCACCAGCGGCCAGAATCTCCTCAATGGTGGGAATAATCTTATCGAGCAAATTGTGTTTTCTGAAGCTGTTTCGACAGTATAGCCGGGTTTCCCTCGCAGGATCTCCCTTGTTTGAGGCAGCAATCTTGAATGCGATAGGAACCACGGTTTCAAACTTGAAAATGTCGGCTATGTCATAGACGAAAGAGAGTGGCTTCCCTGTGTGAATGAAGCCAATAGCTGGTGCGTACCCGGCAGCCAGGATGGCGGCTTCGCAAATTCCATAAAGGCAATGGTTGGCAACGCTGAGGCATTGGTTCACTACGTCGCTCTGATCGAACTTGTTCGGGTCGTACTCTCTTCGCTCCCATTTCAGCCCGAACTGTTGGGCAAGGACCTTGTACATCGTTCTCACCCGGACTCCTTCGATTCCGCGTAGTTGCTCGATGCTTCGCTTGGCCGGAGGCTCGTCCTGGAACCTGAGACGGTACATGGCCCGGACAACCTTGATCCGCAAGTCATCGTCTAAGGCCAGCTTGGCTTGATAGAGGAGCCGATCTGATCGAGCTCCACCGGGTTGGCCTGCCGAATAGAGCCGTACGCCCCCCTCCCCCACCCAGAGGATGAGACACCCCACTTCGGCAGCTAGGGCAATCGCCGCGTGAGTGATCCGAGTACCCGGCTCCAAGAGGATGCAAGCCAGCCCGCCCACTGGGACATGAATCCTGACTCCTTCTTTATCGATCAGCACCAAAGCACCGTCTAGAACATCGACCTGCCCGTAAGCTAGCCAGACCATGGTAGCCCTGTCTCTGATCGGAATGGGGTTCGACGGCAGTCTCATGACACCGGTACCACCGACAGGAGTCCCAATCCCAAAGCCTTGCCGTGACCGATACCATGGCGTAAGGTGAGTCGGAATTGATCTGGGTCACGCACCGATAGATAGCCATCATAGAGAACGGAAAAAATGGAGATGGCGTTTCCGGTCCGTTGTCTTCCTCTCAGAATCTGCTCCTGGGAGATCTTGACGTCGATCCTTGGATTGGAGGCATCTTCCAACGAGAACGAAAGAAGTTTGGGTAATTCAAACCCGTTGAACTCCCGTCCCCTTCGTTCTAGCCACGACTCTTGGTCCGCCACTTGTAGAAGGCCTTGTCTAACTCTGTTTTTGGTGACGCAGGGATTGGCCCGAAGACGGAACCGAAATCGCTGTCCTACGAAAAGCGATGCGAGTTTAAGTCTTTCTTCCAGATCGATGGAAGGTTCTGGTGGCCGGGCAAGCCACCCTTCTTGTCCCATCCTTGACCACTCAGGCAAAGAGCGGCTTTGGACCAGGACACGAACTTCTCCCGATATTTCCTGTTCTGGCTCTAGCCTCCACAAGAACTCACCCTCGGGACATTTCGCTTCGGCAGTTGAAAAGGCCCGGCATAGCGTGGAATGAAGTTCATAGGGGTCGGCCAAATCGCGACGAGCTTCTCTGGATCGAAGGTTGAGATGGATTCTAGTCAGAAACAAGGGAAACCTCCTTGGGGAAAGCAATCCATTCCGACTTCACAAATCGAGATCCAAAACGACGTTCAGCGAAACTTGAGAGCGGTTGGTCCATCTTCAGAAGCCCAGAACCATCCTCCGATTCCAAAGAGAGAAGTAACCTTTCTGGAAACTGCTCCCACCGACGAAGGGTGGCAATCCAGGGGTGAGTTCCCAGAACCTCTTTCAAGCTCCCTTCCCTGACGGCACCTTCCATCCAAATGGGCTCGGACGGAACATAAGACTTTCGGCCAAGCGCCAAAGGCCATGTTGGGTTCTTCAGTGCGGCATGAACACTCTCCAGGAACACCCTGTCCGTTCCCGAAAGCCCCACTAGGAACCCGGCATCGGCCAAATAGTCCCGAGAGGTTACTGCCGTTTCATGGACCTTTTTCTGGTCCGCAGAGATGATGTGCTGAGCAGTCTGATAGTCCGACTTTAGGATGCCAGCTCTGTCGTGACGAACTCCCATTGTCAGTTTTGCTAGGGGCTCCAAATCACACCAGTTTTCCCGGTCTATCCCCATGGCAGCAGCAAGCAGTCCGATCACTCCAGACTTGCTTGGCTCTTTGCCTGTTTCGCGTTGATCAAACCGACTCGAGGTTCCCCAGGACTGCATCGGCCCCACCAGCCTCAGAAGAAGTGTGGTCATGGTCACTCCTTGATGGCGGCAATCGTCTTGTTCAGCAAGTCGGTTAAAGAAGGCACGGCCGTTCCAAAACCGTTCAAGTCGGCCCCAACAAGGTTAAGGACATGGGTTTTTCCGGCTCCCCCAAACGCGGTGTCGAGGGACTTCCCTTTCTCCGCCAGCTTGATCGCCGAAGAAAGCGTTAGCGCTTCATCTTTCTTTTGTCGGATGGGCATTTCAAAAGCGTTGGCTAAGTTCCGCGGCGCGGTGTTCCGGCGCACGCTGACAGCAACAAATTCCGGGTGATTGTGGGCCGCAAAAGTGTTTTGTTTTCCTGTAGGTTCGGCAATCGCGAACCCTTCCAAAAAGGCCTTGACGCCTTTTTCTGCCAGTTCCAAGTCGCCTTGGAGATTTTCCACAAGCTTTTCCCAGTCCAGGACCGCGTACCGATAGAAACAAGCGGAATTGAATTCAACCGTCCCCATCATGTCCGCTCCGGCGGTGTCTTCGGGTTTCAGGTCGTCCACCGCGGTATAGAAATCAAACTCCCGTTCCACGGTATGGGTTGAGATGGAATGGGCCACTTGGCAAGCGGCATTCTGATTCTTTTCTGGCATATCGGCCAACATGCGGCCGAAGAGAGCTACGTCTAAGGCCTTACCGCCATTGAACACCTTGTCCAACGCTTTTTTGAGTTCCGGATCGGCGTTCTTTGCGGCATCTTTCTTCGCCTTGCCAGCTTTCTTTCCCTCTGTATCTGCGGGATCGGAAGCTAATATAGAATCCCATTTCTCGTCGAGGATGCGGGCGACTTCCTGAATTTCCCGTTGCCCCAAGAACAGGAGATACTCACTCTTGTTGTCATCCTTTATTGTCAACTCCACGGCTGCCAAACCTAGCCGGGCTTTCTCTGAGGACAAGGCAGAATCGCGTCCTTTTCCAACAAGGATTTTCACAACTGCCTCGAGTATTCTTTTCGTACGGCTGGCGACATCATCAGCACTCAACGTGCCCTGCTCGACCAATGCACCGAAGTACTGGCGGATAGCCCTCTTGTGGCTTTGACTGGAGACCCGGGCCCGGCGTGTTCCCCCAAAAAAGGCATCTTTGGGTGCTCCCGTGTCGTCGCGGTTCAAATTGGAGGGGGCAAAGTTCTGCAATGCATGGATCTCAATCAGTGTCTTCATTCTTTCTTCTCCTTGGTGGAATTGGTTTCTGTGGACAAACTTCGGTAAAAATCCCGTGCCCAGGCGTTCTGGGTCCGCTTCTGGTCGTCATTCCAATACATGACCCCCTTCAGCAGGACTTCGAAGTCGATCGCCTGTTCCTTGACGAGTGCGAGCATTTGCCTGAGGCGGTGAGAAAGCTGGTCTTGATCAGCATCTAGCAAGGCAATGAAACGTCGCTCGGTGCTGGTCGATCCGCTTTTCATCTGATGTTCCGCACCGGCTCGTCCCACAGACAACAATGGTCCAGTCCGCCCCTCTCGCCAATGTTGGGCCCATAGCCCGGCGACCAAATAGTGTGCTTTGCGGTACCAATCTTTGTCATCTCCCGTTACAAAAGGTTCGATGTAAGGAAAGGCCGCCGGAAAGCTTCCTGGATCAAAGGCCAGGCTGCGCCTTAGTATGGCACGTACCTTGGTATCTTTCGCATTCAATCCCTCCAGCCATTCGATGAATGGACTCATGATTCCTCCTTCGCAAGGCTGTTTTGGAAATCCTTGATCGCATCATCAAGTTCGTTGATCTTTCTGCTGATGTGGATTTCTGCTTTGACCAAGGCGCGGATAGCCCAGGCGTCGCCGACGGACACGGATGCCTTCAACAAACTCCAAGCCTCCAACAGGGTCGACCTGAGTACTTGAAGCCAGTTCATTTCGATTTCATCCGGGTCTCGTTCTAGGGTGTACGATTGAAGTACCTCGTGGAATTGGGCTTCCAGGATCGCCCAGTATCGGGTTGTGCAAGGTGTTTGTCTGATCAAGTTCTTGATTGAGTCGGATTTGTCCTTCAGTTTTCCCATTTCAGAGTCGTCCGGCTTGCGATCACCTCGAATGAGCAAATTCACAGCAAATGACTTCAGCGCAGACCTAAGGGCGCTCTGTACTTCGTCCGCCTTTCTTAGAAGCCCCTTGATTTCGCCACGAATCGACCGTTCGTCTAGCAAGGTCCCAGGGAGGATGAATCGTTCCATTCGCCAGAAATCTAAATTAGCGCTAGGCGGGCTATATCGCAGACCCAATGTTAAGATGCTTCGCGGAGTTTTCTGTTCGTCTCTGTTCGCTAACCGAACCGAATGTTCAACGGTCATCGGGGCGAAATGGGCTCCATCGGGAAGAAATGAATCGAAGTCCCTCCAAGTCCCACGGTCTTCTTGGAAGCAAACTGGTAGTTCACCCCATTTCTCACTGACGGCGTAGGGTTGCATCGGATCGCGTATGTTCGCTGGATTCTCAAATCCTTCACCCGCAACAAAGAACATTCGCCTGATCTTACCACTCTCTGTTTCCTCGAGAAGTAGGAATCGAGACGCCCAAGTAAAGATGTCCGCATACCCTTTGGGAATCCGTTTGGGATTGCTCAATGGTAATCTGGGCGGGTTGAGTTCCCATTGGGCACGATCCTCGGCCGCGACCTCGCGGTTTTGGTATGGAACCAAGGAAAAAAGCAAAGTCCGTTCCAGGTTGGGGCCTATAGGAATGCACATGATGGCGTTCGGTGATGGGGACGGATAGTAACCCCGCCCTCCCGAGACTGAGAAACTCATAGAAGCTAGAATCCATCGAGCACACTCACTGGGCTCTCTCTCACCAGGATCCTTGGTACTGGTGTGATCGAACAAGACCTTATTGGAAGTAGCGTTGTACTCGGCTGTGAGTTTTGTCCAAGGCTCGATTTGCTCATTTGAAACATTCGGGTTTTGTCCAAACGGAAACTCTTCATCAAATAACCAAAACCGGCTTCTCCATTTCTCCAAATAGGCCTCGATCCTTCCAATGGGAAGCCCAGATCGAAATAGTCCCTTGGCCTGGTCGATGTCGGTGGGTCCTTCCAGAGCCCGGTAAAGAACCGCGAGCAGAAAACGGTGAAGGGCCGCCACGACCAAGGGTGACGGGTCCTCAATAGTGGCAATCTCCTTGGCCTGTTTTAGGGTCTCCCAGATTCCCAATTCTTCACGTCTCCCATCGGGAAACTGAACAGGAATCCACTTTTCGTCGATTAAGTTGAATCGGCTCACTCGGTCTCCTTTGGTTCGTACACCAGTCCCAATTCCTCATCCAGGCGCACTGTGGCATCTTCGGTCCAGCGGCCTTCGTCATCTAGTAACAGTGGCATGCAATTTCGTAGCAAGGACGATTCCTTCCAGCCTTCAGGCACACCTATCGACTGGAGTCTGAAGACCACCCCTTTGCGGGAAAGACTTAGAGCCCGGACGAAGAGGGCTTTGGAGGCCTTCATATCGAGGATCTTTCGAGGATCGAAGCCATCCGAAGGAAAAAGGGGAATAGCCACCACAGAGGGTTCGCCAAGCCTCGTTTGGGCGACCAGGGTCGGGTGCAAGCCAGGTTCATCCTCGTCGTACTTGATGAACCGGCTGAGATCATTCCAGGAAGCGTCATCCGGAAACCCAATCACGGCGAGGTTGGCCATGCCTCGATGAGCCATCGTCGTCCCTTCAGCATTCAAAACAGCTTTCTCCAGCCGTTCCTGCAACATAGGCGGCATTTCGACCTGGTCTTCATAAACCAAGCCGACGAGGTCATCGATTTCATCGGGTAGAGCTAAATCAGACCGAGAACGGAGCAACGCCCAGGTTCTCAGTAGCAGATCTTCCCGGTAGACCATGCTCCACCACAGAGGCTTCTCAAAACTACATGGCTCTTCACCGATCAGCCCAACCACAGTCAGATTGGGACCATCCTTTTGGTGGCGAGAGGCGGTTGGGCGTTCATGCCTCCAGAGGCGACCGGCACGCTGAAGGAGCAAGTCGATAGGAGCAAGGTCGGAGATCATCACATCAAAATCCAAGTCGAGACTCTGTTCAGCGACTTGGGTCGCGATCAGGATCTTCTTCCCTTCCCTGGTTCCCTCTTTTCCAAAAATCGACAAGGCTGAATCTTCCCTGACTTGCCGTTTATCTGCGGGGAATCGCGCGTGGAACAGGTAGATCTCAGTTCCGTCCGACAGTTCTTTGCCGACGACCTGACTTTCCCTCAGAATCCTCTTTCCTTCAGGAAACCGCCGGTACAGGTCTTGGGCTCGCTGAACGGTATTCACCAAAGCCAGTGCAAAACCTCCGGTAGCAACCCTTTGATCCAATCCCTGTTGGAGGCTCGGAATGTCTGGTGCGATACCTTCCAGCCTCACCCTGAGTCGGCGCTTGGGATCTGCCTTGAAGCCGACTTGTTCGACGGCGCCGGGTTGAAACAATGAGAGCCTTGGGTAGGCGGCTTCGGTCTCTGGCAACACTGACCCGAGCTTTCTAGCCAAGGCTCTGCGGAACGAGGGAGGCAAGGTGGCTGAAAGCAGAATGACAGAGGAACCGAGAGCCAAGAGCCATTGCAAAAGGGTCAGCAAGAGAGTCCCCGTATAGGCATCGTAGGCATGGATCTCGTCAAAGACCACAACCCGATTGGCGAGGCCCCAGAGTCTGACAAAATGGTGCCGAACAGGCAGGATTGTCAGGAGGGCTTGATCGACGGTGCCCACACCGTATTCCGAAAGCAGGGCTCGTTTCTTGTGCGAAAACCACTCACCAGCTTTGACGTTTCCGTGTTTGGCCGTGTCGTGGATACTGGCCAGTCGGAGAGCCTGAAAGGAGTCATTGAGCAGGGTAGCACCGTGCAACAACTGAAGATCGAGCCGGTGTTTCACGGGAAAGCGACTCAAAAACGTAAGTGTCCGTTCAAACATGGCATTGCCTGTCGCCTTTGTTGGCAGTGCCACATACAGCCCACGGTGTCCAAGTCGCCGTTGAAGGTCCAAGTAGACCGAGAATGCAGCCTCAGTCTTCCCTTCACCCATGGGAGCTTCGACCAACAAAACACAAGGTTCCCGAATCTTCGCCGATAATGTGTCCGCGGCAACTTGAAGAGGACGAGGAGAAAAACCAAACACATCCCTAAAGGACCTAGCTTCTTTTTGAAGCGGCTCTCGGGGTCCCCATCCAATGGAATCCAAGGCTAAGTCGGAATTCTTCCGGCGCGATTCGAACCAGTGTCGGGGTTCATCGCAGTCTTTGGGACTACCAAAAGGGAACCAGTCTGTATTCGATCCAATCCAATCGGCGAAGCTGGTCAGCCCGGCGAGTAGCATAAAGTCCGGTCCTGCTAATCCTTCTTTGGTAGGGACTTTCCCAGGCCCAAAGACACTCATGAGGGACTTAAACACCTCGTGGCGAACATCGCGCCACCCTTGATCGCCCAAGGCCTTTCGACTGCTTTCCAAAGACTCAAGCTTTGTCGGACTAGCCCTTTCTCCATGGTGACACCCCACCGCATCGGAAACTACTACAGCTAAGTCTTCTGGCCAACCACGTTCGGCTAGAAAACCCGTCAGCACGATTTGACTGACGAACCCATGGTTCACATGGTCATCGACGCCAGGAGGAACTCTTAGGTTCATGCGGGCAAGAAGGTCTTTTGCGCCATCCCATTTGCATTGAAACCCCGGGCAGGCCTTTCCCAGGTCATGAGAGGCGATGACCAGAAGGAGCCAAGGACGGGCATGATCCCAATCCAGTCCCAGCACCGAAGCCAGCCTCAGTCTGGTTACAGAAGGCTCCCGGGCCAGTATGGCATCGGCACTGGCCGCTACATCGATGAGATGGAGAAGAAGGGGATGCCACAATGGACCGTCGGTTTTAGCCCAGAGAAAACTATGCCCTGCCAAGTTCATCCGCCATTCAACAACTCCTTCTCCACCGATCACAAAGTCCAACAGAAGCATCACATTGAGCTAATCATCTCACTATACCGACCATAGTACCACCACTGGGACTTCTATACAATTCGGGATAGACCCAGACTAATGCATGCCAATGCACCATTAGTACATAGATCTTCCCTTCTCATAATTTCTTCCCCGCCCCCCCGCGCCTCCGTGTCCTCTGTGTCCTCTGTGTGAGACCTTTCGAGATAATAGCGCTGGGCGTTGCGGGCCGCCCCCTTTCCCCTGACT
>JAIFLN010000005.1 GCA_020049045.1 Spirochaetota bacterium | reverse complement strand
GAGATGTCCGATCGTCCCGATGTTGCCGAACCTTCCTCACAGTCTCCTTGGTTGGAGGGAGCCTTTCTTCCAACACTGCCTTGGGGATGCGATCGGACTTTCTATGTCCGCTTTGCTTGGAGAGACGCCTGGGGGTTGACTGGTCCCGCTTCTGCCGCTGCAGCCGTCAGAGTTGACCGTGTGCCACCGATGGCTCCCGAAGCGCTGCAAGTGGGAGGCCAAGTCCTGATCAAACCAGCGGAAGGCGAAGAAGCCGGCACAAGTCTCTTCTGGTCCGTTTCTTCAGACCGAGTCACTTCAGCGGAAACTTTAACCTTCCAGACCTATGATTCAGCCCTGGAAGCCGAGGTTTTGCGGGCAGGGGCGGCGGGAAAACTCTGGTTTCATGCCAAAGCACAAGATCGTTCGGGCAACTCTGGTCCTGCTCGGCTCAATATGGCCTTGGCTCCCGTCAACCCGGATACGGGAGCTTCGGTGGTCCAGGTTGATCCTGATCCCCAGATTGGGGATTCGCCCGTAGAAGACGGTGGTGTTTATCCTTGGCCGCAATTCCGCCTCAGGGCTTTGGACCAGGGGAGAGAATTGTGGGTCGGTGTGTCAGATCAGTCGAGTGTGGTACCTTCCGATTGGAAGAACCGTCTTCAGCCCTGGACGGGAATTCTCTCACGATCTGTAGGCCGGGGTGAGCGTCGGACTTTTCTTCTGTTTTGGAATCTGAAAACGACAGCCGGTTGGGCCTGGACTCAACCTAAGACTCTCAGTCTGACCTTGGATCAAGGACCTCCATCGGTTCCTGTCGCTGAAGGCTGGCCTTCGAGTCCCTTGGGGGGGCCTTGGACTCTCAATCTCAAGCCAGGACGATCAGGTGATTCGCTTCGATACACTTGGACTTCTGATGGTTCAGTTCCCGATGATCCTTTGACTACTGGACAGCCGTGGCCTGGAACACGGACTTGGGATACTTCCATTTCCAGCAAAGTGGTCATCCGGGTCAGGATGGCTGCCGTATCGGTGGCCGGTTTTGCTATGGAAGTTCCTCTCGGTGATCCGGTAACCATTGACCGTTCTCCTCCTGTTGCTCTGAATCCGCTTCTGGAACCGTTCACCTATACCAGTGCCCCCTTTACTGTGGCCAGACCTCAAGGGGTGGGAGTCGTGAGGTATACAATGACCTCAAACGGAAGTCTTCCAGAAATTCCTTCGCTTCTCTCACCGGTGGTTCCTCCTTCTGGATTGCTTCTTGAAGGAAATTCCGGTCTAAGTGTGTTGTATCGATTCCGTTGGAGGACGTATTCGGAAGCTGGTCACCCCGGAACTGCCAGTGACACCTATGCTGTGCTTGTAGACAGAACCGCTATTGCACAAAGTTCTGATCCAAAACCTTCCGTTGTTTCGTCCGTACCTGTGCCCAAACTGAAAGGTCTTCCCCCAACTCCTGTGAGTTTGGCGGCTGTGACTCTGGAATCCGACTGGCCGACAGGAGTTCTCCGGTATGAAGTTCGGGAAGGGGTCGGGTCGCCCCGAGTTGTAACGAACTTGTCACCTGTCTGGGACAAACCAATGGTTCTTGATGGAGGACCCGGTGTGGACCGTTCGTATGCTATCCGTCTCCGCGGATTCTCCCCCGAAGGCACACCTCTGACTGAAGAAGTCGAATACAACGTACGAATTGACCGCTCCATCCCCAGGGCTCCGCAATACTCCGTATTGTTGGATTTGAGGAGACCTGAAGCGAGTTTAGAGTATCCCAAGGCAGGCAGGAATCCTGAAGAGACACTGTACTACCGTTGGTCCTGGGAGTGCTTTCCTCAGTCAACAGGAGGGATTGATTGGCGCTCTCTCACTACGGAGGTCCCGTTGTTTACGGCCCCGGAAGGAAACCTGACGAGGCTCAAGGTCCAGGCGTATCTCAGGGATGAAGCAGGCAATGAAGGGCCAGTAACAGAAAAGACGGTCCTCATCGATCAGAATGTCGTTTACTTAGCGACTCAAGGTTCAGGAGATGGTTCGAGAAATCAACCTGCAGGCACAGTAGTCGATGCTGTTGAGCACGCTCAAAAAGAAGGGAAGGGTATCTTGTTCGTTTTGGCAGGAACCTATCCTGTGTCCAGAACCATCGATCTGGGGGGAATTCGGGTCTTCGGTGGCTGGGCCGCTGATTTGTGGGAAGCAACTCCTTCTCCCGGTCGCTCTTTATGGACTGCTGGCTCGGCTTTTACGGGTTCGGCTTTTTTGGAATCAGGAGAGAAAGACTGGTCACTTTCGCGTATTGATCTGACTTCGCTTGCAAACCTGCCACGCTTGGTTCTCGTCAGGGGTGCCGCTGTTTCTATCAAGAACAGTTCCTGGAACTGGGGTTTGGCGCAAGGGGGATGGGATCAGGTAGGGGGTTCATTGGATCTTTCTGATGTGACCGCCAGTTTCACACCCGAACCCCGAGCTGTTTTCTTGGAATTGCGCAATCTGGAAGCTAATGTCAGAAATTTCAACTTAAGTCTGAGTCAAAATCAAGGCGGGTTGATTTTCTCTCTGAAAACGGTACAGGCGTTGTTTCAAGATCTCGTGGTTGTATCCAAAAAAGCCTCTGGTTACGATGCTGTATTATCCGCTTCGGATTCCCGGCTGACCTTTGATAACACCAGAATTCTTGCCGGTGAGGGGGCTTCCCGTGCCACAGCTTTCACATTGAAAGAAACCGAGGCGGTGTTCTGGAATACTGAGATTGCACTCTATGGAACTCTGGCCAATACAGGTTTCCAAGCAACTGGAGGAAAACTCGAGCTTCAGAAGTCTTCCTTAAGCCTGCTCCGCGGTGAGGAGTTTAACCAAGGTTTGGTGCTGGACCACTGTGAAGCTATCCTCAGGACGTTTCAGATGAAGCTGGAGACAGGGGCTTATCAGGGCGGGTTCAGTGTTGACGGGGGGTCTTTGACTTTAGCTTCTGCGAAAATTCAGCTTGCAGGTGGAGGCCAAAGGGCTTGGGGTGCCCAATTTCTCGATAGCACGCTCGTCAACCTGAGTGATGTTTCGTGGGTTCTGACCACCAAAACGAACGCCGAGCTCTGGACGACGGAAAAAGCCTGGCTCCCTGGTTCGACGGTTGTTGGTTCCACCACGTCGGGCTGGTAAACCTGGGAGTTCAGAGGGCTGTTAGGCCTTGTTGAAGAGTTTCTCACCCTCAATCAGGATGGGGAGCACGTCTGCTTTTTTGGCACTGGTAAGGCGGTTGACGAAATCTCCCTCGCGGAGAATCTGATTGAGTTTAGCCATGACGCGGAGGTGGACGACTTCACTGTCAGAAACGAGCAGGAAAAACAGATGGGTGTGCTTACCATCCATGGACTCGTAGTCCGTACCTGTCTTACAAATACCGACCACCATTCTCGGTCCACCGCCGGGGTTTTCCTTAGGGTGGCGAAGATGTGGGATCGCAACGCCGCGTCCGATACCGGTAGTCACCATTTTTTCCCTGGTCAACAGTTTCCGCAGAAAATCATCTGCGTCTTCAATAATTTCATGTTGTACAAGAGGCTGGATTAATTGGGCCAGAATTTCCTTTTTGGTACCAGCTTTAAGGTTGTCAATAATCAAATCTTCAGAGGTCAGGCGAGTGAAAGGTATGAGCCCCTCGGGGTTCTCAAGGATCTTTGCCAAGTCATTCTGAGGTACAACATTCATACGGCTGATAAGCCAGTCATCGATCATGGATTTCATGAAGCGCCATTGGCTGGCAACCTTGGTACACGGAATTTCACCTCGGGTAATCATGCGCGAAACAGTCTTTTCGGCAATCTTGAGGTAGGAAGCCACTTCAGAGAGAGTCATGATTTCATTGTCAACGGGATCGCTCATGAAAACACCTCGGTTGTCTATTATAGTCCAAAGGCTTCTGTTGTCAACCGTTCATGGGCCCTGATGGCCGTTGTCGGACTTCAATGTTTGCTTCCTTCATTTTCTCACCGTCGAAGACAAACTGAGCCTTTACCCAATGGCCTAAGAATACTTGTGGAAGCCAGAGTGCGTCATCGGCCCACATCTGGCTCCATGGAATGTCAGCGAGCGGCTGCCAGAAAGGGTCGGCTTCCTCACAAGCTGTAAGGGTTCCTTTCCAACCTTCAGCCAAGAAAACTCGGGCAGCCAAGGCATACCCGTCTGTGAATTGAAACCGCAGATCGGCTGCCGCCGTAAGGCTCAAAGGTGTAAGACCTGTTTCCTCTTTGGTCTCACGAATTCCGGCGTCTTCCCAGGTTTCACCTGCCTCCAGACGTCCGCCGGGTCCATTGACCTTCCCTTTACCCAGACCCCGTTTCTTGTGGATAAGAAGCACGTTCCCACCATCGCGCAGAAAAACCAGCACGGCTTTCTCGGTAGGTTTCCAATCGGCCCAGTTCATCATTGCCATTTTCGAAGTTCCAGAACGGGAATGGGTTCATTTCCAGGAAGCCAGTCAAAAACTTCCGTGTCAAAAATGGTCTCTTGATTCCAACCCAGCCTCCCTCCCGAGGGAAGGGCCGTCCGAAATGGAGAAACAGGACGGAAGGAAAGGGTTTTGAGAGTTCTTCCCGTTTCGTCTCGCCAGAGAAGGATAAACTGCAGCTCTTCAAAAGGTTTCAATCCGGTGTTTTCCAACTCCAAGGAGAGGTTGTGAACTTTGGATGCGAACCGGTCAACCCATTCGCTCTTTTGCAGCCACACCCGGATATTGTACCCCGGACTGAGCTCCTCCAGACCGGTTACCGGCATCTCTTTTCTGTCTTTCGGGTGAGTTTCTTGAGCCAAGATCCGTGTGGTCTCCAGTCGGAAAGACGCAACGCGGTCGAACCAAGGCCAGGCATCAAACTGCTGAAAAACTTCGACGCCTTGACCGGCTTCAATCGGATCTTGGGACGATGAGCGGAAGGTGATTTCGCGTCGGGTAAGCTGGTTTCCCTCAGAATCAAGGACTTCGACCGCACCTTCCCAGACATCGACCCGATGGTCGGGAAAGGTGACCCAGGCTGAGAGTTCGGCCACTGTTGCGTCAGGGAAAAGGATGAGGCGGCTCTGTGCCACTTGAATGTTTGTTTTTATTCCTTGAGTGTCAAAGGCCGCTTCCAGTTTTCTAGGCCCGATCACCCGGTTATCGGGGGCAATGAGCTTCAGTTCCGTTCCCATTGCGTAAACAGCCCAAATGGCGAGAGGAGTCACTACCATTGTCACAACGATGATCCAACCCCAAAAAGGGAATTTCTTCGTTCGCTTGCGACCGGTCCGTATATTAAGAATCAACCGAAAGGCCGTGGCTTCGGGTGAGATCCACTTCTTGGTCTGAAGGGATTTTGAGACCTCCTCAAGCCAGGCCTTCTCACGAGGGTTAAGCAGGATAGCGGCGCGTGCCTCATCCTCAACGTCCTCGAGTCTATCGGATTCCAGCAGTTGAAGAGCCCGATCGAGGTGTCCTTGCGCGAGGACTTTCAACCGGTCTAAGTCGTCTTGAGATAAATCTCTGGTTGCACTGTCCCATTCTTCACTGGTGGGGAGCCGTTCGAGTGGTAGCTCTTGCAAGAATCGCACAGCCTCACGCAACCGAGCCCCTTTCTGATTTTTTTCTTTTGTCGAGGGAATTTCTTTTTCCACAATCATAGACTACCATTGAACTGCGGCACCCTTCAAGGAAGCAGGTCCGCGAGGAGGCTATGCCGGTTGGATCTCCTGATTGTCTATTCAGAAACAACGAAGACTTCGTTGTTGTCCCTTTCGACGCTTCTCGAAGAAAAATCGATCCGCTTTCATCCCATGCCCTTGCCTGAGGATTGGACTATTGGTGTATCAGAGGACCTGCTGCATTACCTCAAAGACCATACCCATTGGGTTTTTCTTCTTTCCGATACTGATTTTGCCAACCCGGCTTTTCTTTTTTCCGCAGGCTATTGTATCGCCTTGCAGGAGCGCTGTTATCTCCTCGATGACTCCAGCGGCTCGGTTCCTGGCTACTGGAAGAATTTGATGAATATCTGTCCCGATTTTCCGGCTCTTGTTCAAGCTCTTGAAGTTGAGCGAGAGAGATGGCTGCTCTTCCTTTCACGTTTGGAAGCAAAGGGAAAGATCGTTGACCGTGGGCTGGAGGTGTCTAACACTGCCTTTCTTGAGTCTATTGAGAAAGGTGATACAGCCTCTTGTGAGTTGTTTCTCGATGCGGGTTTCTCGCCCGACCTGACGAACAAGAAGGGTGTGAGTCTCTTGGGACTTGCCGTGCGTTCGTTGCATTTGGGAGTCACACGACTTCTTCTCGACAGAGGTGCAGATGTGAACCTTTGTAGCCGGGACCGGGAAAACTCTCCTTTGATGGACGCGGCGGCGGAAGGGGCAGACGACCTTGTTCGTGAACTGATTCAACGCGGTGCAAACCTGGAGGGACTGAGCCGGAATGGTCAGAACGCCCTGGTGCTCGCCATTGGAAAAGGATCCGAAGCCGTGGCTTCCACCCTGCTTCTGGCAGGCGCGGATCCATTTGTTGCCGACAAGTTAGGCATGAATGCGTGTCAGTATGCGCAGTTGCTGGGCAGAAAGGAATTCCTCTCACAAGTTGCCGAGCGATACCCTGGTAGGCTTTGAAAAACCTCTGAGTTACTCGATCTTCTGGCTTGTCTTCATCTTTTCACGAAGGTCCAGTGCTTTTTGCGCCGTATCGCGGAGTTCTCTTGCCGGAAGAAGAGACGGAAGAACTTCCAAAGCTCGATCCCAATACATGACCGCATCCTCAAGATTACCTTTGGCATAGGAATCCAGACCGGCAAGGTACAGTTCTCTTGCACGGTCCTCCGCTTCCTGTCTCCCAAGATCTCCCAAATTCATCTTGACCTCAACACTGAGCCGGTCCGGTATGGCCAGAGTTGTCAGCAAGTCGACGGTATAACTCACATTCAAAGTGAGCTTTTCCAGGTTGACAGTGGTGCCTGCCGTCAGTCGTGGACGTCCCGGTTTGATCTCTAGTCCCGCCTGCAATCCCCAGAACGTCGTCAGCGCAAGATTCATTCCAGTAGCAAAGGAAGCCGATTCGTCCTTGGGTCCCAGGGCAAGAACGGGCAGATATGTAAGGTCCAAGGGTTGCTGGAGATTGTGTGGAAAAGTACCGTCGATGGAGAAGGTAAGGGGACGGATTGGGGAATAGGCCATTCCCAGGACAAAAGATGTTGGCAGCGCGTCACCATCAACTGGTGCACCCAGATTTTTGAGTACCGCAGAAAAGGCGAGGTTGCGCTCTCTTGACGGGTAAAATTTCAGAAGGTTGAATTTGGTTAAGGCCCCCAGGTCAGCCATCAATGCTAGAGCCGATTGTCCCTTGGCAATGGCCTCCGGTACCCCTCTGTGTGCCAGTTTGAGGTTGGCACCAACGGTCAATCCATGAAAATAGTAGTTGCCGAAGGCCGTATAGGCAGCATTGATGGTTCCTACAAATTCCGTGTAGTAACCCTTGGCATAATCTTGTGCCCAGGAATTTCGGTACCTCTCTCCCCAGGTGTCAACGGCATTGAACGGAAGATAGAGGATTTTTGCTCCCAGCCCGACCCCGAAATCACCCTGACGGATGGTGAAAACCACCGTTTCGAGCCGTGAATCGGCAATCCAGTCGTTATGGTAGACTGAAAGCTCTGTTTCTTTGAGAAGTGCGCTGCCAGCTGGGTTTGCTTCAAGGTATCCCGAATCTTTCAATACAGCGGAGTAGGCGGTCCCCATGGACTGATACATCCCTCCAGGGGGTATGACGAGGGTTAAGAATGTCGTCAAACCGGCATTTCTGTCGATGCCTGCGGCTTGACTGAGAGCGGCATACCAATCCTCCAGCCCCTGGGCCCAACTTGAGACGCTATAAAGCAAAAGAAAAAGGACCACGGGGAATCTTTTCATTGCGTGGCCATTATAATACCATAGGCAGGGCCTTGTCTGAATAGTGGGCCGATTTGTCTGGAGGGAGGGGCTTCCTGAACCGAATCAGGGTCCTGGGGACCGTTCTCGTCTTCCTGTTTCTCGGGAGTTTCCTGCAGGCCAACGGTGTTCAAGAGAACCGGGTGGCGCAGGCGAGGGAACTGATAGCCCAACGGAACTACAACGATGCCATTCTCATTTTGACAACGGTGGTCAAGGAAGAACCGGACCGGCAAGACGAGGCTCAGGAACTGATCGGCCAGATTGTGCGACTGCGCAACCAGTACAACTCGGATTACGAGACTTTGATCGACCTGTTGTATAAGGACAAAGACGAGGCGCAAGCACTGATTATCATTGCCCAGTTGGAAGCTTTGGACAAGAACCCCAACAAACAAGTCGCTGATGATATCAAACAGGCCAAACGATCGGCACGGTTGATTTCCAACAACAAACGGTATCGAGACATCATGTCACGTGCCTTGGCACTCTTGGAAAGAAAGGAGTACGGGCAGGCTGTTCAGGTGTACCTCGAGGGTTCTGACTTGGCGAAAGATATGTTTTTGGAGTCGGGATTTGGTAATGTCCTCACAAACCAAGTCGACCGGGCTTGGGAAGATTTGAAGAGTGCCTCGGCTCTCCTGGTTCAAGCGGAAGCCCGACTGAAGGCCCTGCCGGCTCAAGGTACCACTTTGTTGGCTTCTGAGGGGAGTTCTGCTGCTCTGGACCGTCTCTTGGTCACAATCAAAGATCTAGCCACATGGAGGCAAAGAGTCTGGGCAGATGGCCGACTTTTCCGTCTGCAGAATGAGTTTTTAGTTAAGAACAGCCGGCAGGATGATTTTTTTCTGAGCTATTCCTATTTGTTCGTCAATGGACCCCCTGAAGGAAAAACACCGGAAGGAATACTGGGGGCCATCGACCGTTTGTGGGCTGATGCTCTCGACCCTTGGACAGCTCAAATTCGGACGGGTGTCGAAGCCCGTTACCTCCAGGCAAAAACCGCCTTGGATCAAGGCCGTTACGCCGAGGCGTCTGCTGCCTTTGAGGGATTGCGGATTCGAACCCGTCAGGGCCTCGACGTGATAGCTCTGTGGAACCGATTAGCGGGGTTTGATGAAACAGGTGCAATGGATCCTGTTTTCCGCACCAAGTTGAACCAGATCCTTCCGCTCGCCTTTTGGTTGGAGCAACGCATGATACTAGCCTCCCAGGGGCTTCAAGCTTCCAAGGACCTTCCCCAGGGTGCTTCCCTCATCGCTTCGACAATTCCTGTTCGTGCGGGCTTGGAATTGGCTCGTGCCGAAATGAAAGCACAGAAGGATTCGTTCGCATCGTTTGCATCGTCCTCTGTCCGACGAGAGCTGCAGACTCAGAATCTGTCGGGTTCTGGAATAACAATGCTGGACTCTGCAGCGTTCTTTACCTCTTGGCAGACGACATGGACTGGTTACCGTGCTCTCGCATTGAAGCAAGAAGCAGAATTTGTCGACCGCCGGGGATCCTTGGATTACAGTTTGCTCGATGGTCGCTTCTCAGGACTTCAGACCAATCTGTTGGAGAATCAGGAACTGGTGGAAGGAAAGGTCAAGTACCCCTTGCAGGCTACCAGCCGTCTCGAAGAGCTCAGACCGCTTCAAGATCTTCTGGCAAAGGATCTTGCGACCTTCATTTCGTTGTATGATAGCGAGCCGCAAGAAATGAAGACTCCTGCCGTGACCCGCTGGCCTGTTCGGGGTAATGAGCTGTTGGCCCGTTTGATTTCAGCCCAAACTCTGCAGAGCAGGTTGCTGACGGCGGCCAAGGCCAATTATGCTCAGAGCCAATTGGCAAAAAAACAGGGGCAGGATCTGGTGGCTCCGGTCAACGCTGCTATTCAGGCTGAAAATTTCACCCTCGCCAGAAGTTCTCTGAACCAGCTTTCCACCCGGTTCTCTCAATCTTTGGCGCTGCAGGAAGACCAGGCCTTCCGCTCCGATTCCGATATACAAGTCAAGACCCTCTTTGATCTCATTTTGAAAGGCGAAAACGAAGTCGTTGTCCGCGAGGTGCGAAGACTGATCACTCAAGGAAGTCAGGCTTATTTGGACCAGCAGTTTCAATCTGCCGAGCAGATTCTTCTTAGGGCTCGCAGCCGGTGGGCTACCACCAACGCCGAGACCAATTCCGAAGTAGAGTATTGGCTGACACTGGCCAACTATGCCCTGTCCGTGACGACGGGCCGGGAGTTGTCTCCCATTGACCCTTTGTTCAACGAAGTTCAACAACTGTTGAACTTTGCCCGTCGTGACTATACTCTGGGTCAGGAACTGCTTTCCAAGGGCCAGAAAGCCGCCGGTCTGGAGCTTATGAAAGCTGCCCGTGACGTCCTGGGCAAGATTCTTCTGCCGTTTCCACTCAACCAGGAGGCTCGTTTGCTGAATCTCGAGATCCTCAAAGCATCGGATCCTGAGAATTTTCCAGCCTTATTCAAACAGAGCTTTGATGCGGCAGTTGCAAGAATTGCTACGGACGCAACCACAGCCTATAATGATCTGCAGGATCTCGACAAAATCCAACCCAATTATGCTGGCATGGCTGCCGCCATCAAGCTGGTCAGAAAGAGATTGAATCTCGACCGGGAAGCAGTCGATCCCAAAGTCATTGCCCAGGCAAAGGCATTGGTTGCTCAGGCAACTCGGACGTTCGATGGTGGAAACCTTGCACAACTTCCGACAGCACAAGCGCAAATTCGTCAGGCTTTACAGCTTGATCCCACCAACGGTGAAGCCCAGGCTCTATTTGACAAAATTACTCTGCGGCTCGCCCCGACTGTCGTGACGCTGACTCCCTCACAAGTCGGGGAATTGAATGAGATTCTTGACTTGCTCCGCGCGCAGCGAACCCTGGAAGCTCTGTCCCGTTTGACCGAATTCAAGGGTAAATATCCTGGAGTCGCCAATGAAGCCCGTGTCAAAGAAGCCGAACGACGTATCAAGGCGGTGAACTGAATTGAGCAGGCGTCTCGGGTTCCTCCTTGTATTGGTTCTCGCGGCAACAGCTCTTCCTGCCCAGACGTATTTCTGGGACGATCCCCAGTACTTGGTCCGTCAAGGTGCCCGATTTCCTCTCGCAGTGGATAATGGAAAAACAGCTGCTGCCTTTTGGCAGGAGCGACGCCAGGCCGATGGTTGGCCCCAGTCCTTCTTGAGTGTCACGGTCCGCAACGAGGCCGACAACAGTTGGACAATCCGGCGGAATGTTTTAGGTCCTTTTACCTTGGTAGGTTCGGAAGCGCAGTTTTATTCAGCTCTCCTCACTCCACAAGGAGTGTTCTGGGTTGCCGTATTGGGCGACGAGGGGCAGATTATCCTCTACCGCTCTGACGACGGTGCCACAACGTTTCGTGAGGAAACCCGCCTGACCGGTGTCGGCAACCTTCTCGTTCCAAAGCTGTTTTTGGGTGCCGGTGATGAACCCATCCTCATGGTCAACCAGGCCGATGCGTCTACTTTCCGGATTGCTGTCAGCCGCCGAGCAGGGGGGCGCTGGTCTAGTTTGCGTGTCATCACGACCGAGGAAAATCAGCGTCAGAGCTTCCAACCCTCTGTCGTGAGGTTGGGTGACCGTTTGTCCATGGTGTACCAAACCCTCGTAACCGGAAAGCGCATTACCTACCAGATCTTTCGTCAGGATTCGCTGGACGGAGGTTTAACCTGGGGAACGGCACAAAGACTATCGGACTTTGTTGATGACCTTGTTGAAGATCCTGATGAAGCCGACAATCAGCGGCCCTCGGCGTTCCTTTATGAAAACCGGCTTTTTGTTGCATGGGAGCGTCGAACCTCACGAACGCTTCCGGTGATCGAGCTGGTCAGTTACTCTGCCGAGGGCAAGCGCCTTGACGCTCAAGCTCTTACCCAATCTGGATACTCTGCCCGAAATCCGCTGTTTTACACCTTTCGCAACAAATTGAATTTAGCCTGGTTCGACAACCGCAACGAGACCTACGATCTGTATGTGGCTCCCTGGGACCCTGAGCTTGGTTGGGACAACCCGGAACGTCTGACTCAGGACGCAGGAAACTCTGTCTTTGGTCAGCCTGCTAAATTGGGTCAGGATCTCTATTTCTTCTGGCAGAACAGTTTTGGCGACAATCCTGGTTTGCTGATGCTTCAACCGGACCGCCGGGCGGAACCTCCGACACTGGCACCAAACAATTTCAAAGTGGGTGTGAAGACTCGAAATCCCGTTTTTACTGTGGAAATTGGTTTTCCCAAGGACATCTCTGGAATCAAGGGTTTCCGTACATTGTTGACGCAGGATGTGACCGCCGAACCTGAGCATGATCGCTGGGTGGCGTCCAGAGAACGGTTATGGACGGAAACAGTGCCTCAAGAAGGTCTCTGGTACCTGGCGATAGCCGTTGTCGACCTTGCCGGAAACTGGTCGCCTGCCGCCCGGATTGCCCTTTCTCTGAAGACAACGCCACCCGGACCTGTGCTGTTTGACAGACCCTCCACCGATTCGCGGGGTTTTCTGACCAGCAACACCTTCCAGCTAACTTGGAAACCAACTTCAGATGATGCCGTAGCGTATTCCTATCGATTGGCCCGGGTGGGAGATGTATTGACCGAAGCCACCCTCGCTTCGTATCAAGGGCCCGAGCCTAGTTCTTCTCCCACGGGAGCTGAACTGACAGCCGGCGGGCTGAATCTCGAAGATGGTTTATGGGCACTCGCCGTCGCGGCCTACGATGAAGCCGGAAACCGCGGACCCGTATCGACCCATTATTTCCGGCTCAATAAATTCCGCCCGTATACGGTTATCCAATATGTCGACACCCGGCAGGATGCCTTCGGGCGGGTCGAGATTGCCATTCACGGACGAGGGTTCACCGCCAGTGGTCCTTTGGATCATGTGTACATTGACCGGGATGGTCAGGCACCCTTCGACTATGACCTAGGCCCAGGTGCGTTTCATCTTGCCTCCGATCGGTTGGTTGACGGTATCAAGGTCGAAGGTCTTGCTGAAGGAATTTACCGTATCGGCGTGAGCCATCCGGAACGTGGCAGAGTCTTTACACAACCGCTGTTGAAAGTGGAGCCGACTGGAACAGTCAAGATTGGCGACTATCGAAATTTGGACAGAACGGTCTGGCAGTTCTTCGAAGGAATCACCTTCTTCTTCTCTGTCCATGCAGTTTACTTTTGGACACTTATGGTGCTTCTTGTTCTGATTGCTTTGGGGTCAGCCCGCCTTCTTGCAGTGGCCCTTGTGGAAAGAAACCGCCTGGACCGTCAGGCCCGGTCGTTGTTTGCCGATAATGCTGATAAGTGGGCCCGTCGGGCCGGGAGTACCGTTATGAAGACCAAGGGCCTCAGCCTAACCGTCAAATTTGCAATTTCGATCTTGGGTCTGACGGGGGCTGTCATCCTCATGCTGTCGTTGACTCTCGGGTTTTTCATCACGCAGAACTCCCAGCTGACCTTGGGAACGGCTCTACAGCAACGGACTCAAGTTCTTCTGGAAAGTCTGGCAACCGGGGCACGTACCTATCTGCCTACCTCCAACACTCAGGAACTTGGATTCCTTCCCCAGCAGATTTCCGCCATGGAAGGCGAGGCTCTCTATGCTACGATCACCGGTCCAAGCAGTGAGAAGAAACCCGGATTGTCCTATGTTTATGCTTCGAATGACCCGGATTTAAAAGCGAAAACCGATACGGACACCTTGATCCCCGGTGTGACTCTTTTGAGCGACCAGGTTGAGCCCCTCTGGTTGACCCTTCAAGCAGAGCTCAATCAGCAAGCCGAATTGGCAGTCGGTGATATGGCCCGGCAGATTGAGTCTCTTTCCAAAGAAGCACTCCCGCTGGCTACAAAGAATGACGATGCCTCGCGCCGGCTTGTCAAACAATACGACGATCAAATCTCTGCCTTGAAACGTCAGGTTATCACCAAACTGGCCGAAATCGGCGGCAAAGCCCGGACTTACCCAACCTTCAACATCCAGAATCTTGCCGCTTCCCAAGAGAAAAAATACCTTTTCTATCAGCCTTTCCTCTATTTGACCCTGGGAGACCCTACTTATGTACGGGGTTTGATCCGCATTGAGGTCTCCTCAGAAACCATCGAAAAACAGATCACAGCAAGCCGGGATCAATTGATTCTGGTGACCGCGATCGTTGCCTTGATCGCCCTGACCCTTGGTTTGGTCGGTGCATTTGTTCTTTCTGCTCTGACAATCAACCCGATCCGGAAGCTTTCAAGCGGAGTTGCCAAAATTCGGGATACCGATGACAAGTCCCAACTGGACGGTCATCTCATCGACGTTCGAACCCGTGACGAGTTGGCGGAATTGGCCTCGACAGTCAATGAAATGACCCATAGTCTGGTCAAAGGTGCCAAACAGAGCAAGGAAATGGCCGGAGCCAAAGGCCTGCAGAAGACCTATTTTATTTCACTTGATAAAGATGCCGCAGGCAACAAAATGACCACGTATGGACGTGACCTCGATGGGGTCGAGGTGTATGCCTACTACGAAGGTGCCAAGACCGTCTCCGGTGACCTTTACGAATTTCGACAACTGGATACCAAGGAAGGTAAGAACCTCAACTCCCCTTGGTATGGCATTATGAAAGGGGACATCTCCGGCAAAGGGGTCGAATCTCTTCTCGCCATGACCATTGCCGCTGCCTTTGTTACAAATTTCTTCCGGCGCTGGACTGAAGCGAAGGATGGAAGAAAAACAAAAATAGACGAAATTCTCAATAGCATCAACGATAATCTTGAGCCCATCCTCGCCGAAACCGGAGCGCAGAAGTTCGCTGCCTTGAACATTGGTATTCTCAATACGATGACCGGAGAACTGCAGTTCAGTCAGGCTGGGGACAACCTACTTCACCTCTGGAGGGCCGCCTCCTCAGACAAACCTGCTCATTTTGAACTGATGCAGCTCGAGAAGACCGCGCCGGCGGGACTTGATTCTTCCAAATACCATCAGATTCGGTACCGCAATCAAAAGTTGCAACTGTTTCCTGGTGACACGCTGTTGTACTTCACTGACGGTATCGAAGAGAGCCAGTCTGCTTATCGGGACAAAAACTGGCAGCAGATCGCCTACTTTGATCCGGTAGACCCCACCACGGTCGCAGTCCCCGGAGCTCGAAAGAGAGTTCCTGTGTTCGAAGGCGGACCGATGCGCGAGGTTCAGGCCAAGGATGTGGAAGATTTTGGGCCCGAGCGGATGGAGGCGATCATTGAAGCCTACCAACACCGTCAACCCTATACCTTGGTGAAGCAGAACTGGCTTCATCCTGAAGTCGAGTATCATTTCGATTTTGGTTCCTGTGATGATTCCGCCCGCGGATTGGTTTTGGCGCTGATTTCCATCGACCGGATTTTCCGGCTGGTTCCCGACCCCAAAGCCGAAGAGTTTGACTTCATCGACCTTGACCTGGTCGAAAACGAATTTCTCAAAAAGCATTTCAAAGAATTCGACCAGTACTTCAAGAACGGGTTTATGACCTACCGGCAAGCCATTCCCCAGAAAGAGAACATGGATGCCAAAGGCTACTTTCTCGCGGGAGCTGTACCAATTCCAATATGGCAGAGGGGTGTGGCCTCGAAAGGCGACACCGTTGACGCTGAAGGCTTTAGGCTTGTCGATGGTGAGCGCGTCCAGGAATGTCAAAGGGCAGACCGTAACGGAAAAGATCTCCGCGATGCGGAGGGTTACAAACTGGTCGACGGGCAAAGAGTCAAACTTTGGGTCAAGGGGGATATCTCGAAGGGTGACTCTGTCAGTCCGGAAGGGTACAAGTTAGAAGGTGGGACACGTGAATATTCCAATCCCGGTTATATACGATATGCCCATATGAAGGAAGACAACCAGTTTGACGATCTTACCTTGCTGGCAATTCGGAAAAAATGACTCGCAGCCATGTTCTGTGCTTTCTGTTCTTCCTTATGGGCTCATCCATGGTGGTGGCTGATACTGCCTTCTGGTTGCGTAACACGGATACAGACGCCGTTTTTGACTACTGGATTTTGGAGGGCAGTTTCTCGAGGCCCTCAACTGAGATTCTCTCACTCCTACCCATGGCCACCACTGGCCGCCATCCCGTAGCGCCTGGTGAAAGGGTGAAGATTGTTCTTGGATCTCAGCAGTACCTGGCCGGGGTTTTCCTTCCTTGGAAAGAAACACTGACTTACAGAACCCTTCTCAAGGGAGGGGTTTTATTGCCTGAAGAGGTGCCATCGAAAGGAACCCTCCTCGTCGACAGGATTTCTTTTGCGGCTGCCAACCGGGGGCGGGTTCTTTCTGGTGCATTGCAGGCTTGGGGGCTGACGGTGCCCCAATATGCCTTGGACGGTAGTTTTGAGGACTGGGCAAAGGTAGGAGCTGTTCTCGAATGGGGTTCTTCCTTCTTGCCAGGAAATCAACCCTGGAGCAAGACTTGGCCGCTACCAAAGGCACTTCGAGCTGTCAGCCGTGAAGGAGCCTTCTGGATCCGCTTCACGGCAGACCGATCCTGGAAGACCTTACCGGCCGGGATTTCTGTTTCTTTGGGGTTGCGCCGTCCTGGTGCTCTTTTAGAGTGGCCACTGACAGGAAGTGATAGGGTTCTCTGGTCATGGGTAGAAGGAGCTTCACCCCTTGCCGTCGGTTGGTCTGTGCTGGACAACACCGACCTCGAGGCCTGGCTTCCCTGGGATCGGTTTCCCTCAGGTGAGGCCAATGCTTGGTTGGCTGCTCGTTCCAGCTGGGTTCTCTTGGTGACCGAAAACAACATAACGAGGTCTTTTGAGCTCTCCTCTTTTTCCTTAGGAGAATTGCCTTGAAAAAAGTATTGTCGACGTTCACCTGTGACCATTGTTCGGCAGCCGTTGAACTTCACGCCACGTTGTGTCCCTCCTGTGGTAAGGTCTTTGATGCGGTCCGCTGTCCCCGGTGCGGACACCAAGGTTCCCCAAGGGCTTTTTCCGACGGTTGTCCTCAGTGTCGGTACTTGGCGGCACCGCAAGTTCAGGCAACCGCACGGCAACCGCTCTTCGCTCCGGTGATGGTGGTCCTGCTGATCTTTCTGATTGTATCCGTTGGAATTTTCTGGTTCTTGAGAGGTGAATGATGAGACGATGGCTCTTGATGCTCGTGTTTTGTTTTCTAGGGCTAGCGCAATTGCCGGCGCAGACAGCCTTGAACCCGGGATTCGATGTATTTCGCCTCGGGATGAACCTCGAAGAGTTGAAATCCGCCCTGATAAACAATTCTTTTTTCCTGTATTCCGGTGAACCTGATGTGACCCTTCTCAATCGTCCCAATACCAATCTCATCGACGTGCCCGGTCTGACCTATTTTACCCGAGGTGTTTTTCAAGTTGTAGAAGGAAGACTCTACAGCATCACTTTGGAGCTCAACCCAGAACAACTCGACTATTTTGCCATGTACACATCGCTTAGCAAAAAATACGGTGAGCCTTCTGCCCTTGACCCGACGTCAGCCCGTTGGGAAAGCGCCGCTGTCCGTCTGTCTCTCGAAAAGCCACTGACCGTCAAGTACATCGATATGCCGCTTTTTCAAAGGTTTCAACAGGAAGGGCGGGCGCAGCAAGCGCTACAATCTGTAACCAGAGAAAAGTTTCTCGATAATTTTTAGGGAGAACCCATGAACCGATTTTACCGATTCTACGTCCTGATCTTGTCCGCGCTCTTGTTTATCATAGCTTCCTGTACAGGCCAGACCGTGGAAACCCGTTCGGTCCAGGTGGGGAGCGTGACCTTTTTGACCCAGATTGCCTCGACTCCGGAAACGAGGGAACGTGGACTGATGGGCCGGACCGACCTCACTGAAGACCAAGCCATGTTGTTTGTCTTTCCTGATGAGGCCACACGAACTTTTTGGATGAAAGATACCCCCACACCCTTGTCGATCGCGTATATCAACAAGCAAGGGGTTATCAAGGAGATTCTCGATATGGAAGCCTTCAGCCTGGCTCCGGTGGCGAGCCGGTATGCTGTCACCTTTGCCCTTGAAGTCAAACAAGGGGTGTTCTCAAAAAAAGGCGTCAAAGTGGGCGACCGTATTTCTCTCGATCAGCTTAAGGGAGTTTCGGCAGATCGTTAAACAAATCAAAGGTAGGATCAGCCTCAGAGGGCGTGCTTCCAGTGGACGGCGGATTGAGGAGAATTTCGACACGTCGTTCCATTTTTTCCAGGTCTTTCTCAAGGGTTTGTGCCAGCTTGAAACCTTCTTCAAAACTCGTGACAGCTTCAGAAAGCGGGGTCTGCGGGGCTTTAACAAGTTGGGTCAGCTGTTCCAACCGGTTGAGTCGTTCTTCAAAGTTCTTCATCCAGGACCTCCTCGACCTGGACACGCGTCCGGCCGTCATGAAAGCGTAGGTTAAGTGCTTGACCCTTGATCAGGCCAGAAGCTGCCTGAACGGCCTTTCCCTCTGTGTCAGTGACGAGGGCGTATCCCCGTTCCAATACCGCATAGGGGTTCAAGGCTTCCAGTGTCGAACGGCTGAGCTCTACCCGCCGCTTCAAATCTGTCACTCTGTCTGTCCATGCTTGTTTCAGCGAGTCTTTGGCAAAATCAAAACGCTGGTAATAGGGCTGGAGAACCCGCTGAAACGATTCCCGAAGCCGGTCGGAGCGATAATCGGCAAGAGTGAGACGGGCCCGGTCAAGACGACCTTGAATCCCTGCTTCAAGGTCACTCCGGAGCTGAGCCAGGTTCTGATCCACTGCCATCCAGGAGCGTGACAGCAGTTCGGCCGCAGCCGTGGGGGTCGGTGCACGCCAGTCAGCCGCGAAGTCGCACAACGGGGAGTCGATTTCATGTCCTACGGCAGAAATTACAGGCAAGGTACACTCTGCAATAGCACGGACAACCCGTTCATCGCTGAAGGCCAAAAGGTCCTCCACCGAGCCCCCGCCTCTGCCTACAACCAAAACATCGGCTAGTTGCCGTGTACCGGCATAGCGCACCATAGCAGCAATCTGACCAGGGGCTTCGGTGCCTTGGACTGCCACGGGAAAGACTCTGATCACGGCAGGAAGACCCGTGGTTTGGAAGATGCGCAGCATATCTTGAACAGCGGCACCTGTAGGACTGGTAACCAAACCGATGACGCTGGGGTAGGGAGGCAGGGCTCTCTTTCGCGAAGGGTCAAACAGTCCTTCCGCTTCGAGACTCTTTTTCAAGCGCTCCAAACGTGCCAGGAGGTCTCCCAGACCGACGGCTTCCAGAGAGGTGACAACCAATTGGTACACACCCTGAGCCTCATATACAGTAAGACGGCCGGTGATTCTGACTTGCTGCCCCTCAGCGGGTGGTTTGTCACTGCGGCTGGCCCAGGAAAACCAAACCGCCTTCAAAAGACAGGTCTCATCTTTGAGCGAAAAGTAGAGATGCTTACCAGAGGTAGACCTCAGTCCTGTAATCTCTCCCTCGACAGTCACCGAGGAGAATCCCCCCTCGAGAATTTCTTTTACGACACTGGTGAGCTCTGAAACCGTCAAGACACCACGGGGGGCCAACATGGCCACATCCTAGCTTTTTTCCTTGCCAAAGACAAGAAATCTCGGGATGATGAATCAAAATGAACACTCTCTGTGTCTTGTTGTCGTTTCAACCGGTCGTTGACCCCGACCGTCCTCTGGGCAACCGCAGTGTGGCTGATTGGGTGTCTGACGCTCTCGATCAGGCCGCTCCTGGTGTGCCTCGGAAATCTTTGGGGCCGTTTCTCAGCTGCCTTGACCTTGTATCGGCTTTGCAGTCGATCTCCGAGGGGTTTGATGAACTGGTGCTTGCTGTTGATGACAGCCCTTTCTTGCGCATTGATGTTCTCCATCAAATGCGGGCACTTCATCGTGAATACCGGGCTGACTATACTTTTGCAGATGGCTATCCAATAGGTTTGACCGCCGAAATTCTCCGTCCGTCCATCCTCCCTCTTTTGGCAGGATGGGCAGCCGATAAAGGTGGGCCAGTCACCCGTGAGTCGCTGTTTCAGCTTCTCTCTGTCGATATCAACAGGTTTGATATCGAAACCCAGCTCAGCCCAGTGGATCTGCGTTCCCGTCGGCTCAGTCTGACAGCCGATTCCCGCCGCAACCGAATTCTTCTTGACCGCTACCTTGGGGAGGTCAGCCTCGATACCAAGGGTTTTTTGGATGTTCTCGATGTTACCGCCGATCGGTCTCGGACCTTGCCCGCCACACTTCTTGTTCAAATCACGGATGGGGTGCGCCAGATACCAATCTGGTCACCTCTGAAACAAATAAACCCTGATGCTCTGACCCGGAGAAACACGCTTTCCCGTCAACGGTGGAACAATCTTCTGGACCAGGCTCTGGCTTGGGCTGGAGATCTGACTGTCATGCCGTCCTTTTGGGGAGAACCTTCTCTTCATCCTGAAATTCTGGAATTGATGACTGACGCTTTGGCAAAGCCTGGCCTGCATTTGTGCCTGGAAACCTCTGGTTTGGGCTGGGGAAAGGTAGATCTCGATTCTTTGGCCGCGAGGCATCCAACCAACCTCGACTGGATTGTTGAGCTCGATTCTGATGTTGCGGAAACCTATCAGAAACTTCGTGGTAACGGTCTGGAAGAAGCTCAGGCTTTTACCCGCCGGCTGATTGCGCTATTTCCTTCCAGGGTTTGGCCTCAGACAGTGCGAATGGGTGAGAATGAAAACGAGATGGAGGCTTTTCACCGGCATTGGAAAGAGGAAGCCGGCAGAGTCATCATTCAGAAGCATAACGATTTTGGAGGAAGACTTGACCGCGCCAAACCGTCGGATCTTTCTCCTTGGAAACGGCATGCCTGCTGGCACCTCGCCCGTGACTTGGCGGTCTTTCTTGATGGAACGGTGGTCGTTTGTCGGGACGACTTTCATCGGACTCAGCCCCTGGGCAATGCCTGGACAGAGGAACTTTCGGCTGTTTGGGATCGGGGAGATAGGCTGTTTGAGCGGCATGTCAAGGAAGACTGGCCCGAGGTCTGCAGGAATTGCGATGAGTGGTACACCTTTCATTTCTGAATCCTACTCCATCCTGGGCAGCAGAGCACCCGAAGGCACGACCAGCCGCTTTGAACTTCGGGTTTCATTGGTTGTTCTGGGGCGTGGGCCGGCGCTTTTCCGGCCTTCGGTACTAACGGAATTTCATTCCCTCGGTTTTCCAGAAATTCTTTGTATCGAACAGGAAAGTCCCCGTTTTGATGCCGAGAAACTGCTAGGCGACCTCCCTGGTCTGCGTTTTCTGGTTCTATCAGAGCCCGCGACACCGGGAGTGAGGATCAATTTGGCGGCAAGGGAAATTCGAGGAGACCGGTTTTTGGTTTTGTGGGACGATCAATCCCTGTCAGAAACAGGACTGCATTCGAAGGTCCAACGTCTGTGGCAGGACTTTTCTTTCTTGGTCATGGTTCCCGAAATGCGCGATAGGGAGGGATATGAACTTCCCTGCGTTCAAGTCCCTACTCTTGAGAAGGATCGTCTCAAGATCCTTACCTTGGGTACCGACCAGGAAAACGTGGATACTCTTTTTGCATCCGACTATACCGGTCTCTACAACCGCGGAAAATTTTTGGCAACGGGCGGGTATGACCAAGCGCTCGGCAATCCTTTCTGGCAAAAAGTGGACTGGGGAGTCAGAAGCCACCTTTGGGGTGAAAGACTGGTAGTGGACCGAGGGTTCAAAGTGGACTACCGCTCGGAAGTTCCCTCCGAAGATCAAACCCCTGACCGTTCCTATTCCCGGTTTTATCTTCGGAATTTGGCGGTACGACATCTAGGAGATCATGGAGTGCTTCCAATGATCCGGTTTTGGGCTCATGCGAGGCGCAGCGGCCGTTCCTTTAGCGATAGTCTGGCCGAATTTCTGAATGAGCGTGCGTGGGTAAAAACTCACCGTTACCGGTTTCAGACTGATGCCAGACTGTTGTCTGAGCTCTGGGGGAACTTGTGACCGCTGTGTTTTTGCAGGTTCGTCTGGACTCGACACGTCTCCCACGCAAGGCCTTGGCCGACTTGGGTGGAACTTCTGTTACGCAACGCTGCATTGAAGCTCTTGCCGCCGTGCGTGTTGACCGGCGAGTGTTGGTCACGGAACCTGAGAGTGCCGGCGAACTTGAACCCCTTGCCCGCTCAGCAGGCTGGGAAATTTACATCGGCAACAAACAAAATGTTCTGGACCGCTTTGTCCAAGCTTCCCGTTCGATAGGAACCAGCACCGTTGTTCGTGCCACCGGTGACAATCCCTTGGTTTCAGCCCGACTAGCCAACGAGCTCCTGGAGCTGCATCTTGCCAGCGGCGCAGATTACAGCGGCTTTGTGGGTTCCCCCATTGGGACTGGTGTCGAAGTTCTGAAGGTAAGTGCTCTCGAAGAGGCTTGGTCATCGGACCCCGACGAGTATGAGCAGGAACACGCAAGCCCCTTTCTGTACCGCCGACCGGAGCGTTTTCATATCAACCACCCGGCAGTTGCAGAAGCGTTGCGGGCACCTGCAGCCAGGGTGACCCTTGATACACCGGATGATCTTCAGTATCTGCGGTCCCTTTGGACCGATCTTTACCGGGGCAAGCCCCTCGAAGTGGAGGACCTGATCCCATGGTTGAACCGACATCCGCGCTGACACCAGAGTTGGTTTTTATTCCCAGCCTCAGAATCGATAGAGGCATGGGGCATTTGCGCCGCTGTTTGGCGGCTGCGGCCTCGGTTGGACCCCAGGCGGTGGTCTATTTTGCAGCCGACTCTGCCTTTGTCGGAAAGCACCCGGTATTTGAGCGGTCCATTGTTCAGAGCCTGGCGGATTCTGCCGGTGTTCAACTCTGGATGAAATGGCCGGAATCCTATATTGCTCCCAAAGCAGTTCTCGACATGCAGGCTGCACCGTTATCGGCTTTTTCCCTTCTTTCCCGTCGGACCTTGCATTTGATAGGGTGGGATGACGGGGGACCTGCCCGGAGGCGGTTTGCGTTTCTGGTAGACTCGCTTCCACACGATACAAAGCCTGAACCCAATGTGCGTCTTCCAGGCCTCCTCGGTCTGTCTTTTCCTCCCAAACCGCACCGTTACGATAGACCAATCCGAACCATGCTGGCTGTTTTCGGTGGTTCTGATCCTGCCGGGTTGACGTTGAAGTTCCTAGCCATGGTTCAGACCCTTCGCACACAGGGGAGGTTCCCGTATTCTTTGACTGTCGTCCGCGGGCCGCTTTCGCGATTTATCGTTCCGCTGGATACCGAAGTGCTGGAAGCTCCGCCCGAGCTTCCCAAACTCCTTGGTCAATGGGATCTGACGGTTACCTCGTGGGGATTGACCGCTTTGGAAAGCTTGGCTGCCGGAACTCCCGTCCTGCTTTTGAATCCCACCAATTATCATGAACAGCTTTCACGCGCCGCTAGACTTCCCACTTTTGGTGTACGCAGACCCCGAGCCGATGCGTTTCTTTCCGGTTTGGAAGATGCCCAGGGTGCCGCGCGCGAAGCTTTTACGAAGTTGCTGCAAGAGCCTCTCAATGCAGGAGAGTATTTTTCAACCTTTCGTGGTACCGACAGCCGTTGCCCAGTATGCCGAACTGGCGGCAATGCTGTTTTCTTCCGAAGCCATCATAAGAGTTACCATCGTTGTGCCGTTTGTGGAATGGAGTATCTCTCGGCCCACCAACTACCTCCCAAAGAATACTCAGAAGCGTATTTCTTTGAAGATTATCAAAAGCAGTATGGAAAGACCTACCTACAAGACTTTGCTCACATTCAGGCTTTAGGGCAGCAGCGGTTGGAGTTTCTTGATCGTACGGCTGGTACGAGTGTCGGCAGGAATATTCTGGATGTCGGCTGTGCCTACGGTCCGTTCCTGGCAGCGGCTGCGGCCTCGGGGCATCATCCTTTCGGCCTCGATGTCGCAGAAGCTGCGGTAGCCTATGTTCGGGACTCACTTGGATTTCCAGCGGTCAAGGCCTCTTTTTTGGAGTTCCGATGGGAAGAGTCTTTTCCAGGGGTAACCCGCCCCGATCTTGTTTCGCTTTGGTATGTCATTGAACATTTTCCCGATCTGTCAGCCGTGCTCAGCCAGGTCAATAAACTGCTCCCTCTCGGAGGTCTGTTTGCCTTTTCCACGCCCAATGGAAAGGGAATCACCAGAACGTTTCAACCCGAGAAATTCTGGGAAGAAAGCCCGGATGATCACTTTTCCATATGGAATCCGGCCAATACGAAACCGATTCTGAGACGTTTTGGTTTTGAAGTGTTGGCATTTCGGGTTACAGGGCATCATCCGGAGCGGTTCCCCGGACTGAAAGGACCCTCAGATCCTGTACTATCAATTGTTACGCTGCTGGACCGCTGGTTGGGCTGGGGTGACACGTTTGAGGTTTATGCCCGAAAAACAAAGGAGCTGCCATGAGTCTGCATCTGCTGTTGATTGGGGGTGGCGTCATGCAGCTGCCGGCTCTCAAGTTTGCACATCAGCTTGGGGTTAAGGTACTCTGTTTTGACGGAAACCCCATGGCCCCGGCTCGTGACCAAGCCGATTGGTTTGAAGTCTGTGACATCAAAGACCTTGAACGTTGCCTCGAACGAGCCCGGTCCCATCAGAAGGCTCAGCGCCTGGATGGTGTTCTGACCGTGGGTACGGACTTTTCTACGACAGTAGCCTGGATTGCTGAACATCTTGGCCTGCCTGGGACTCCCTATGAAGCGGCCCTTCTGGCCAGGGACAAGGGCCTGATGCGGCACCGCTTTGATGAAGCGGGAATTTCCTCACCCCGGCATCAAGTCTTTGAAGGGTTGTCGCAAACAATTCCCAAGCTGGACTTTCCCTTTCCTGTTGTAGTCAAGCCGACGGACAGCATGGGTGCCCGGGGAGTCCGGCTCGTCCATCGCAGTGAAGATTTGCCTGCTTCCCTTGCCGATGCGGTTGGTTTTTCCCTGACGGGTCGTGCCATCGTCGAGGAGTACATCGATGGTCCGGAGTTTAGCGTTGATGCCATTGTTCGGGACGGGCAGCTGATCCGGTGCGGGTTGGCCGACAGAACCATTGTCTTTCCTCCGACCTTTGTTGAAATTGGCCATACTTTTCCCTCGACGGCCCCAGTGGTAGTCCAAGAAGCTGTCTGGAACGAATTCGAACGGGGTGTGCGTGCCCTGGGGCTCAATTGGGGAGCCGCGAAAGGGGACGTGAAATTCTCACCTTCACGGGGTCCTGTTATTGGTGAAATAGCCTCACGTCTTTCCGGCGGCTATATGTCTGGCTGGACTTATCCGTTGACATCAGGGCGTTCTGCAGTGCTCTGGGCTGTTGAAACAGCCCTGGGACTTCCCCTATCGAAGCAGCCTGATGAGGTTAGTCTGCCAGTCGCGGAACGGGCCTGGATCGGTTTGCCCGGAAGAATCAAGGCAATCCATGGAGTAGATCAGGCTCGCGACTTGCCGGGTGTCAAAGACCTGTTTCTTCTCGTTGCTCCTGGAACAAAAACGGTATTTCCCCGTAACAATGTTGAGAAACTGGGGAATGTCATTGTCGCCGGTACCCAAGCAAAGGAAGTGGAGGAAACCGCTCGCCTGGTTCGAAACCTAGTGGTTTTTGAATATGAGTACCCCAATCCCGCTACCGAATTGTTTCTGCAAGGGACGGGTGCCGACCCCTGGTGGTTCCCCGAAGCCCGAGGACTCTCGGAAACATCGGCAGGCTTGCTTGAACGGGCTCGGGCCGGAGCCTGGAAAGATCTCTACGGAAACACCTTGGAGGATTTGTTGGTAGTCCTTCGCAAAGAAGGGATGGAACCTTCCGAGTTTACAGAGCGCGTATGGCGGTCTCTGCTTGTTGGGGGGCTTTGTGGAGCTCGGTACGCCTCGCCTGTCCTTGCCGAGAATCTTCAGGATTTGGTGTTGCAGACCGGGGCTAAGGTATTCTGGGAACCCTATCGGGACATCGTTTTGCTTTCTGATACCAGACACCGGCTGTCAATTGACTTGGTCACGGGATTGGCTTTGGGAGATGGAAAGGATGAGTTTTCCCTCCAAAAACTTGACCCCATTACTGGCCAGCTGGATTCAACCGACTTCCAGACTCTGCTGAGCTGGTGGAATAATCAACCGGTTCCTACCAAGATTCCTGCAGTTCCGGTTACGGTTGAACGAACCGGTCAGGGGCCAAGAATCCAAGTTCTTGTTCTTGATGCTGGTCACGGAGGAACAGATCCCGGCAGCATTGGCCGCCATACCATTGATGGAAAAGAGGTCGTCCTGCGGGAAAAAGATCTGACACTTACGGTTGCCTTGGAACTACAGAAATTGCTGACGGAGGCGTATCCCGACCGAACTATCGTGCTGACCAGAAAGAATGACACCTACCCAACACTGGAAAGAAGAGTGCAGATTGCCCATGCTCAGAAATTAGGAGATCAAGAATCGATTTTTTTTCTCTCCCTCCATTTCAATGCCAGTCTTAACCGAAAAGCCCGGGGCTTGGAGCTTTGGTACGTCCCCCAGAATTTTGAAAGGGAGGTAATTCCTGGAATCGATATTCCGGAATCGGTGTTTCCGGTACTGAATACTTTGGTGGATTCTGAATACAAGAAAGAAAGCCGAGAATTGGCTGAGCATTTGGCTCGAGGGCTGGCAAAAGAGCTGGGTGACTCCAGTGTCCAGAGAGGATTGAAGGAAAACCCTTGGTTTGTGGTAAGGATGGCACGAATGCCTGCTGTTCTGGCAGAGCTGGGATTTATCACGAATCCCGAAGAAGCTGAGTCTCTGCACGATCCGAATTACTTGAAGAAATTAGCCCAGGGTCTCTATAATGGGCTGGAATCATTTATCCACAATTATGAGGACCTTCCATGACTTCTGATCGGACACTTCTTGGGGCCTTGGCAGCACTTGCTTTAGTGTTTCTGCTATCTCTTTTGCTGTATTTCGTTCTCCCAGGCAATCTTGTCCGAACAGTCCTTCAATTTCCAGCAGAAATCAGCCATCAGTTGGTACCTGAGGCCCGTTCTTTGCCGTTCAATGGAAATGTGGAACACGATATGGAACTCCTGACCAAGGAAATCTTGCTTGGACCAGCGCAGCATCAGCACTTGCGGTTGTTTTCCCGTGAGGCCCAGGTTAGAACAGTTCTCGTTCGTGGGCAAACAGCTTTCATCGATTTGTCAAAAAGGGCTTTCAATCCTGACCCCGATGTTATATATTCGCCTGTAATGGCCTTGGATGTCCTGAAAGCGACGCTGATGGACAACTTTTCAGGTGTTTCGAATGTGATGATCTCGGTGGGGGGGGAACCTACTGGGGTGAATCTCGTTGACAAAGGATGAAGCATCCATATAATGAAAAAAAGAATCCAAGCTAAAAAGGAGCACTGGATGAAAAGGTTCTTCACGATTCTGGGGGTGGCCCTGTTTCTGGCTAACAGTGCCTTCGCAGAACAAGCGACTCTCATTGATTTCTCAAAGTTGATTGGCGAAGGAGATGCTGGCCTGCACGCTCAGACGACCATCGACTATAGCCGCCAGGCGGGATCAGCCTACAGTGCTGAAGACAAGGCCAAGATGAAGATCTCCCTCGCTATTCCTAGCTGGGAAATTGTACTGGCTTCTTCTTCACAGTCCGTGGAGAACCAGACCCTGTCCCAGATTACCGCTGCTCCCGTCAAGCAGGATGCCGCCAAGTTTGGTGGTGAGACTGTCATGGGTGTCCGGATTCACTTCCCGTCTTACGGTGTGAACTCGTATGCGATAATCAAGCCTGCGTTCACTATCCCTGCTTATGCCACGCTGGAAGGTTCGACCGATCAGAACGCTAAGGCTGGTTCGCAGTTTGATGGCTTCGGCGTTCTCAAGAACGTCGGCGTGATCAAGTCCATTCAGATCAATATTCTGGGACGGAACTTCTCCAACAGCATTTCGTTGTTGCTGGAAAATGAACTGGGCCAAGAACAGGAAATCTTTATGGGATATCTGAACTTCGATGGCTGGAAGGCTCTTCAATGGAACAATCCGAACTATCAGACCGAAGTTCGGAACAGGGACGTCAAAGTTCTTCCTCTCTATCCTCGCTCGGCTCCGATGATCAAGCTTAAGGGCATTGTCATTCATCGGGACGCAGCTCAGGATGGCGGTGACATCGTTTCCTATATCAAAGACATCAAGGTCATCTATGACCAGGCTGTCGTTGATAGAAACGCCGATGTCGATGATGAGGCGATTTGGGGTATTCTTAAGGCTCGGGAAGAGTCGGAACGCAACTTTGAGTTGGCGAAACTTGGTAATCTTCAGGTACTTCGGTCCCTGGAAACTAAGAAGATGGCTAAAGAAGCTGCTTTTGATCAGCCTGCTCCTGCCGCCGCTGCTGCACAGTAATACTTCTTCACACACTGAAAAAGCCGGCTCCCCCAGCCGGCTTTTTTTTATTTCAAGGACGTCTTCTATGAACATGGTATCTGCCGTTGCACAACGTTTGAGTCTTTCTGAACGTTCTGTTGGCTCGGTTTTTGAACTCCTTGACCAGGAGCACACGATTCCTTTCATCGCTCGTTACCGTAAGGAAATCACTGGTAATTTGGATGAGGTCGTTTTATTAGCGATTCGTGACGAAAGAGAAAGGGTTCATGACCTAGAAAAACGGCGTGTCGCTGTGTTGGAAAGCCTCAAAGAGAATGGTCATTGGTCCTTGGACAGGGAAAAACAGGTTTTTAGTTTTTCGACCTTAACGGCGCTCGAGGACTTTTTTTTGCCCTTCCGACCCAAACGCAAGACGAGGGCGTCCGTAGCTTTGGAGAAAGGATATGGGCCGCTGGCCGATCAATTATGGCAGAATCAGAAACTAGAAGGCAGTGAAGAAGCCTTATCAGGAGCTTGTGATATTGTCGCTGAGAGGCTGGCCGAGACGGCAGCCGTACGGCAGGTGATTCGGAGTCGGTATATTGGTCAAGGTGTATTAGTTGTTTCCCAAGCTCGAGGAGCCGCTAAAGAGCATCCTTTTAGAGAGCATGTTGATAAGAATGAACAATTGTCTCTGATGCCTGGACACCGACTGCTGGCTGTGTTGCGTGGAGAGTCAGAAAAACATCTCAGCCTCAGCTTGGAAATCAATGACTCTGCTGCCCAATTGGATATTCTCGCCGTCGCATTTCCTCGAGGAACGAATCCCAATTCTCTGTTGGAGTCTGCCATTAAAGATAGTCTGAAGCGTCTCCTTGGACCTAGCTTGGAGAATGAAGCTTTGAAGGAGGCGCGTTCGCGGGCTGAATCGGGGGCGATTCATATTTTTGCCGAAAACTTACGGCAACTCCTTCTTTCTGCTCCTTTGGGGCAGAAGGCGCTGTTAGCAGTTGATCCTGGTCTCAGGACGGGTTGCAAAGTCGTTGTTCTTTCGGCTCAGGGAACCTTGCTGGATCATGGGGTCATTTATCCCCTCGAACCCCACAAAAAAACTCAGGAAGCAGAGCATTTGGTACGTGAAGCAGTCAAGAGGTACAACCTCTCTGCTGTAGCGGTCGGTAATGGCACCGGAGGAAGGGAGTCCGAGTCTTGGCTGAGAAGTCTCAATCTTGGAATCCCTGTACTTTCTGTCAATGAAAGTGGAGCATCAGTTTATAGCGCCAGTGAGGTGGCCCGAGAAGAATTTCCAGATTATGACCTGACAGTCAGAGGTGCGGTTTCTATTGGTCGTCGTCTTCTAGACCCACTGAATGAGCTGGTAAAAATCGACCCGAAGTCCATAGGGGTAGGGCAGTATCAGCACGATGTGGATCAAAAAGAGCTCAAGAAAAGTCTCGATGACGTTGTTGTGAGTTGTGTAAACCGTGTAGGTGTTGATTTGAATACTGCCACGAAACCTATCCTTACGTATATTGCCGGTCTAAACGGACGACTGGCAGCATCGATAGTGGCTCATCGCACGAAACATGGACCTTACCGGCGGCGGACTGATCTTTTGGAAGTGAAAGGCCTTGGTCCCAAAGCCTTTGAACAAGCGGCCGGATTCTTAAGAATACATGATGGCGAGAACCCATTGGATGCTTCAGCAGTGCATCCCGAAAGTTATCCGGTTGTCGAAAAGTTGGCAAAGAACGCGCATTGTTCTGTTAAAGATTTGATTGGACGCAAGGACCTAGCTTCCCTGGCCGGCGGGCAGAAAACCAACTTGGAAGTCGGTGACGTGACCTTGCATGATATTCTCAAGGAGCTGGAAAAACCGGGACGTGACCCCCGACCCGCCTTTGAGGTTGTTACCTTTGACGACCTGATCAAGACAATGGATGACCTTCATGAAGGGCAGATTCTCAATGGAATTGTAACCAATGTCACTGACTTCGGTGCCTTTGTCGATATCGGAGTTCATCAAGATGGGCTTGTCCATGTCAGTCAACTGGCAACGACGTTTGTCAAGAATGCAATGGATGTTGTCAAGCCGGGGCAGACAGTGAAAGTCATGGTACTTTCGGTCGACAAAGCAAAAAAACGTATCAGCCTCAGCAGAAAAGCATGTTTATAGGAACATTTTTGGACGAAGAGGGATTCGAACCCCCGACCCGCTGCGTGTAAAGCAGCCGCTCTAACCAACTGAGCTATTCGTCCGGTTGTCTTCGGAGCAAACATACCAGATATTTGCTCCTTCTGTCAAACTAGGACTTTCCAGAAGGGTGGGGCAGCACGGCGGCCTTTGCCCTTACGGTGGTTGCATTGGCCAGAAGCAAGGCTGTGCTGTCCCAAGTACCTTCCAGAAGAGCGTTTCTCCTGGAAGGCGGCATCGTCACCTTGATGGTCAGTCCCTCAGCCCTCACTTCCATTGCCTGCAGGTCGACGGTAAAGACCGTACCAGGTTTCTCCGCGGCGAGCTTTTGCAACTGTGCCACGTCTTCTTTCGAAGCAACAAGCGCTGGTGTTCCCAACATCACACAATTGCCTGCAAAAATCTCTGCAAAACTTTCGGCCACCACCGCCCGGATACCCCACCGAACCAAACTTTGGGGTGCATGTTCGCGGCTGGAACCGCATCCGAAGTTGACGTTCCCAAGAAGAATGGAAGCACCCTGATACTCGTTGCGGTTGAACGGGTGTTCCTTTTTCGTTCCATCGGGTTTGAAGCGCTCATCATAGAATGGGTACTCACCCATACGGCTGAAGGTGATTTCTTTCAGATAGCGGGCTGGAATAATACGGTCGGTGTCAATGTCATCCCCTACTACAGGAACGGCTCTACCTTGAATGTTGACAATCTTAGACATGTGCGGCTCCTAGTGGGGCGAGTGTTCGGACATCGGCAACGTGGCCAGCGATCGCTGCTGCTGCGACCATGGCAGGTGACATCAGCAGAGTTCGACCAGTTGGAGAGCCCTGTCGGCCAATAAAGTTTCGGTTGGATGAGCTGGCAGAAATCTGATCTCCCTTAAGTTGATCAGGATTCATCGCCAAGCACATGGAGCAACCAGCCTCGCGCCACTCGAAACCGGCGTCGAGAAAAATCTTGTCCAAACCTTCTGCCATGGCTTCCTCTCGGACTTTCATCGAGCCTGGAACAACAAAGGCATGGACTCCAGGGGCAACCTTTCTTCCTTTAGCAATTTCGGCCGCAGCCCTCAGATCGCTGATCCTGCCATTGGTACAACTACCGATGAACGCCACATCAATTTTGATCGACTCGGCTTTTTGACCAGGTTTCAGTTGCATATGCTTGTATGCCAGCAAGGCTGTTTCACGTTCACCTTTGTCGGCAATAACTTCTGGGTTTGGAAGCGAATCCAGGACTCCAACGCTCTGGCCAGGGGTGATTCCCCAAGTGATCATGGGTTCAATCTCGCCGGCATCAAATTTCACCACTTCATCATAAACGGCATCTTTTTCGCTGGCTACGGCTTTCCAACGGGCTACGGCCTGAGTCCAATTCTCTTGTTTCGGGGCATGTTCCTTGCCTTTGAGATAATCAAAGGTTGTTTCATCTGGATTGCAGTATCCGACTCGTGCCCCCCCCTCGATGGCCATATTGCAGACTGTCATCCGTCCTTCCATGGTCATTTCATCAAAAACAGAACCTGCATATTCGTAGGCAAAGCCAATGCCCCCTTTCACTCCTAAACGGTTGATAAGGTACAATGAAACGTCCTTGGGTGTAACTCCGGGCTTCAAATGGCCATTCACCTCAATCCTTCTGACTTTCATGGGGTCCATGCACAGGCACTGGGTCGCAAGTACATCGCGGACTTGGCTTGTTCCAATACCGAAGGCCAAAGAACCGAAAGCTCCATGGGTTGCAGTGTGGCTGTCCCCACAAGCGATGGTCATACCTGGTTGTGTCAAACCCAGTTCAGGTCCAATGATATGCACAACGCCCTGGCGACCGGAGGCAAAATCGAAAAAATTGACACTGAAATCCTTGGTATTCCGTTCTATGGCCTGCATCATGAGTTCCGCTTGTTCGTCCATAAAGGGGCGTTTTTGACTTTTGGTCGGAACGATGTGGTCCATTGTGGCAAAAGTCCGGTCAGGATAGGCAACTTTGAGTCCCCGTTCCCTCAGCATATCAAAGGCTTGTGGACTGGTTACTTCGTGGACCAAGTGCAAGCCGATAAAGAGTTGGGTTTGACCCGTAGGTAGGGTTGTCACCGCATGCGCATCCCAAATTTTGTTGTAAAGCGTTCCTTTCGCCATGAAATCCTCCCGGATTATGGTATTGAGAATAAAGTACTGAATTATATTTGTAAAAGATATGTTAACTATGATATGTATAGACTAGTGTTATGGAAATACATCAGCTTCGCTACTTTGTAGCAATTGTCGATACTGGTTCTTTTACAGCTGCCGCTGAGTACTGTCATGTATCCCAGCCATCCTTGTCGATACAAATTGCCAAACTCGAGGAGGAAGCTGGTGGTTCCCTTTTGGAACGGCACCGATTGGGTTCCCGCCTGACTGAACGTGGTAAGGTATTTCTTCCCCGAGCCAGTCATATTCTTCGGGAGCTCCAAGAAGCAATGAAAGACTTTGCTGACTTGGATGGACTTCGCCGTGGAGAGGTGATTCTAGGTTGTCTGCCAACAACCGGGGCTTACCTCCTCCCACCCTTATTGAGGAGATTTCGGCAGCTTCATCCTGGTCTAGCTGTTTCCCTGCGCGAAGAATCCTCTCCCTTGCTGGCAGACTCCCTAAGGGATGGAAGTGTCGATCTTGCCATCCTGGATGAAGCAGGATTGGGACCGGGGCTTCAGTCCTACCAGCTCTTCAGCGAACCACTTCTCGTGGCAGTCCCATGGGATCACACACTTGCCGGACGAGGCGCCATAGCAGTCGAGGCTTTGTCTGGAGAGCCCTTAATCGTTATGAAAAGTGGCTTTGGGTTTCGGAAAATAGTCCTGGACTACTTAGTACTTCAAGGAATCGAACCAAGAATTGTGTATGAAAGTGGTGGTATCGAGACCGTACAGGCCCTTGTCGAGGCAGGTCTGGGTGTAAGCTTGGTACCGAGAATGGTCCGAAAAAGCCCGGGACCAGCTTACCTCGACTTACTGCCTCCCACACCCACCCGGACACTTTCTCTGGTTGTCCGAGAAGGTTCACGCCCAAGTCCGGCTGCCAGCGCCCTTGAATCAACCATACGAAACTGGTTCAATTCCGGCTCGTTCGGTGGTCTCCACGGCTGATCAGCACTTTGCCTGTTCTGACCAATTCAAGAATTCCAAAATTGGAGAGCATTTCCTTTAGAGCATCGATTTTCTCAGATTTTCCCGTAACCATTAAGGTCAATGTTGTCGAAGTCAGGTCCTCTGAAACCGCCTTGAAAGTCTGAGCAATCTGGAGCACCTCGGTTCTGCGTTCTGGGGGACAATTGATTTTGAACAATGCCAGCTCTTTCTGAATAACATCTTCGTTGCTATAGTCCTTAGCGCTGACGACATCCACCAGTTTATTCAACTGCTTGATGATCTGAACCAGAGTTTCCCCGTCGCCTGTCGCGACGATATTCATATAGGAATACCCAGGGTCGGTGGATTCGCTCACAACCAGGCTGTCGATGTTGTAACCACGTCTGCCGAACACAAGAGCGATTCGGTTGAGAACCCCTGGTTTGTTAGCAACATAGAGGCTGATTGTGTGCCGGTTTTCTGTCTCAAGTGTGCTCATTTCAGGTCCCTCCTGTGGGTTTTTCGAGTTTTCTCTTTGGTTGCTCCAGAACCATAGCGCGGAGAGAGGCCCCAGCAGGAACCATGGGGAACACATTGTCGTGCTGCTCTACTTCTGCATCAATGAGGCAGGGGCCTTCGTTGTATGCCAACGCGGCCTTGAGGATTTTCTTCACATCTGCAGAGCGCTTGATACGGAAAGCTTTCATCCCATACGCCTGAGCCAATTTGACAAAATCCGGGTTTCCCTCAAGATCCACTCCCGAGAGGTTATCGTCATAAAACATGTTTTGCCATTGACGGACCATACCCAAATAGCGGTTGTTGATTATGAGAATTTTTATTGGCAGTTTGTTGATCATTGCCGTGGAGAGTTCTGAAAGGGTCATTTGAAAACCACCATCACCAACAATGGCGACGACAGCTTCTCCTGGTCGTCCCATTTGAGCTCCGATGGCAGCCGGGAATCCCCAGCCCATGGTTCCAGCCCCACCCGATGAAAGCCAGTTGAACCTCTGATCAGTCAGATAGAACTGAGCCGCCCACATCTGATGCTGACCGACATCGGTAGTCACGACTGCTTTGCCCTTGGTCAGTTTATACATTTCCTCAATCACATGCTGAGCACGCAGGCGACCCTCTTTACGGTAGGTTAGGGGAAACTCTCTCTTCCACCGCTTGATCTGCTTATTCCAGACAGCCACATCACCTCGCTCTAGCATTGGCAGCAACTCTTGAAGTACCGCTTTGGCATCCCCGGCCAAGGCACAGTCAACTTTCACGACTTTATTGATCTCGGCAACATCGATGTCAATATGGATCTTGACGGCACCAACACCAAAGTCGGTATAGTTTCCAACAATGCGGTCATCGAAACGCGAGCCCACTGAGAAAATCAGGTCGGCATCAACCATGGCTTTGTTTGCATAAGCTGTTCCATGCATGCCAAGCATCCCAAGACTCAGTTCGTGACTTTCGGGATAAGCACCCTTTCCCAAAAGGGTATTGACTACAGGAATCTGCAGAATTTCTACCAAGCGAGACAATTCCTCGGTTGCACCGCTGATAATGACCCCATGACCAGCCAACAGTACTGGTTTCTTTGCCTTTTTCAGCATTTCTGCGGCTTTCTTGATATCGTCTGCTGTAGGATGCGGTGGTTCCGCTTGATACCCAGGAAGCTGAAAGGGAGCAGTGAAATCGGGAGTCAATGCGGAACTGGTGATGTTCTTGGGTAGGTCAACGAGAACCGGTCCCGGTCTGCCGGTACGGGCCAGATAAAACGCTTCGCGGACGATGCGGGGCAGGTCTTTCACATCCTTGACAAGGTAAGAGTGCTTCACAACAGGCTGGGTCATACCGTAAATATCAGCTTCCTGAAAGGCATCAAGACCCAAGTTCCAGGTAGGAACCTGTCCGCTAAAAACAACGACCGGCACTGAATCAAGCAATGCGCTGAACAATCCAGTAATTGCATTGGTTGCCCCTGGCCCGGAGGTGACTAAGGCGACGCCTACCTTTCCTGTAGCCCGTGCGTAACCATCGGCCATATGAACGGCACCCTGTTCATGCCTGGTCAAAATAAATTTGACGGTTCGACCGGGGAGAGCATCGAATATCGGGATGGCGGCACCACCGGGAAGTCCGAAGACATACTCGACACCTTCATGAATAAGGACGTCGACCAAAGCATCGGCCCCGGTTTTGGTGGTTTGGCTCATCTGTATCTCCTCAAAAAAACAAACTATCCGCAAAAAAACTCAGAAGATGAGAAATATCATAGCAATTATGACAGGAAAGTCAATGAGTTCTAGAGATTATTCATATGGCATCTCAAAAAAATGTAGCGTTATCTGCGATTTTTGGATTTCACCTCAAAATCGAATAGAAAAAATGAACTTTCTTGATAGTCTATACCCTGCTGGACGCCATGGCTTCTGACGGAGTACTCTGGGCTCATGGAGTCAATTCAAGAATTCTTTGCATTGAGGGGATTGGTCTATCTGGCAAGGTGTCGAATTGCTGATCCGAGGATCTCGGCATACCGCTGGTCCTCAAGTCCGTATTATAAGGCGAACCAAGATGAGTTTGAGTCTTTGACCCATCGTTATGGAGAGTCACTTCAGAGAGGTTTCCGGCCCCCGCTTTTTATCAAAGAAGCGGGTATTGGTCTCGGGTATGGGCTGTTTGCCGGGGTGGATTTACAATTAGGGGATTTGGTCGGTGAGTACTCCGGGGTGATTCAAGAAGCGTCAGACGCATCCCCTGAACAAAAAGTGGATGGACATTATCTTTCAGACTATGCTTGGAACTATCCTGACGAATTACCTGATGGCACTGAATTGGAAATCAATGCACTTCGGGAAGGAAATGAGCTGAGGTTTGCCAACCATTCGGCAAAACCCAACCTGGCAGTTGATCACACTTTGGTTGACGATCTTTTTGTCACCTTTTTCAGGACGATCCGGGATATACGGGTGGATGAACAGCTAACCGTAGATTATGGGGAGGCTTACTGGGAAGGGGGATTCCGAGAAATGAGGGTGTTGCCATGAATGAAAAAAGATATTCGATAATCATCTTTGTTGTTATTTCCTTCCTATACATTGTTGGAATTGCAGGGCATGCCATTCCATTTTTTCTTCCTTGGATGATTGTTCTGACACCCTGGTTTCTTCTTGGTGCTGGGGCTGCGATTGTTGCAACCTACGGTTGGAAAACAGATTGGAAGGTCTTACTGGCTTGTTTTGTTCCTATTTTGTTGCTTACTTTCGGGTTGGAAGCTCTCGGTGTTGCCACTGGTCTGGTTTTCGGTCCCTACCATTACACGGACACCCTGGGAATGTTGTTCCTTGGTGTTCCTCCCGTAATCGGGATGAATTGGGTGCTGGTTGTTCTTGGTGTCCATACTGCCGTCCTGAGGTTACTCCCAAATTGGAACAGATTGCTTCAAATTCTCATGGTTGCTCTAGCTTGCGTCGCTTTTGACTACTTGCTGGAACCGGTGGCAATTTCCCTGGAATACTGGGTCTGGCATGACAGCCAGGTACCGTTACAGAATTATTTCGCTTGGGGCCTGATTGCTATTGTTGCATCTTGGTGGGCCGGGAAATTCCAGTTACCGAACCGACCTATCCTTTCCTGGTATGTCGTCCTGCAGGCGTTGTTCTTTGCCCTTTTAGCATGGCTTGGTATCAAAGTGTGAAAACGTTTGTTTTGTTGGTCCTGCTTTCTGTGGTAGGACCTGTTTTTGCCTTTCCTTGGCAAGGGTTCACGGCTCTCGAACTTTCTCAAGACGGCCGAACTTTTGCAACAGGGGGAAAGGAGGGGCAAATCCTGTGGCTTGATGTCGCCACTGGTGAAATTCTCGCCTCCTGGTCGCTAACGAATGTTGGTCCTATTGTCGGTGTTGCTTTTGATTCTGAGGGAAAGCTGCTGGCAGCGGTGTCACTTGGTGGCCACTTTATTCTGATTGATCTTGATCAAAAAACCGTCAAAACTGCCTCCATTGTTCCTGGTTCCTGGGAGAGTCTCACAAATATGAGAAAGCGCTGGTTGACAGCATCGCCGCTTTCCTCTGAGGTCAGGATTGCCGCAAAAGATTATTGGGCTTCTGGCAACTCGGATGGACAGATTACCATCGGGTCGCTGTCTACTGGAGCAATCCTCCGTTCTTGGTCAGCCCACGAGTCTGCAGTGACAGGTGCTGCTTGGGTTGGGGACGGGCAGTATCTCCTTTCGTGCTCGTATGATGGAAGCTTATGTCGATGGGATGCTCAAACTGGAAAACTCTTGGGACGCTTGTAATCTGCAACGCTTGACATTAGACTTTTTCGCGTGCCACACAACGTGGTGGCAAGGAGTCCCTTATGAAAATTGATAAAGTCAAATTCAAAGAAGGTGTACTGGGCAGACTGAAACGCCATTATGGCAAACAGTTGGAAGAGGCCAGTCCACAGGAAATTTATTCTTGTGTGTCTGACACGGTGATGGAACCGATTCTGGACAACTGGCTTGATACCAGGAAGGCCACGTTCGACCAGGGCAACAAGCAGGCATTTTATCTATCCGCCGAATTTTTGATGGGTCGGGCTTTAAGTAACAATTTGGTCAATTTGACCGCCGAGGACGACATCAAGGACGTCTTGGCAGAATTGGGAGTCGACTACAACCTCGTCGAGGACCGGGAGTCCGATGCCGGACTGGGCAATGGAGGTCTAGGCCGTCTTGCAGCGTGTTTTTTAGACTCTCTGGCCACCATGGACCTTCCTGGCCACGGCTATGGTATCCGGTATCGATACGGCATGTTTCAGCAGAAAATTGTCGACGGGTACCAGATCGAAAAACCAGAAACATGGCTCAATGAGCGTGACCCTTGGGGAATACGGCGTGCTGACCAGTCTGTAGTTGTCAAGTTTGGCGGCCAGGTGATCATTCATCAGGATGCCGAAGGCAAGGAACACTACATCCGAGTTAATTCCGAGGACATCAAAGCGATTCCCTATGACACACCTATTGTCGGTTATGACACCAAGACGGTGAATACCTTAAGGCTTTGGGAAGCTGAATCGGTGTCAGGTTTTGATCTGCAGTTGTTCAATGACATGCAGTACCAGCGAGCTGTGGAAAAGGCCAACTCTGCCGAAGACATTAGTCGTGTGCTCTATCCAAATGACAATGGTCCCCAGGGAAAAGCGCTCCGCCTCAGACAGCAATATTTCTTTGTTTCGGCTTCCCTCCAGGATTTGGTGGGAAACTACAAGAAGAAATACGGTGATGACTTCAGCAAGTTTCCCGACAAAGTTGCGCTGCAGCTCAATGATACGCACCCGGTCGTTGCCATTCCCGAGCTGATGCGAATTTTGATCGACTGGCAAAAGTTGCCTTGGGATGTCGCTTGGAGCATCGTTACCCGTACTTGTGGATATACCAACCATACCATTCTCAGTGAGGCACTGGAGAAGTGGCCTATCGGTCTTTTCCAACAGCAGCTTCCTAGGCTCACGATGATAGTCGAGGAAATCAACCGTCGTTTTGTCGAAGAATTGCGGTTAAAGTATCCCAACGATTATGGTAAGCACCGCCATATGGCCATCTTGAGCGATGGAGTGGTAAAGATGGCTTGGCTTGCTATTCATGGCAGCCATTCGGTCAACGGAGTAGCAGCCCTCCATACGGAAATTCTTAAGAATCAGGAACTCAAGGACTGGTACGAGCTTTATCCTGAAAAGTTTAATAACAAGACAAATGGGGTGACCCAACGTCGGTTCCTGCTAAAGGCTAATCACGGTCTCAGTCAACTTCTTAATGAAAAAATCGGAAAAGGTTGGGCTAAAGATCTGTCACAGGTCACCAAGTTCAAGGCGTTTGCAGATGATCCTGCTGTCATACAGAGGCTGATTGATATTAAAAAGGCCAATAAAGTAGCTTTGGCCACCTACCTTAAGGCGACTCAAGATATCACTTTGAATGTCGACAGTCTTTTCGATGTTCAGGTCAAACGTCTCCATGAGTACAAGCGTCAGATGCTGAACATTCTGCATGTGATGTACCTTTACAACAAAATAAAAGACGATCCGACCTATCAAGGTGTCCCCCGGACTTTCCTCTTTGGAGCCAAAGCCGCTTCAGGTTACCGTAGAGCGAAAAATATCATCAAGCTCATCAATACCGTTGCCAAAGTTATCAACAACGATCCAAGAACCAAAGGAAAGCTGGCTGTTTACTTCCTTGAGAATTATCGCGTATCTCTGGCAGAGAAAATCTTTCCCGCCTCCGATGTTTCCGAACAGATTTCGACAGCTGGTAAAGAAGCGTCGGGAACTGGAAATATGAAGTTCATGATGAACGGGGCTTTGACAGTGGGTACTCTGGATGGTGCCAATGTCGAAATCGCCGAGGAAGCCGGAGAACAAAACTGTTTCATTTTTGGACTGAAAGCTGACCAAGTGGCAAGGCTGACACAGAGCCAAGCCTACAATCCACAAGCGATTCTTGAAGAGCATCCTGAAATCAAGAAAGCGATGAATCAGCTGATTGACGGAACGTACAATGTTGAGAGTTTTGACTTGTTCAAGGAACTTTATGACTCCCTGATGTACGGTGTCGAAGGTAACGCTCCAGACCAATACTTTGTTCTCAAAGATATGCCTGAGTACATTGCTGCCCAGGCGAAAATTGATGAGGCTTACCGTGATCAGAAGAAATGGCACCGTATGGCGCTTCTAAACATCGCTGCGAGCGCCAAGTTCAGTTCTGACCGTACCATTGGGGAATATGCCAAAGAGATTTGGAACATCAAACCCATCTCCTGGAAGTAGGGAAAAAAAACCGGCTGTGAAGCCGGTTTTTTTTTGAGACTTGATTTGGATTACACAGCCACGAGGTAGGCTTCCAGTTCTTTGTCTTCCGATGGGGCCTGAAGTTTTTGAAGTGCCTTCTTTTCAATCTGACGAATTCGTTCCTTGGTCAAGTTGAATTTCTCACCGATCTCTTTCAAGCTGAGCGGCTGTTTATCGTTCAGACCAAAGCGCAGTTCCAAAATCTTAGACTCTTTCTCACTCAAGGTTTCGAGGGCGTTGTTCAAATCGGCCTTAAGGCTTCCGTGAAGCGTCTGAGCTTCCGGGGAAGGGTGATTGGCGTCCTCCAGAAAATCACTCAGAACAGAAGTGTCTCTGTCAGTGTATACGGGAGTTTCCAGGCTGATCATTTCACGGCTGATGTCGAGAAGGTCTCGGACTTGACCTTCATCCATTCCCAAGCGTCTAGCCAATTCGCGGTCAGCCGGTTCCATTCCCTGTTCTGAGAACATCTCTTTACGCATCTTTTCAATCTGAACCAATTCATTGGCCCTGTTGAGAGGGAGTCGGATAGTCCGGCTCTTTTCACAGATGGCCTTAAGAATGGACTGTCGAATCCACCAAACGGCATAACTGATAAAATGGTAACCCTTTTCGACGTCGAAGCGCTCGATGGCATTAATCAGACCGATGTTGCCTTCGCTGATCAGGTCATCCAAGCCGAGACCCTGGTTCTGGTACTTTTTCGCAACATTAACGACAAAGCGTAAATTGGCTGCCACGAGCCTATCTTTGGCCAACTGATTTCCCTGTGCTGCGAGCCGGGCGTACTTTTCTTCTTCTGCGCGGGTCAGGAGAGCGACCTTGTTGATTTCCTTCAGGTACATCGACAGGGAATTTTCTCCATCGTACGGTACAGTCTGCATGGTCTTCTTTTTCATAGTGTTCCTCTCCTCAGTGCACAAACTAACAATCAATTTCCGTGCCAAATGGCCTTAGTAATCAAAAATATCGCGTAACTTCTTTCATAATAATGAAATATAGAGTAGCACGTGAGATTTTAATTTTCACTAATTGAGTTGTGCACAATTTAATATGGTTCATTATGACCCAAACCATGATTCCTGAGTCAAAACAGAGTCAAAATTTCCAGAGAACTCCTAAATCCTGATAAAATGAGTTAAAAATACCCAGCAGCAGTTCCTTGACCGTGCCTTTGTGTTTAGGTATATTCGTTTGTAACAATCACAATATCCATAAAGGAGGGAATTCCATGACATTAAAGCCTCTTGGCGACCGTGTCCTGATCAAGGTAGAAGAAGCTGAAAAGAAAACCGCTTCCGGGCTTTTCATCCCGGACAACGCCCAGGAGAAAACCCAGAAGGGCTCCGTCGTTGCCGTAGGTACCGATAAGGACGTCATTACCGTCAAGGTCGGAGACAAAGTCATGTACGATCAGTACGCCGGCACCAAGGTCAAGGTTGGCTCTGATGAGCACTTGATCGTGAAAATGGCTGACATTTTGGCTGTCATCGAATAACCAAACCGGTAAAGAAAGGTCACCTCTTCAAGGAGGTGATTTTTTTTTGCCCAACAGATACACTTTTACCATGCAAAACGTCGAGATGGCCAAAGAACGGTTGCAATTGGTTCAGTCTCGGATGGCAGATGCCTGCTCGCGGGCTAGTCGGTCGGCCGATTCTGTTCAGCTATTAGCTGTCACCAAAACCAGAGCATTCTCGGACCTGGAAGATATTTACGGGTTGGGTTTGCGGTCTTTCGGTGAAAACCGTGTTTCAGAGGCTGTTGAAAAACAGCAGGTGTTACCCTCTGATATCCAGTGGCACATGATAGGCCATCTGCAGTCCAACAAAGCCAGGCATAGTCTTGGGTTTTCTTGGCTTCATTCGTTGGATAAGCAGGACACCGCCTTAGCCTTAGAAAAACAATTTGCGAAGGTAGGGAGGACTTTGAATGTACTTCTGGAAGTCAATACAGGGGGAGAAACGGCTAAAGATGGCCTGAGGGATCTGGATTCTCTCCTACGTATGGCGGAAGCTGTTGCTGCATTGCCTCACCTGAAGCTGAGAGGCCTAATGACAATGGCACCTTACTCCCCTCAAGAAATGGTGGTTAGGCCGTGTTTTAGTTTGCTCAGGAACTGGCGGGATAAACTGGCAGCCAGTTTTCCCGAGCAATCTTGGTCAACACTTTCGATGGGTATGACCAACGATTTTGAGTGGGCCATTGAAGAAGGTAGTACTCTCGTGCGCATCGGGACAGCACTCTTCGAGGGGTTCCGGTGAAGAAAGCTTTGATCTTTGTACTAGGGTGCCTTTTCTACATAACTCCGGCAATGCCGCAGACAGTCGCATCCAACACCTCAACACCATCCACTCCAGCCATCGCAAAACCTTATTCTGATAAAGAGTTTGAGCCTTGGATGCTTCAACTCCGACGTGCCGAAATCCTCGCAGTGGGGACTTTTCCTCTCGCATATCTTTTTGCTGGTTTGGGCTATGATTATTTTTATTACTTTAGCAATGGACTTCCACAAAAAAATGTTCCATGGCCGCTTGGACGTGGCACTTCCTCTTGGGTTGCCAACAGTCAGTCCGACCTTCTGCAACAAAAAAACCTTACCCTTGTAAGCATCAGTCTGGCTTCAGGGCTGATTCTGGCTGGTGTTGATTGGTTTCTGGGGCAATGATGGCACAACACCAAATCCAACATGAAGTTCCCCTATTGGAACTGCCATGCCGGTTGGACAAATATGTTTCTGATACCTTGGGGCTTTTTCCTCGAAGCCAATATGATCGGCGAAACGTGGAAGTACTAATGGACGGGAAGGTACTGAAACCTTCCCTAAAGTTGGAGGGGGGGGAATCCCTTTCTGTTTTGTGGGAGGACCTTCCTGAGAACCGTTTTGAAGCCGAGGACATTCCTTTGGACATTCTCTACGAGGACGAGGCTGTTGTCGTTGTCAATAAACCCAGAGGCATGGTCGTCCATCCAGCTCATGGTAACTGGTCGGGAACACTGGTTCAAGCTTTGCTGTTTCGTGTCAAAGAACTGGCGGATAATTTTGAGGAAGAGGATGGTTCCGAAATTCGACCCGGTATTGTCCATCGCCTTGACAAAGATACCAGTGGTGTCCTGATTACCGCTAAAACACCGGAGGCCCTCGAATTTCTTGCAGCGCAGTTTCGAGCCAGGTCAACTGTGAAAACTTACTACGCTGTCTTGAAGGGAACTCTGAAGGTTGCTTCAGGAACCATCGAGGGCTGGTTGGGGCGGGATCCAAAAAACCGGCAACGTTTCGCTGCGGTTGGGGCATCACAGGGAAAACCAGCCGTCACAGCGTGGTCGGTTATTGCTCGTGTTCCAGGTTATACGATGGTCCAATTTCGACCTCACACAGGTCGCACTCACCAGCTCAGGGTTCACAGTCTTGTTCTAGGAACCCCCATCCTTGGGGACCCTATCTATGCCAGGATTGATCCCAAGTGCCCCAATGCTCCGCTAATGCTCCATGCTGCTCAGTTGCTGATCGAGCTGCCGGGGGGTAAAGGGCGAATCGACCTTAGGGCTCCTCTGCCACCCGACTTCCAGAAGGTCCTGAGCGATCTTGGATTTCCAACCCCGCTGAGCGTCGAGCAAGATTAAAAAGCTTCTCGCTGCGAAGTGTGGTCGGGGGACCTTCACCGGGAAACACCAGTAAATCATCTTGCCAGGTGAAGAATCTCCGTTCCAGGGCTTGGGCCAGATTTGCCTGTGCATAGGGGCTGGTAATTTTGCCTGGTTTTCCTGCCGAAATCAAATCTCCACAAAATACCCAATTTTCAAATTTGTAGATCACCGAGTCATGACTGAACTCGGGATAGCATAAACAGTCTATTTTGAAAGGACCGAGCTGCAACTGCGTACCAGGTTTGACAAGTTGACAATCAAATTCGAGTACTGTTGGTTGGCGGCTGAAAATCTCTGCGTCATAAACCTTTTTGAGTGTTCTCAGTCCTCTGACATGGTCGGGCTGGCATCGGGTGATCAAAACCCAACGGATTGTGAAGCCGTTCGATTCTATGGCTTCTAATAAACGGACATCCAAGACTCCCGGGTCGATTAGAATGGCATCACCGCCATCTTCTGGACCGACGACATAAGTATTGGAGAAATTTTCAACGGAGTAGTGGAAAACTAACTTCATGTGGGAGCCTCAAGCGCTGTGTCGAACTCAGCTTCCTCGTAGTTGGAATACCGGAAATTCACCTCGTTCAGCCAGGCTCCCGTAAACTGAGTTTTTTTCAAGTTACAATCGACGAAATCCACATGGTCAAGCTTGGAACCGATGAACCTGGTGAAGTAGAGATCAGACTCGGAAAATTGTGTCCGCTTTGCTTCCAAGGCATTGAAATTAACATGCAACAGATCCGAACCGCTCCAATTACAGTCTTCCATTCTGATGCCTGAAATACTGCAGAAAAGAAACGAGGTCTTGGTGAGCGAGCATCGTTTGTAACTGCTGAAGTCAAAGAAACAATGCCGAAAACTGCAGCCATCAAGAAGCAGATCATTCCATCGAGCGCCCATAAAGTTGCAACCTTCGAAGGATCGACCTCTCAAATCCTCTTGTTCCCAAATCGTCCGAGCCAGGGAGAGTCCGGAGAATTCCCTTTGTCGTGAAAAAAAAGCTCTGAGTTCTTTCAAGTAGGCAGTCCGGTCGGGAAGATGTCCAAAACAGGTTTCAGACAATTCAACAGCGTTTCTACGGCACCCAACTTCTGTGCATTTACGGATCGAAAACATGGCGAAGAGTCTATCCCAAAGGTTTGACAAAAGACAGGGGTCTTGCCATACTGCCGCATGGAACAAAGAAGCCTTTTTCTCAATCTTTCACCCCTCGATCATCGGTATTATCTGTCGAATCGAGACCTGTTCGACAGGCTGGGAGCTTGTCTTAGTGAAGAAGCTTCTGTTCGGTACGCCGTCCGTTGCGAAGTTGCCCTGCTGAAAGCTCACCTCGATTTACACTTTGAACCTTCCGATCGACCGAACTTATTATCAGCCCTCGATCAGCTGGAAACCTCGGTTCTTCCAGATGAAGTCTATATCGAGGAAGAGAAGACACAGCACAACATCCGGGCGCTTGTAAACGTCATTAAACGCCACCTCCCTGAGGCATTGGTTCCTTACGTCCACTTGGGTGCAACCTCCGTTGACATGCTCGATACCGCCAATGCTTTGAAAACCCGTGATGCGGTGAAGATGGTTTTATTGCCGCTTCTTGCTGATTTGGAATTAGCTCTCATCAAATTGGCAAGGCAAGAAGCTGAGACTCCGCAGATCGGTCGAACCCATGGCCAATATGCCGTTCCAGTGACCGTCGGTTTTGCCCTTGCCGAATATGTCAGCCGCTTGGGTAAATCCATCCTTGAAATACATCGATTGGCTGACGGTCTGAAAGGCAAATTTGCCGGTGCCGTAGGGGCCTATAATGCTACGAGTGTCATGACTACCGATCCGCAGGCACTTGAGCAGAAGGTGCTGGCATACCTCGGTCTGCAACCTTCTGAGCATTCCACCCAGCTTGTCGAACCTGAGTATCTGCTGCGTCTGCTTCTTGAGCTGAATGTCGCCTTTGGAATCATCGCCAACCTGGCAGACGACTTGAGAAATTTGCAGCGGTCTGAGATTGGAGAGTTCCGAGAGTTGTTCACTGCAACCCAGGTCGGTTCTTCCACCATGCCTCAGAAGCGCAATCCTTGGAACAGTGAGCATGTGAAAAGCCTTTGGAAGGCTTTTGCTCCTCGGGTCATGACTTTCTTTATGGATCAGATCAGCGAGCATCAGAGAGATTTGACCAATTCGGCATCGGGACGGTTTGTCACAGACTATCTGGCTGGTTTTGCGGCGGCTGCAGCCCGTATGCTGAAAGTCGTCTCGACTCTGTCGGTGGACAAGAATCGACTGGATAGGAACCTAAGAGAAGGGGCCGGTGATCTCGTTTTGGCTGAAAGCGTGTATATTTTGTTGTCACTTGCGGGAGAGCCTGAAGGTCATGAAGTGGTTCGAGTCTTGACCTTGGAGTGCGACCGGGAAAAGATCCCCTTGATCCAGGCATTGAAGGCTCGTCCTGCAATTTGGGAAAAACTGGTGAACGAGCTGAAAGAACGAACTGGTTGGGAGGCTGAGACCTTCTTTTCTCACCCCGAGCTCTATCATGGCCAAGCACCCATAAAAGCCCGCGCTCTTTCTGACAAATACGAGGCATTGATGAAGACGTTGAAGGAGAATCTCCCGTGATCACATTTGAGGAAACCCTTAGTTACGATGATGTTTTGCTGGTTCCGGGTTATGCCGATTTTCTCCCGGGTGCTGCCAAGGTGAAAACCCGTCTGACTAAAAAGATCAGCTTGAACATTCCGATTCTATCCGCTGCCATGGATACGGTTTCGGAAGATCGGCTTGCCATTGCCCTGGCCCTTGAAGGGGGAGCTGCCGTCATTCACCGAAACCTGAGTCCCCAAGTTCAGGCTGAACACGTGGGCAGGGTCAAGCGCTATCTGAACTGGGTGATTGAGAACCCTGTGGTGGTTCGCAAAGGTGAGACTGTCGATGCTGTGCAGAAACTGATGGTGCAGTATGGAGTCTCGGGCCTTCCTGTTGTTGATCATGACAAGAAGCTTGTTGGCATCATTACCGGCCGAGATTTACGGTTCTGCAGCGACTACAGTCAGCTGGTGGAAGACGTGATGACCAAGAACCCCGTGGTTGAAGTTGGTACTGTTTCTTTAGCTACTGCCGAAGAGAAATTCAATAAGTACAAAATCGAGAAACTTCCTGTTGTTGACAAGGAAGGCCGGTTGATTGGCCTTGTCACTGTAAAAGATATGGAAAAGCATCAGGCGTTTCCTAATGCTTCGGTAGACGACTCTGGCAGGTTGATTGTTGGTGCTGCCGTGAGTCCTCAAGACTGGGAGAAGCGTGTGCCATTGCTGCTTCAGTCGAAAGTTGACTTTGTTGTTCTGGACACGGCTCATGGCGACAGCGCCAATGTTATCAGTGCTGTGAAGGCGATGAAGGCAGCGTATCCAGAGCTTCAGGTTATTGGCGGTAATGTCGCTACTGCAGAGGGTACCAAACGTCTGGTTGACGCTGGCGCTGATGCCGTCAAGGTTGGCGTGGGTCCGGGTTCAATCTGTACAACCCGTATTGTGGCGGGAATCGGGGTGGCTCAGTTCACCGCGGTTTGGGATTGCGCTCAAGAAGCTGCAAAAGCTGGCATACCCATCATTGCAGACGGTGGTATCAAGTTCTCCGGTGATATTGTGAAAGCGATCGGTGCCGGAGCCTCGGCTGTCATGCTCGGAAACCTGTTTGCAGGCTTGAAAGAGGCACCCGGAAAGGAAATCATCTACGAAGGTCGAATTTTCAAAGAGTACCGGGGAATGGGTTCATTGGGAGCCATTAAGGAAGGATCTGGTGACCGTTATGCGATGGACAAAAAGACAGACCCGGTGCCTGAGGGAATCGAGGGACGAGTAGCCTTCAAAGGTGAGCTGAAACCTTTCGTCCATCAGTTGGTCACAGGTTTGAAGAAAGGGATGGGGTATACCGGATGTAAAAATCTCGATGAATTGCGGGCCTACCGCAAATTTGTTAAGATCAGCTCTGCCGGCTTACGTGAAAGCCACGCCCACGACGTCCATATCACCCAGGAATCCCCCAACTACTCCCGTTCGTGAGTGTTGGGAAACGGAAGGAGCATCTCTTGAACATAGTCGTAGTCGGAGCCCAGTGGGGTGATGAAGGAAAAGGCAAGATCGTCGATTTCCTTTCGGAAAGTGCTGAAATGGTAATCCGTTACTCTGGCGGTGCCAATGCCGGCCACACAATTATCCACGGGGATCAAGTTTACAAACTCCACCTTGTCCCTTCTGGTGTCGTCAGTCCTGGAAAGGTTTCTATTCTCGGTGCCGGTATGGTGGTTGATCCGGCAGCCCTTTTCACGGAATTGGACGGCCTTTCTGAAGCTGGTGTGAATTGGGTAGGACGGGTCTTTGTCAGTGATAGAGCCCACCTGGTTCTATCCACCTACAAAGAACTCGACCAACAGATGGAATCCCAGCGCCGGATTCCCATTGGAACCACAGGCCGCGGAATTGGCGTCACCTACGCTCTCAAGGCTCACCGTGATGGTGTCCGTGTCGGAGATTTGTTTAGTGAACAGACTTGGAATCATTTACGGCCCGCAGAAAAGGTTTTTCTTGAGCCTTACCGTGAGCGGCTGCGCCCCTTGGTGGTTGACCAGGCAGCTTTTATGAGGAAAAACAAAGGAAAGCATACCTTGTTCGAAGGGGCTCAGGGAGTCCTTCTCGATCTTGATTGGGGAACCTATCCCTTTGTCAGTTCTGGCTATTCGGCCGCAGGTGGGGCCGCTTTGGGTGGAGGTATCGGACCTCGGGCAATAGACAAGGTGTTCGGCGTCTTCAAAGCGTATACCACCAGAGTTGGAAACGGACCTTTTCCAACGGAGTTCCGATCGGATCGGGATGGCAACCTGGGGGAAGAAATTCGGCGTATCGGCAAGGAATTTGGAACCACTACCGGACGCGCCCGACGAACAGGGTTTCTCGATCTTGTTGCCCTCAGATACGCTTGCTGGACTAATAGCCTTGATGGCTTGGTGATCACCAAGATGGATATTTACGACAGCTTTGACACCATCAAAGTCTGCACTGGTTACCGCTTGAACGGCAAAATCACCATCGACTTTCCAACCACCATTGAAGATCTCGAAACAGCAGAGCCGGTGATTCAGGAATTCCCGGGTTGGAAAACAGATTTGTCCATTCTACGGAAGTTTGAGGACTTGCCGAAAAACGCTAAGGACTATCTCAAATTCATCGAATCTTTCGTTGAGACTCCCATAGCTGTAGTTTCTGTTGGTCCTGATAAAGCCCAGACTTTTCAAAGGACGGACCCGTGGATACGATCCTGATCCTGGATTTTGGGGGACAAACCTGTCAACTGATCGGCAGACGTTTGAGAGAAGTGGGAATTTTCAGTGAAATTGCTCCCCATGATGCTCCTCTCAATTCCGCTAGGCTGAAAAATGTAAAAGGAATCATCCTCTCCGGATCGCCCTATTCTGTGTACGAGGACGGAGCTCCCCATGTCGATCTCCAACTCTTCACTTTGGGTATTCCGATACTGGGGATTTGTTATGGCTTTCAATTGATGACACACCTCTGCGGAGGGCGGGTCGAAAGCCTTTCAGTCAAAGAGTACGGTCGTGTGCCGCTAACCCTCCAAACAGGAAATCCACTTTTTGACGGTGTTCCTTCAGGGTTCAACTCCTGGATGAGCCACGGTGACAGCATTGCCGCCTTGGCACCTGGTTTTGAAATCACCGCCGTCAGCGACAACCATCCTGCCGCCGCCTGGAATCCGGAAAAGCGGATTTGGGGTATTCAGTTCCATCCTGAAACCAGCCACAATGAGTTTGGTACTCAGATTCTTGCCAACTTTGGTCGCATCTGCAATGCAGCGCAGGATTGGACACTTGACAAGGTTCTCGAGCTGGAGAGCCATAAGATCCGAGAAAGGGTAGGAAAGAAGGATGTCCTTCTTTTAATTTCTGGGGGAGTTGACTCGACTGTTGCCGGAGCTATGCTTCTCAAAATCCTGGATCCGGCTCAGGTTCATCTCATGTACATCGACACCGGTTTGATGCGTAAGTACGAAAGTGAAGAGGTGGCCGGAATCCTTCGTCAGCTCGGTGCAAAGCACCTTCACCTCATCCAAGCCGAAAAGCGATTTCTTTCAGCGTTGGAGGGGCTATCAGACCCCGAAGCCAAGCGAAAAGCAATTGGTGACACTTTCATTAGGGTTCAAGAAGAAGAGGTTTCCAAGCTACAACTCAACGACTATTTTCTCGCCCAGGGAACCCTCTATACAGACTTGATTGAGAGCGGCAAAGGGGTTGGAAAAAAAGCCCAGGTGATCAAGAGTCATCACAATGTTGGGACTCCCCTGGTCGAGGCTAAGCGCGCAGCAGGGTTGATCGTGGAACCTCTGGAAATGCTATATAAAGACGAAGTTCGGGCTCTCGGTGAAAAGCTGGGAGTGGGAGAAGCCGTGGTTTGGCGCCATCCGTTCCCAGGGCCAGGTCTTGGCATCCGTATTTTGGGGGAAGTCACCAGGGAAAAATGTGATATTTTGCGAGATGCCGACTGGATCTATATCAATGAGCTGAAAAAACGGGGACTTTACCGAGAAATCTGGCAGGCCTTTAGTGTATTGCTACCTGTTCGATCTGTTGGTGTCACGGGGGATGCCAGGGACTATGGTTTTGTCCTAGCTCTGCGCGCTGTAGTCTCAAAAGACGGCATGAGTGCAGATGTTTATCCTTTTCCGATGAAGGATCTCCTTGAGATCAGCAGTTTGATTACAAATCAGGTCCGAGCCGTTGGAAGGGTAACGTACGATATCAGCTCCAAACCTCCCTCGACCATTGAATGGGAGTGAAAATAGGGTAAACTCTCAGATTATCTCCGATTCTGCCGAAAATTGTCAGGAACGGAGGTTCTTTCATGGGTGTGCATTCCCTACTTGCGACGATTCCTCTTGAGGTTCTAGAGCCTTTCAAACTGGTTGTATCCCAGTGGACTGAAACTCCCGAATCCGACTGGGATCCAGATCCCCCTTACGGAGCCTTCGTTGATGACGAGGGAAGGGTGATCCAGGGGAATCAGATTCCCCGAGCTTTTCTAGGTTCAGATGATGCCCGTTTGCTAGAGCTTGTTCCCGAGGTTATTCAGGACTTTCCCGAAGGTGCTTCTGTTGTTTTTTTGGATTGGGCTCGCCAGCCCCTTTCCTGGGAAGAGATTTTTGACCTGTGGGAAGCCTGGACCTCTCAAGATATGATACTCGGTTGTGGTTCTGTTTCCCTCCCCTGGGGACTCTATAAGCACTGGGATACTCCGGGATGGATTGCCTTTCGAGATGGTTTTGATGGTGCACCGTTGTCTACGATTGTTCGTGGGATCAGTGAGCCCTTCTCAACAGAAGCCGAGATTCCTGTATCATTTTTAGCAAGAGCTAGAAAATTGAGGGGAGAATCGGTCAATGCGGCAGATCGGCAGTTAACTGCGGAAGAAATGTTGCCAATGCTGCCTTTTACGTTGGAAACGCTCAGAGACCCCCATCATGCTTGGCCCCAGGGTGTTGCCTAAGGTAAGGTTCCTTGACAAAACAACCTGAATCGGTTAATTTCTTTTGAGAATTTGACCGGAGGCATTAGATGGCCAAGAAAGCGATTTCGAAGAACGCCCGTCGTGAAGGGGCCCAGGAACTTTTGAGCAAGTGGGGCGGAAAGATCCGCATGAAGTCTGTTTTTGAAAACGGAAAGATGCGGCATGTCGCCATCTGTGAAAAGTCTGGCAACACCGCCCGCCGTCCTTCCGAACTGATGGACTAAGCTTTCAGAAGAAAGTTTCTTAGAAAAAACCGGTCCCAAAGGACCGGTTTTTTTTTGCCTGTGTTCCGGTTCAGGTCTCGTGATCACCGGCTTTTCTATGAGCTTGATACTCTTTCATAAGAAGATCTGTCTCCTTGGAGCCCAAGGGACTGTAATGATCGAAGTCTGCCTCAAAAGCACCGGTGCTGCTGGTCAGGGCTTTCAGTTGCAAGGCGTACTGTTGAATTTCTGACTGGGGTGCTTGAGCTTTGACCACAACAATGTCTTTACCATAACTCTCCTGTCCAAGAACCTTACCTCTTCGACTCGACAGGTCAGCTAGTATATCACCCAGGTACTTTTCCTCAATGTAGACTGAAAGATTCATAATCGGTTCCAGCAAAATCGGATGAGCTTGGGCCATAGCTTCCCTGAAGGCACCCCGCGCCGCCAGCTTAAATGCTAGCTCGGAACTATCGACAGGGTGTTCCTTTCCATCCTGTATGTTCGCCGCAATATCAACCATCGGATAGCCTGCAAGAAAGCCTTCCTGCATTGCTTCGTGGACGCCCTTTTCAATGGCAATGAAATACCCTTTGGACACACCCTGTCCCTTGAGCGTACTTCCAAATTGGAAGCCTTCACCCCGTACGAGCGGACGGAAGTCCATCAGGACTTTTGCATACTGGCCATGGCCGCCAGTTTGCTTTTTGTGAGTGTACTCAGCTTCTCCTGGTTTCGTGATGGTTTCCCGGTAGCTGATTCTCGGTGGTTTTGTTAAGAAGTCAATTTTCGCATCTCTGAGCTTGTCGAGAAGAATGGATAGCTGCAATTCACCCAATGCAGACAGGATGGTTTCCTTTGTATCATGCTGATAGCTCACGGCAAACGTCGGATCTTGCTCGGCTTCCTTGGTGAGGATCTGGCTGAGTTTGTCCTCGTCCTTCTGAACCTTGGCGGCAATGGTGGTAGAATACACGGGCCTTGGAACCTCCAAGGGCAAATAATGGATGATATCGTCGGCAGGACAGAGGGTGTCGTTGGTCTTCAAGTCGTCGGATTTGGCAATGATACCAACGTCACCTGCATCCAATTCATCAGTTTCAACCAGTTTCTTTCCAACAGAAAGATACAGCTTTCCGAGCTTGATACTCTTTCCCAACCGAGGAACATACGATTCGGTGTTGTGAACAAGTTTGCCTGTCACTACTTTTATGTAGTTCAAGCGGCCGGCAAATTGATCAATGGTTGTCTTGAAGACCAGACCAGAAAATCGACCTTCATGACTGATAATCCGTTCTTTTTCTCCGCTGACACAAGGTTCGGTGATTTTGAAGGGAGTAGGGGCGTCCCAGGCGACAAAGTCCAGAAAAGGTACCAGTCCTGAACCAACCAAGGCTGAGCCGCAAAAAACCGGCACAAACTGGTTCTTCTCCAAACCGACACGCAAGCCTTTCTTGATATCCTCTGTATCAAGGGTATCTTCACTGGCAAATTTCTCCAGCAATTCTTCATCCGCCTCGGCAGCTTCCTCGATCAAGGCGATACGGGCTTTTTTTGCTTCAGCCAAAAATTCAGACGGGATTTCCGAGGCAACTTCTGGATTTCCAGAAGTCGAGAAACGATAAGCTTTCATGTCGAGGAGACTGATAACACCCCGGTGGTCCATATCGTGCCCTAAGGGAATGGTAACAGGCAGGAAGGGCATGGGAAATTTGTCTTTGAGGTCGTCCAGGGTCTGCCAGAAGTCGCTGGAAGCTTTGTCGACTTTGTTGATGAACACCATCCGTGGCATATTGTGGTCACCCAGGAAACGCCACAGCTTCAAAGTTTCAATCTGAACCCCTGAACGGGCACCGACCACCAGTAAAGCCGCTTCACTGGCACGGAACGCAGCAATGACCTCGCCTGAGAAATCGGCAGAGCCTGGGGTATCAAAAAGGTTGATTTTGGCTTCCTGCCAGGCTATGTGGCTTAGGGTGGTGTGAATGGAGATTCCGCGTCGAACTTCTTCGTCGGTATGGTCACTAACAGTTCGACCTGTTTCGACCTTCTCCGCCTTGGGAATGACCTTTCCGTGGAAAAGCAGTTGTTCGAGCAAAGTGGTCTTGCCTGTTCCGGTGTGTCCAACGATGGCGACGTTCCGGAGGCGGCGGATATCGGTCAGCATAGGGTGTACCTCTTGTTAAGAAGCCTAACCCCTCAAATTTCTGCTGTCAATGAGAACGAATGAGAGCTTTAGAACTCAAAGGCGTAATGGAACTCATGCCTGTAGGTTTCTCCAGGCTTCAGTATGGAAGCAACCCATTCCGGCCGGGAGATAGAATCGGGGAACCGTTGGCTTTCCAGACAGAATGCTGCAGTCGGTTTAAGAATCTTACCCTCTCTTCCTATCACCCCACCCAAGAAATTGCCCGTATAAAGTTGAAACCCACTTTGGTCAGTATAGAGCTTAAGTGTTCGTCCCTTGGCAGGGAGGGTGGCTCTGGCGGCTTCACGAACTGATGAAAGGGGCCGGTTTTTCACATCAAGCACAAAACAGTGATCGTAGCCACCTTGCACACGGGCATAGTCTCTTCCCAGCAGTTTGGGTACACGGAAATCAAACGGGGTATCGGCTACCGATTGGACGGCTCCTGTTGGAATGAGAGAGGGTCCGACGGGAAGCCATTCAGCGGCAGCGGACCAGAAAACATGATCGAGAATCGATTCATGTTTGGGTCCACCGAGGTTGAAGTAGGTGTGATTGGTGAGGTTGATAGGTGTCAGTTTGTCAGTGACAGCTTCAAAAACAGTCTTGATCACGTAACGGTCAGTCAAACTGATCCTGGCTTTCACCTCCAACCTGCCCGGATACCCGTCTTGGCCATCAGGACTAATCAACCGGAATTCAACACCGGCATCCAGTTCCGACTCAAAGGGTGCTGAAGCCCAAACTTGCTGATGGAAACCCAGCTGGCCTCCATGAAGATGATTGGGGCCGTCGTTGGCCGCAAGTTCATAAACTTTGCCCTCGAGACTGAAACGAGAATCAGCGATTCTATTGGCGAAACGTCCTACACAGACACCAAAGAATGGTGGATTCACTCTCCAGGATTCTTCGTCGTCCCAACCCTGTGTGACCTCGTCGACCACGCCTTTGGCATCGGGAATTCGGATTGAGCGAATGGCAGCACCATAACCGGAGAGTACCACCTCCATCGACCCCCGACGGAGGAGATAAAGCGGTGCTCCTGTGGCATCTTCAGGTTTCAGCAGACTGACTTGGGGCTTCATATCTTGGATTATAGTGAAAAAGAGAGGAAAAAAGGAAGGGGGGACAGAGAGAAACCCTGGGCTTGCGTTGAGATCTTCGATATCTTGTTGGGTTAGAAGGAGCCGCTATGGCCTATCGAACATTAAACGAAGACTCCCTAAGAACTGCAATGCTGGAAGGGGAATTCCCTTCTGAGGTCAGAAATGCCGCTGAGAAAGTCGTTGTTGTACTTACCCAGGACTGGTGTCCCGATTGGCACGCCATGGATTCGTTTTTGCCGCAGTTTACGGATCAGGCTGCCATTTTCCTGTTGACTTACAACCGGCACCCACTTTTTCAACGAATCATGGAGTTTAAAGAAGACACGTTTGACAACCGGGAAATTCCCTACCTGCGCTATTACTATCAGGGACAGCTGATTGTTGCCACCAATGCATTGCCGCAAGGCACTTTTGCGGCCTTGTTGAAAAAGACCAAGCCCTTCACCCTGAAGTGAAGGGCCGTTCCTTCAGAGTTCCTTGGACTCTTGTTTCTTTTTTTCGTCTTCGTCGAGCAGTTGCCCATACTTTTGTTCCACGACGTTTCTCTTGACTTTCATAGTTTGAGTCAGTTCATCGCCGATCTGGAACTTTTTCTTGAGGACCACAAATTTCGTGATGGATTCAAAGGGTTTGAAACCATTTTCCCGATTGACCAGCCGCTTGATTTCAACACTTAGTGCTGTCAGAATTTTGGTATGCCTGACCGTATCACCACCGTGATGCCACAGTTCATCCCAACCGATCTTTAGACGGTCTCCCAACTTTTTTAAATGGTCTTCGTTGACCGTCAGGATTGCTCTGAGGCTCTTTCTATCTTGTCCCACCACGACAGCATGTTCGATGAAATCCGATTCCTGCAGTTTTTCTTCGATGGGTTCGGGTTCGACGTTCTCGCCGCCAACCAAAACGATGGTGCTCTTCGCCCGACCTGTGATGACATAGTCCCCCGAGTGACTCAATGCTCCCAGATCACCCGTGTTAAGCCAACCTTGAGCATCCACTACCTCGGCTGTTGCTTTTGGGTTTTTATAATAACCAGACATTACGTTGGGACCACGGACATGAATCATGCCCTTTTCACCTACTCCTGCAAGTGTTCCATCTTCCTTAACTATCCGCACTTCAACCTCATCAAGCGGTATGCCAATGGAATTGGGGACATTTCGGTCGAGCCTACGGGTAATGGAACCGGGAGAACTCTCGGTCATACCGTAGGCGTTCACAAGGGTGATGCCAATCATATTGAAAAACAGGTCGATTGTCGGAGGGAGAGACCCCCCACCAGAAAAACTGGCCCGCATCCGGCCTCCCAACAAAGCACGAAGGGGTCCAAACACTTTTTGAGCGACTTTGTCGAAGGGAGTCAAGAGAATCCAAGCCAAGGCGTGAAAGGGAATCCCGGCCCAGGCAAACGGATGTGGCTCCAAGCGGGGTCTCCATCCTTTTAACGCCAGCTGAGCACGAAACCGGCTCCTTGCAACGGCGACAAACAGTCCGAATATCGCTCTTTTGGCACCGCTTTCCTTGGACATTTTGTCTTGCAGTTTGCCATAGATCGATTCCCAGACCCGAGGTACTGAAGCTACGATGGTGGGCTTTTCCCTCAGCAGGTCTTCTGCCAGATTACGAACAGACGAGTAGAAAAGGGTCATGCCACAGAAGCTGGAACAATACTCAAAGCTTCTCTCATAGACATGCCAGACAGGTAGCACTGAAACCGTCAGTTCGTCGGCCTCGGGGTCGACCTGCAATAATGGTGATATGGCCCGGATGTTATGAAGAAAGTTGTCATGGGTCAGCATGACTCCTTTAGGGTTTCCCGATGTTCCGCTGGTGTAGATTACCGATGCGATGTCTGATCCCTTGACACCAGCTCGCAATCGGACCAACGCCTGTGGTTCCGAACGCCAGCGCTCTTGACCCTTCTGACGAACCTGCTCATAGGTTTTGACCAGCGGACGCCAGCGCTCAGGGATAGAGTCGAGGTTTTCCGGAGTATCGAATAGAAAGACGAATTCAGGATACCGATCTTCAGGGGTGAACTCTTCTGCTAGTACTGCTAGATTCCTAATCCCTTCGACGAAAAGCCACCGGGCATCACTGTGAAGGAATAAGAATTTCTGTTCTTTTGGGGCAGTATCGGAACCTCTTGGAACGCTGGGTGCTCCCAAATGAAGCAGTGCCTGGTCAGTGACTGCCCAGTCAAAACGATTGTCTGCAAACAGAGCCGCAGGACCGTGTCCGACACCGGCAGCCTCCAGACCGAGTGCCAGGATCCCGACTTCTTCACGAAATTGAGCCCAGCTTCTTTCGTCAAAACCTGTGGAGGTTTTCCAACGGTGGGATTTACGGCCAGGCCATTGATGGGCATTGCGTTCCACCAAGTCACAGAGAGTGGTCAAATGGTCAGTCAAAGTTTTCACCTCCTAGGGGAACACCTAGTCTAAGCCCAAGATGGATGACTCGGTGGATTTTTTTCCTGCAATCGTTTTTTTCGCTTTTCTAAGCTGGTTTTCCAGGCCTGAGGGAGAAAGGGAGATTGAAAGGCGTCGCTGAGGTATTCTAGGGCATGGCGATGGGCTTCTGGTCCCTTTTCACGGTGTTCCAGCCACTTCAATAATTCCTCGAGTGCTGGAAAGGAACGGTTTTGCGTCCAGAGCTGTGTCCAGATTTCGACGGCTTGTGGGCTCTTAAGCCGCTTGAGATGATCCGCCCAAGCCAAGCCCAGAGGTTCGGTTTGCTTCTGTAACCAAGCCTGTTCTAGCCTGTCCACACGGGTTTCGGCTTTCTGCAGGTCAAGCAAACCCCAGAAATCGACAGGCGTTTCTCTGCCCAAGTCGGGGTGGAGCAGGCCTTCCAAAGTTGGTCGAGCGAGATGTTTTCGATGAGGAAACGGCCCAAAGGTCTCTTTCCAACGAAGATTGGCGGGTTCTTTCCTTAACGAAGCAAGTACGAGATCCAAACAAAGGAGTGAGTACACATCCTGGGCATGATGACGCAGTACGCCTTCGAGCGGAGTGAGGAAGTCTGGGGCGGCACCGCTGCGCAGGTAGTCGAACCAGAGGACGGGCACGAGGCTGCCGGGCACGTCATCGATTCTTTGTATACCGAGGACTGTTTCCTCCAGGCGGGATAGCCGGCAGGATTCCAGCAGACGTTTCCAGAGTCTCCGTGCGGCATGAAGATCATCCCTGTGGGGAATGTTGGGAAAGGACCGTCCGTTCAGGGCCCAACGGCTTCGCAGCAAAGGCAGGTCGAATGACGCTCCATTGAAGCTCACCAGTTCATCTGCGCCGAGGAGTGCTTGCTCTACAAGGGCCACCATATCCGCTTCACCGGATAAATCGCGAAGAAACCATTGCCGGACCTCGACAACAGGGCATTCCGGATTCGAAGTGGGAACCAGCGAAGCCCAGCCAACAAGGAATGCCACTGTGCCAGCTCCCCCGGAAAGCCCGGTTGTTTCCGTGTCGAAGCAAAGCACGCCATACCAATCTGAAGGGCTGAGATGAGATTGGAAATGGCCCCAGAATCCAGCTTCCAGCTCAAAGGTCACGGTGCGCTCAGCAACAAGGGGAGCCACCCAAGACCACCCTGGCGGTGCAGCATCGACGGTGTTATCCGGCTCAATTGCCGTCTTGGAATTCCGTTCTTGAGTCTCATTGCGGACCTTTGCTGCCCTCAGTCTTTCCCAGAGATCGGCCATCAGACCTCCAGCCAACCTTTGAGAAGTTGCAAAAGGCCTTCCTTGGGATTCAAACCGATTTCCTCTTCGGGGTCCCGCGGGCCGACACAGCTGGGACACCCTTCCCGGCAGGGGCAGGCGGCCACCAGATCAGCACCCGCTGCCAGAACCTTTTCAAGCTGGCTTACCAGGGTTTCCGCTAGACCAGATCCACCTGGTGACTGGTCATAGACAAAGATTGCCGGGGCATCAAAATGAGGGTCCTTCAGCCGTTCTGAGACACCAAAATCTTGTCCTTGGCAAAGCAAGAATGCCGGCGCGACGGCATGCAGAAGGTGACCGATGCGCGCCATCACGGGTCCCTTCAACTCTTCTGGAAGACCGTCAAGCGCTCTTGCCGCACGGCCTTCCTCAAAAATCAGGGCCAGACTTCGGGTGTGCATCTGCTCTTCGGGAAGCGCCACTTCGCCGTAACCGATATTTTCATGGGTATGAAATTTCAGCTTTTTAAAGCGGCTGACTTGTGTCCGCACCAGGACATCACCCAAAACAAGGGTACACCCTGGCCCATTGAACCGTTGATCCTCATGAAGGACTTTCAGATCCGTTTTCACGACAGCATCGGTGTAAAAATTGACATCGCGTTCCTCAACAAGGCAACGGCGGTTGGCCAAATCCAGCTCCAACACAAAGAACTGGCGGTCACGGTGAAGGTAAATTGCCTGGGGGAAAATCATCTCCTTCGCACTGGGACGATCCATCTCACCAAGAACTTGGTTTTTACCACCAGTGGTATCGATTATGACGATGTTCTCGGCGGTGGCGCTTCGCAAGCTGACATTTTCAGCGGGGTAGGCCAGACCAGACCAGTACCACTTTCCCCCTGTATGACGAACCGTTCCCTCTTCCTCCAGAACACCCAGAAAAGGAGCTGCCTGGGAAAAAAAAGCGTCGTTCACAGTGTCCAATCTTCCCTCGAAAGGGAGCTCAAAAGCGGCACATTTGATGTGCTCCATCAAGATGTAGGGATTTTCAGGGTTGATAAAGGCTGCCTCAGGGGGCCTCTCCAGGAAGTACTGGTCGTGGGCCACCATGTACTGATCCAGCGGTGAGGAACTGGCAATCAGAATTGCCAGACTTTCAGTTTGCCTTCGGCCTGCCCGGCCAGCCTGTTGCCAGACCGAACTGACGCTGCCGGGAAAACCCGCCAGAATTGCCACATCGAGTCCCCCGATATCGATGCCCAGTTCCAGAGCATTGGTGCTGACCACGCCCTGGATGGTCCCTTCCCGCAACCCCTTCTCGATTTCTCGGCGTTCATTCGGAAGATACCCTCCGCGGTAGCTTTCAACCCGAATCCGTTTGTTGTCCGTATAGAGATTAGCCAGACGTTCCTTGATGTAGCTGGCGATCAATTCGACACGCACCCGACTGCGGGCAAACACAATGACTTTCTGGCCGTTTGTGAGCACTTTGACCGCAAGAGCCTGCGCTTCATTGACGGTTCCCCGCCGAATTCCTTGAACCCGGTCGACCAGGGGGGGATTGTAGAGTACGAAATGCCGCCGACCCGAGGGCGCTCCTGATTGGTCTACCAGTTCAACCGGTACACCCAAAAGAGCTTCGGCATGTTCCCGGGGATTCCCAATCGTGGCCGAGCAGGCGATAAACTGAGGATTTGCCCCATAAAAAGCCGCGACACGGCGCAGCCGCCTTAGAACATTGGCTACCTGACTTCCGAAAACTCCCCTGTAGGTGTGGACCTCGTCAACGACGACATAACGGAGGTTCTTGAGGAACTTAATCCATTTGGGATGATTGGGAAGAATGCCCGAATGGAACATATCGGGGTTGGAAATGATAATTTGACCCGTTTCACGGGCCGAAGCGCGCAGGCTGGTCGGGGTATCGCCGTCATAGGTGGAAATCTTCAGACCCAGGTCAGCTCCCAAAGTTGTCTCGTTCAGTTCAGATTGTTGATCCTGGCTGAGAGCCTTGGTGGGAAATAGGTACAGGGCGCGTGCTTCAGGATGCTCCAACAGGGTCTGCATAACCGGCAGATTGTAACATAGGGACTTTCCACTGGCGGTCGGGGTAGCTACAAGAACGTTGCGGCCCTCTCGTGCTGCGGTGAAAGCCTGTGCTTGGTGACTGTAGAGTTTTTCGACTCCTCTCCGACGCAAGCCTTCTGCCAAACGGGGCGAGAGATCTTCGGGAAAGGCGCTGTAGCGCCCCTCTCTTTCGGGGAAAGTATGCCAGGCCTGTACCTGGGCGGCAAAACTGGGATCGGAACGAAGTGCTTCTAGAAAGGATTCGGCCATAGATTCAGGATACCCTATTTTTTCTCTTGATGACGATGGAAAAACATCCGATGGGAAAAAGGAGGAGCAACGAAATGATTATCAACCACAACATGAGTGCCATTAACGCCCAGCGGGTCCAAGGCGATTCGGTCAAAGATGTCTCTCGGAACATGGAAAAACTTGCTTCTGGGTTCCGGATCAATAAGGCCGGTGATGATGCCTCAGGTTTGGCGGTTTCGGAAAAGATGCGGTCTCAGATCCGGGGATTGGGACAGGCTTCCAGGAATGCTGACGATGGAATCTCGTTTCTTCAGACGACTGAGGGCTACCTTCAAGAAACTCAGGATATCCTGCAACGGCTGAGAGAACTCTCCGTACAATCCTCAAATGGAATTTATACCGCACAGGACCGCCAGCAGGTTCAGGTTGAAGTCAGCCAGCTGGTCGATGAGATCGACCGTGTAGCCTCGCATGCCCAGTTCAATGGAATGAATCTTTTGACGGGAGCCTTTGCCCGTGAAGAGGGAACCAATACAGTACCTTCCGCTATGTGGTTCCATATTGGTGCGAATGTGGACCAGCGGACACGGGTCTATGTCGGAACTGTCACTTCTGCCTCCCTTGGGCTCAAGGATTTGGGAGATGGGAAAAAGATCTCACTGGAAAACGCTGAAGATGCCAACCGCGCCATCATGACCTTTGACGCGGCTCTCAATCGGGTGAGCAAACAGAGGGCTGATCTTGGAGCCTATCAGAACCGGCTGGAATTCGCTGGCAAAGGAATCGACATCGGAGCCGAAAACCTTCAGGCCAGCGAAAGCCGTATTCGAGACGTCGATATGGCCAAACAGATGGTCGACTACACCAAGAACCAGATTCTGGTCCAATCGGGCAACGCTATGTTGGCCCAGGCCAACCAGCGCTCCCAATCGACCCTCCAGCTCCTGGGTCAGTAATCCCCCCGTGACGATCAGGTACGGTCGAGGTAAAACTCGACCCGCCTGTTCTTCCAGCGATTTTCCAGATCAGAATTGGGGACTATGGGCCGGTCGCCGCCAAATCCCTGAACGGCGAACCGCTCTGGCTCTATTCCCAAAAGAACCATGACATTCCTGACCGCCTGCGCCCTATCGAGCGAAAGGGGCAATAACTGTGTTCTCTGTTCCCACTCTGCCGTCTTGGGGTCATTCCAGAACTCGCTGACCGCATAGCCTTCCAACCGGATCTTGTACCCGGGGAATTTGCCGAGGGCGTTGGCCAGGCGTTTCAGAACGAACAGATTCTTGGTCAGCAACTCGCCTTGCACTTTGAAGACGTCGGAAGAATAGCCGGCAAACTGGATGGAACTGACCACAATCTTGTATTTGCCTTCGGCCAGTTTGATCACCGAGATGTCAATGGTCACCGTTTCCTGCTTGCGGGTAACATGGTTCTGTGTATCGGAAACCCTCAGCTGTAGCTGATAGTCTTCCCCCGACTCCACATTTTCGCCGGTGTCCGATTTACCATCCCAATACACGCTTTTGGGCGGTATTCCTTTTCCTGTCCATTGCCTGAAAGGTTTTCCCCGTGGATCCAGGACAACCAGCTGCCAGCTGGCAACCGGAACCACCCCTTCGGTTGTCTTGATCAGCACCGTCAGATCGGTGGGGCCATCGACATTGTTGGGTGCAAAGGTCTTGGTTGAGAGCGTCATTTCTACCAGCGGGCCCTGATCATTGAGGTAGGTGGAATCGATCTTCACCTCGCTTTGAGCCCGTGCCACCGAACCATTGGCATAGTTCACTGTCAGAGCAATCTGATAGGTACCGTTGCCAAGATTTTTTCCTTTGCTGTCCTGTCCTGCCCAATCCCAGAACGGAACCGTGCCCTCGCTGGATTTTTCCCCGATGGTTTTTCCATCGGGACCCAAGACACTCAACACCGTCTTCTCAACCGAGTCCACGACTTCCAGAATCGGAGTGATCCTCACGACTCCATTGGCACCGCGACCAGGGACAAGCACGGTTCGGGAAAGGTCGAGGGATGCATTGCCCTGGCGGCTGTCTTTGCGGAGCTGCAAAAGAGCGGTACCGGAGACCCCGGCCTTGCTGACGGCTGAAGCACGGAGGGTATAAGGGCCATCGGGAAGTACCCGCTTCTGATCATCCAATCCCTGGAATTCAAAACTGTTGTTCCCGGTATCGCCCAGAGGATAGCGGACCACCGTTTTCCCATCCATGCCAAGGATCTCCAAGTTCCAGGAAATTCCCTGGTCGCCTTCAAACGAAACCGTGACACCGGGACGGCCCAAGCCTCCAAAAACCGTAGAAGTCGAAGTCAGATTTCCCCGGGGTTCTTTCAGGTAGGTGGAATCGATCCTCAGTTCTTTCTGGGCCTGGCTTCTCGCACCGTTGGCATAGGCTACGGTTAGTGTCAGTCGATACATTCCATCCGGCTGGGCTTTTCCGAGAGGGTCTTTTCCATCCCATTCCCAGAAGGGTACAAGACCCTGCCAGGTTTTCTCATCAATGGTGCGGCCTTCCGCGTCTGATAATCCGAGTATTGTGGTTTCGATGGAATCCAGAACCTCTAATACAGGACTCACCTTGACTGTTCCATTCAGACTGTTTCCTGGAACAAGAATAGGCGAGGAGAGATCAATTGAAACCTTCAACGGACGGGAATCCTTCCTGATGGATGTTATCACCGTTCCTGTGATGCCCTCGTCCTTTTTGGCTGAAGCTCGAAGTGTGTAGACTCCATCGGGAAGCGGCTTACCGGCCGCATCGGTACCGATCTCAAGGGCTGCCTTTCCTGTGTCTCCCAATGGAAACTGCCGTATGGACTTATCAGCCTTGTCAAGGATATCGAGTGTCCAGAGGTAACCAGGTGTTCCCGCAAAGGTGACAGAGATGGAAGGGCGGTTTGTGCTGCCGAAAACCGGTGCTGAGACAGCAAGTGTTCCTTGAAGTTCGGTGGAATCGACTTTCAAGTCAGCCGAAGCTTTTGACAGGTTTCCATTGGCATAGCGGACTGTCCATGAAACCTTGTAAATACCGTCGGCTGCGGTCTCTGTGGCATTCTTACCGTCCCAATCCCAAAAAGTCATCAAACCGGTCCTCGATTCTTGAGTGAAGACCTGTCCGAGGGGAGAGCGGATTTCGACAGTAGAGGTTTCAACCGAGTCCAAAACCTGCAGCAAAGGAGTAATACGAACCTGACCATTGGCACCTTTTCCCGGAACGAGGACGCCGCGGGAAAGATCGAGGGAGGCTTTCATGGGCCGACTGTCTTTTTTTATGGTCGCCATGATGGTTCCAGCGACACCTGCGACACTTTTGGCCGTAGCTCTAAGGGTGTAAACACCGTCAGCGAGAGGGCCCTCGGCAGCGGTGGGTATCGTAACGGACGCTTCACCGCCCGAACCCAGCGGATACTGACCCATCTCTTTCCCTGTTTTATCGAGCAGTGAAAGTTGCCATGGTATTCCTGAATCCCCTCGGAAAAACACCGTGAAGACTGTCCGTTCATTGCCACCGAAAACAGGTGCAGACACCGTTAAAGTTCCTTGGGGTTCTTTCAGGTAATTGGTGTCGATCCGAAGATCTTTCTGTGCCTGGCTCACAGTTCCGTTGGAATACGTCACCGAAAGAGAAATCCTGTAAGCTCCGTCCGGTAGACTTCTACCCGGGGCCCACTCATACGCCGGTACATCGGCCTCAATGGTTTTCTGATCAACCGGTTTGCTTTCGACACCCTTGGCATCGAGTGATGCAACACTCCAGATAGACCGGACAACCGAATCGGGAACCTCCAGGACGGGAGCGACCGTGACAGTTCCATTGACCGAGTTGCCGGGCACCAAGACCAAGGAAGAAGGATTCAGAGACACCTTCATGGATCGGGTATCTTTCGTGATCGCCGCTAGGGAGCTACCCAGGTTTCCCGCGCGGTCGTGAGCCGTGGCACGAAGGGTATAGGGACCATCAGGGAGGGGTTTCCCTGTGGAATCGGTGGAAGGAATCTCCAGCGAGGCTTTTCCGACGTCCCCCAGAGGAAAACTCCGCAGGGACTTGGCGCCAGGGCCAAGGATTTCCAGGGTCCACGTTACATTACCGTCTCCGACGAAAACGACTGGCAAGGTCAAACGACCAGTTCCACCGAAAGTTTTTTGAGCAATTTGAAGACTTCCTTGCGGTGGGGTCAAATCAATTTCAAAAGTATTGGCGGGTGACTCTCCAGAATTACCATTGTTGAAGTTGGCACTCAAAAGTGCCTGATACTTCCCTTCCGGCAAAGCACGCCCCAGGAGGTCCTTTCCTTCGAAGACCAGGGTTTCAGGGAGTGGAGCCTTTCCTGTTTTGGACCAAAGAGCGACTTTGGGATGATTGGGATCGGTTATGGTAACAGCCCAATCGACAAGACCTTCTGCATTTCCCGAATCAGGGCGGAAGGTAAACACCGTCGGCCAGGACTTGTCGGCACGGGTTGAAAAGATGTTCTGTTCCGAAGTCAGCCGAAGGACACCAGGTTTTTCACTGATCACGACCGGTTGATCCAGAATCTGGATCACCGAAGCTCCTGCCCTGTTTGTCCCTTTCAAGGAATAATGATATTCCCCTTCTGGAAGAACCTGACCGTTGTCGTCCTTTCCATCCCATTCAAAATCCTGTGGTGCCTGGTCTGCCAAAACCTGATTGGAAGTGTTTTCCCAAAGGAAGGATCGAACAGGTTTCTGAGAAGTATCGATAAAAGTTCCTTCCCAGCGAAGCTCCCTGGTTCCTGCTTGGCGGACTGTAACGGTATTCCGTTTGCCTCTCGGCGAAAAAATCGCATAGTCAATTCCAAGGCGGGTGATTCTGACAGGCGCGTTTTGAATGGTAAAGGCAACGGGGGGGGTTCTCGTCGTCAGACCCTGGCTGTCGGTTACCGTCAGGATAAAAGTGTAGTCACCGTTTTCCGCCGATTTTCCATCCCATATCAGCTGCACAGGAACTTCGACTCGAGGACGGTCACCAAGGTTAAACAACTCCCCAAAGAATCCCCTGTCTTTCATCTCTGTTTTTGATTCCGACCATACTTGTCTGCCTGAGGCATCATAAACCGTAAAGGACCACGCTTTCAGAACCTGCTTTCCAGAGGCTTGTGGAGCAAAGGGCAGAGTGAGGGTTTTGTTGATTGAGTCTGGATTCTCCGGCGCTAGATAGGGCCGGGTTTGAATATCGAGAGGAATCACAGGTGGTGCTTCAGGTTGACCACCCGCCCAGAGTGTCGTAACAGCAATCGTCATGGATGCCAGAAGCAAAAAAAAGAATCTGTTCATCTTTGTTCCCCTCAATCTTAAAGTAACCCGTAACAATGAAATCACAAACCACTTTGGATAGGTTCGTGTTACGATGAAAATGAAAAGGGGGAGAATATGGAATATCGTCAGTTAGGCAATACTGGTGAAAAGCTGTCAATTGTGGGTTTTGGGGGCATTCTGGCCGCACGTGAAGACCAGGGGACAGCGAATAAGTTGGTCGATGAAGCCCTCGATGCCGGTGTAAACTATTTCGATACCGCCCCGACCTATTTTGATGCGGAAGACAGGATGGGACCTGCTTTAAGGAACAAGCGAAATCGTGTCTTCCTCGCTTGTAAGACGGAAAACCGTACACGGCAAGGAGCCTGGGATCTTTTAACGGCGTCTCTGCAGAAGCTGGGAACCGACCATTTTGATCTCTACCAGTTTCATGCTGTCACCACGATGGAAGAGGTTGAGACCATTTTTGGTCCCGATGGTGCCATGGAAAGCTTTGAAAAGGCGAAGCGGGAAGGGTTGATCCGCTATATCGGTTTTTCGGCACATTCGCAGGAAGCCGCCTTGGCCTTGATGGCGCGTTATCGCTTTGACTCGGTTTTGTACCCCCTCAACTGGGTCAACCTTCTCGAGGGGAGTTTTTCTCTGCCTGTGCTGGAAGAAGCAAAAAAACAGAATATGGGAATCCTTGCTCTTAAAGGTATGGCACGCACCAAACTTGCCGAAGGGGCGGAAAAAATTTTGGAAAAAACCTGGTATGAACCGCTCTCTGAGGAACGCCACGCCAAACTGGCTTTCCGTTACACTTTAGCCCAGGGGATCACTGCAGCGTTGTCACCGGGATACCTCAAATGGTTTCGTTGGGCATTGGAAACGGCCAGTCCCTTTCAGGAACCCAGCAAAGAAGAAATTGAAGAACTTCGTATTTTGTCGAGGGGAGTCAAACCCTTGTTTCCGCTGGGGTGAAAAAAAAGCGCCTGATCGGAATCGAACCGACGTCTTCAGCTTGGAAGGCTGAGGTAATAGCCATTATACGACAGGCGCGAGCAAAAAGAATCTATCCGAAACCTAACCTATCTGTCAAGACATACGGCTTTTCAAACCCTCTCAAACACGCTACTTTGATTGCATGGAAACTACCAAGAAAGTCTACGATTTCCCTTTTGACCAAGTGCGCGATCAAGTTGCCTCGGCATTTCGGCGGCAAAGCAACAGGGGTACGGTCGCCGATGTCGTAGGGGTCTCCGGTCTCCCAAAGTACCAGGTTGAGACTGTGCTACCTGCGGTTGTTGCCGAATGCCGGGGGCAAATGGCTGTTACAGAAAGCGGCGAAATTCTTTACAAGTTTCCGTTGGGTCTGACCAACCCCGAAAAAAGCCTTGGAAAGAAATTTCTGCAGGGTCTCGGCAAGGTCCTGGCAGCTCTTTTCAAGGTCTGGATTATGGTCATGCTGGTAGGATATTTTGCTCTGTTTGTGTTCATCCTGATCGCCGCCCTTGTCATTTCCATTGCACTGAGTTTCGCCAAACGCGGTGATGACGACCACGGCGATTCCGGTGGGGGCATCATGGGTTTTTATATGGTGACCCGGGTTTTCGAGTTCTTTGTTCTACTCTGGCTCTATTCCGGTGAGCCCAGAGACCGCCAGGTAGGCCGTAAAAAGCCGTTCCATAAGGCGGTTTTTGAGTTCGTTTTTGGGTCTGAGGAACGACCTGAAGTTCGTGGCAAAATGGAACGAAAAGCTGTGATCAGCTTTGTCAGAAGGAATAAGGGCTCCATCAGCCTGGAAGAACTGATGGCTCTGACTGGAAAAAGCCGGCAAGACGCGGACATTTTTGTCAGTCGGATTATGCTCGAATACGAGGGAGAACCGAGAGTTAGTGACGCTGGAACGCTTCATTTTTACTTTCCGGAGCTGATGAAGACATCCCTGGAATCTGGTCGGGCATACCAACTGCCCGACCAAGAGCTGATTCCCTTTAGCAATAATCCCCCTAAGACGAACAATTGGATTATTGGTCTGAATGCCTTCAACTTAGTTTTCGGTACGTACTTTATAGCCTTTGGAATGCAGGGCTTTGAAGCGGTTCGGAATGTCGGTGACAATCTTGGTATCGTCTATTTGCTGACGGTCGCTGGCGTATCCGCACTGAGTGATCTTGGTGTCAATGCGGCCAATGCCTGGGTTACTGGAATCCTAGGAGTTGTCCCAGCGCTGTATTCCGGGTTCTTTTTTGGTATTCCCCTTGTACGCCGCTGGAAAGAAGGAATCAAAAACCTTGGCATCAAGACTAACAACCTTCGACGAAAGCTTATCAACTTTGTTTTTGCGGCACCGACCGAGATACGTTTGGATCAGATTCAGCCTGATGATGAACGCAACGCCCCCGGCAAGCCTGGGCCTGAACGGGAGGCTCTGAAAGAAGTTCTCTTGCGTGATCTAGCTGGAGATCGGTCCCTGGAAGTCAAAGGCTCTGAGCCCCTCGTATATTCGATTCCTGATCTCGGGAGAGAAATGGCGGATATGGAGGAAACACGCAGAAAGACTGATCTTTCCAAGTTAGCACTCGGCAAAGTCGTGTTCGATACAGAAGACCGGGTGGAGTAGAATCATCGCCCTATACTGAAAGAAAGCTCCATCCTCCGGCGGTGATCCGCCGGGAAATCTCTGGTTCTGACAGCGGTATCCAATGCTTGCCTTCTGCCCTGTACCCAAAGGGTCCCTCCAGCAATGCGGTGAGGCCTGCATTGAGCCCCGCAGATAATGCACGAAAGGGAGCAAGGTCGGGCTGATCAAAGCGGGGATCGTCCCAATGAAGGCCACTGGTAAGGAGACAGTCGATCAACAGCTTGGCCGCAAGAAAGCGTTGGCTTTTTTCAATGCCGAAGATCAGCGGGTGGTCCAACAGTCCAATCACCTCCCACGTAACCTGCTCTGCTTGAGTGTAGCGGCCAACATCCTTGTCCTGGTCACTCAGCCTCACTGGCAAAACTGCTGTTATTCTATCGAGGTCTGCAATGAGTCGATTGAGATCAAACAGTCCTGTGGCGCAATTGAACAGGACAGGAGTTCCACTTTTCTCTGCAGCGGCAACCTGATCGGCTCGAATGGCGACACCAATATCGGCACAGTTGAGATTGCCAGAGAGCTCGCGATACAAAACACCACCTTTGACATCGACAGGGGTTTTGAAAGCAAAATCAAACGCGGCTGGCGCTCCAGACAGAGCCAGCAATGCCATTCCCTTGAGACTGGGTAAGTAACCCAAGTTGTCAACATTCCCCAAATAGGCATAGCGGTATCCAGCCTTTTGAAGATTGGTGTAGACGGTCCTCAGTACTCTGAAATTTTGTCCATGACCACCTGGAAGGGCATACGGCAGTTCACGCCCATCCTTCTTTATGGTAAAAAATTTTCGGGGATGCCCATCTTTTCCGCTGGTAAAGGTTCCAACCAAGTTCTGGATGGCCGTAGGGGTCTGGTTGAGGAAACCAGGGGAGTGGGGCAACAGATCGACCAGAGAGGGTATGCTTTCGTAACTCGCGAGCGCCTGTTTCAGTTTTTCTTGAGTACTATGGCTTGTCATCTGAAATAACTGCAAGCCTGGACCGGAAAAACCGGCCTTTTTTGCCGCCAGATTGATTTGACAGAGTACTCGAATCTTCAATTCCAGATAGGTTGGTCCGGGTGACCCGTCTTCTTGCACAAAAGCAGGAGTGAGGCCTTTGGGAAGGCCTTCATTCTGCATTGCCATTTGCTCCAAGTCATTTTTGTAAATGGAATACAACCCGGCCCCAAGTGCCTGGTTTTTTTTCGTATCCGTGTAACTGGTCGCCATACCGCCGTTGAGTATTCCGAAAGCCGTGATCTGGCTGAGGCGCAAACCAAACGACTCTAAGGTAGGGCCATCCAATAGGACAGTTTGACCCGTATTCTTTCCCAGGATCACACCAGGATCCTCCTCGGGAAACAGCTGGAGCAATGCAATCTCTGCCTTGCTCCGGGAAACTGACCAAGGGCCGTCTCCCCTCAAATCGAGAATCTGTTTTCCATCAAGGGGTGGAAACTCTGCCACCATCACTGCCGGGGGATTGAGAGTTCCGTCATTCAATCGCGTCAGAATCGACTGTGACAATTCCCAATCAGCCCCGACTTCTGCAAACCGGGCACGAAGATCCGCCTCAGTCATCGCCTCACACCATCAAAGACAGAGCGGCATTTGCGGCTCCATAGAGGCTTATGGAATAGTCCTTGATGACGTACAGCGGAATTTCCTGAAGAACCCGGTAAATGTTGGGATTGCAGTGCTGCTCAAAAGTTCTCACAAACAAACTGTCTTTTAGAAAGAACTCCAGATTTTTGCCCGAAATGCCCCCTGCCAGGTAGAATCCCCCTTTGGGCAGGAGGAAGCTCGCCACACTGGAAGCGAACCGGGCGTACATCTTTACAAAGGTGATCATGACCCGCTGGCAACCCTCGTGGTTGGCCGCATTTTTGCTGATGGCGGCTGGTTTGTTGGCATCGGCTTCCCTGAGGATCGATATGACCGTCGGATCCTCTTTTTTTAAAACACCCTTTTCCAAAAAATAGTAAAAGACATTCTTGATTCCCATTCCTGAAATGCACATTTCGTATTCGGGAACCAGATCGATGCTTTCCATGATCCAGGCTTTGAAACCCTTGGTATCTTCATCGAAATCGGCAAAATCCATGTGGCCTCCCTCACTGGGAAAGGCCCGCCACCGGTCACCCATCTTTGCTAAAAAGCCGACTCCCAGGCCAGTTCCGGCACCTACAACAGCTCTCAGGTCGCCTTGAGGCTCAGGCGTTGAACCATCGGGACGACGCAGAATCTCCACCTGTGCAGGGTCATTAACATCAAGCAGAGGCAAGCCGAAACTGATAGCTGAAAAGTCGTTGATAATCAGTGTGGGCACTCCCAGCGTCTGTTGAATCTCGTTGCCATCAATAACCCAGTTCTGGTTGGTCATTTTGCAGAAGTTGTCTTTGACGGGTCCGGCACCTGAGATACAACACAGATTGAAAAAAATGTTGGGGTGGCTTTCCCTCGCTATCTCCATCGTCTTTTTGACACAAGAAGTAAACTGCGTGACGGTGGCACTGTCGAACACCACCTCGAGAAGAAGGTCGACCTTGCCGTTCCATTCACCGGCAACTCCTAGGTTGGTATTGGTTCCACCGACGTCACCCACGAGGATGAGGTTACGGTATTTTTTGTCGATATCTTTCAGCCAATGCGTCTTCATACGGTGTAGAATACGATGAAGTGAGGTTTTTCGCAATGCGTTCCAGCCCCCTTGCCGAGCTGCTTTTCCTCGATTTTGACGGAGTGCTTTGTGATTCCCTGGAAGAGTGTTACCGGTCCAGTTGGCTGACTGGCGCCGGTATTTGCATCACCGGTGAGACCCCGCCCGATCCTCCGTTCGATCAGGCCTATAGAGCCAGGTTTGACGCCTGCCGTCCCTTTATTCGTTCGGGTGAAGACTACCTTGTGGTCCATGAATGGGCTGGGCGTGGCTCCGTCCCCTCTGATCAGGATGCCTTTGATGCAACCTTGGCGGTGAAAGGTCCCGTCGTTTTGGCCGAACTCAAGAAAAGGCTCTACGCTGTGCGTGATGGTCTACTTGAGAAGCACCACACCCGATGGCTTTCCTGGAACCCCCTCTACCAGGGAATCGGGCAAGCCCTGAAAGCCCAGGTCAACAACCCCTCGGTCTGGATCCTCTCGACAAAAAAAGCCGAATTTATCGTAGAAATCTTGGCTCATCACGGTGTGTCCTGGCCTCTGGATCGAACGCTCTATACAGGAGTTCGAAAAAAACTCGAGATTATCGCCGAAATCGCCGGTAGCCGCCCATCAGTCCTCATTGATGATCAGATCGACCATCTCGACTTTGGACACCCCAATTGTCAATGTTATTTGGCTCTATGGGGGTACATTTCACCAACCGCTGCACAAATGGCTATCGACGGCTTGAGTTTGGCTCAAGCTGTCGCTTTGATCAGTTCTTTCCCGAAGGTTCCGAGTCTGGGCGGGTGAGAAGTGACAATTCATCGGAGGTGATGACGTCCTCACGCTCTTCTTCTTGGCTTACAACCCTTAAGAGAGTACGAATTTCTTGGATGTCAGCTTCATGGCTTTCCCGGCGCTGAAGGAATTCATTACGGTATGGAATCAATGCCTCACGGATATCTCCAGTGCCACCCAGGACATCATTGAGAAGCTCAAGAAATGTGCCTTCCACTTTAACCAGGTTGTAGAGGTATTCTGCCCGATGGATCAGACTGGCATTTTCTTTCAAGGTGGAAAGAATTTTATCGAGCGTGGCGTCAAGAAACCGGATATCAGCTAGGATTTTGTCCTGAAAATAATCGGCATCGACCTGCAATTGCAGACCCTCACGCACCCATTTCATTTGAAGGTTGAGGAAAAATAAGTCTTCTTCGTAGTGGATCTTGCTTTTCATAGTCCGAATTGACAGTAAACCATAGGTGTGATAGTTTGGCAACGCCTCTTTATCCGGCCTATAGGGACCGGATCGATAGTCCGCAAGGAGGACCAATGCGCACTTACGAAGTCGTGTTCATCTTCCGGCACGAAAACGACCACTTTACCAAGGGTCTGGATTTCGTCCGGAACGAACTCAAAGCCAACGGCGCCAATATCGTCAAAGAAGAAGATATGGGCGAACGGAATTTGGCGTATCCGATCAAGAAGCAAGATCGGGGCCATTATATTCTGTTCAATGTCGAATTTGACCCATCCAAGGTGTCTGAAATCGACAAGAGCTTCAAGCTCCAGACCGAAATCCTGAAATTCCTGTTTATCGTACAGGAAGCCTGACGGCAGGTTAGTCATGGCAGGCGATATCAATCAAGTCATCCTGGTCGGACGCGTCACACGCGATGCCGAGCTTCGCTACACAGCCTCGGGTTCTGCTCTCTGCAACTTTTCGGTGGCGGTTAACCGTCGTGCCAAGAAAGGGGATCAGTGGACCGATGAGGCTAGTTTTTTCGACCTGACCCTCTGGGAAAAACAGGCTGAAAACTTGAATAAATACCTCGTTAAGGGGACTCAAGTGGCGGTGCAGGGCGAACTGCGTCAGGATCGGTGGGAAAAAGACGGCCAAAAGTTCAGCAAGATTCAGGTGTTTGTCAACAATCTGCAATTGTTGGGCTCAGGCCGAAGCGGCGGTGGTTCCAGTGAAGGAAGAGGCACTGAATCTGGTTACTCTGCCCCGGCTCGCTCCCCTGAAAAGTCTCCAGCACAAAAGCCGGCGGCTGATGATTTCGATCCCCAAGCCTACGAAGACGACATTCCGTTTTAATCACCTCGAGGAGGGGAAAGCATGTCTTTTGAGAACGAACAAAAAGAGTTGGAAGAATCCCTGGATAAGGGAGCCACTCGTCCCGGAGACGGCGGCGATCGCCGAGATGGCGGCGACCGTGGTGCCCGTCGCGGCAAGGTCTATTTCAAGAAGAAGATCTGCAAGTTCACTGTGCATAAGTGGCCCTGTGACTGGAAGCGCACGGATATTCTTCAGAAATTCATCACGGAACGGGGCAAGATTCTGCCCCGACGCATCACTGGTACAAGCGCTAAGTTTCAGCGGAAGCTGGCTCGCCAAGTGAAAATTGCTCGGGTTTTGGCTCTTCTGCCATACGTAAAAAACTGAGGTTGGAAGTGATGAAGGAAGAAAACCGAGACAGAGCACAATTGGCCCTGTCGGCGGTTTTAGCCGTGGCTGCTTATCATCTGAGCGTTGTTGGAATTCTTTTCCTTGTGCCGCTTCAGTGGGTCAAGTTTCGTCAAGGCGAACGTTCCTTCTTATTGGCTTCTATATCGACGGCGGTCGGTATAGCGGCTGTTGAGGCGGTAGTCAAGTCATTGAGGCACTCTCCGTGGACTGGTTTGGACACGGCGATGCTAGGACTGCCCTTTTTGTTGATCGCCGGTTGGGTGGCTATCGTCTTGATGGAACGCCTGGGCTGGCGGTTTTTGTACCGGCTTCTAGCGGTGACCGCCGTCACCGGTTTGGTTCTGTTTCCGCTGATTGCTTCTCTGCTCCGGCAGGAAGTTTTCGTCCGAGCCTTGGAGGTTTCCTTCGGTGAGGTTTGGAAGCAGATGTTCGAAACCTCGGGGATGGATGCCTCGGGGTTGATGGGACAGCTGGACCGCTCCGAGTTCTTTGACCTGCTGAAGAAGACCTTTTTGGCCAGCTTTTTGCTTTTGTTCTTCCTTTTCTGGGGAGCGACAGCATGGGTGACCCGGCTTTTCGCTCCTGTTGAAGAGCGATCGACGCTGAAGGATTTCTTCGTACCTTCCCAGGGAGCCTGGATTCTTTTAGGGCTGTGGGCAGTGATCTTGGTACAGGGATTGCTGGCTCGCAATGGGATGGAATGGGAATGGGGAATCGCTCAGTACGCCATGTTGAATGTGGCTTGGGTGGCTCTGATAGTCCACGCTTTGGCGGGGTGGGGTATCGTTCATTCCTTGATGGATCGGTGGCATTGGCCCCGTTTCAGCCAGGGTGTGGTCCGGGTCCTGCTGATCTTCTTTCTGATGGTTCCTGGGAACGGTCAGATTGTTGTTCTGGCAGGGTTGCCGATCTTGGCGGTTTTAGAACTATGGGTGAATTTTCGCAAAAGAACGCAAGGGGTGGGATTATGAAGATCATTCTGCTGAAAGATGTGGAAAACCTGGGAGATGAGGGTGAAGTTAAGACCGTTGCCGATGGTTACGGACGCAATTACCTTCTGCCACGTGGTTTCGCGGTATTGTTCTCCAAGCATGGCTTGAATCTGATCGAGCAACGTGCCGCAAAGATTGAAGCGCGCAAGGAAGACAAGAAGAAAGCCGCTTTGAGCCTGAAAGAAAAGCTCCAAGGCTTGAATCTGGTGATTTCCATGCCAGCTGGTGATAATGGCAAGCTTTTTGGAGCCGTCACCAATGGTGTCGTTGCAGATCATTTGGCGCAAAGTGCCGGTGTGACCATCGACAAACGCTATGTCAGCATCCATGGCAATGCCATCAAGCTGGTAGGCGTGTATGACGTGAAGATCCGGGTTCTTGACCGCGAGTATGCGACCATCAAGGTTGAAGTGAAGGCTTTGGAAGCCTGATATATGGGAAAGGAGCGGGTTCCCCCTCACAACCTCGACGCTGAGTCGGCCGTGTTGGGGGCCCTTCTTCTTTCTAAAGAGGCCATTGATGTCGTCGTGCCCATTCTGAGGGCCAACGACTTCTATAAACAAGCTCATAGAACCATCTTTGAAGCTATTTTGTCGATGTCGACTGAAGGACATGAGGTTGATGTCCTGACGCTGAGCAATGCGTTGAGCAAAGCCGGGCGCTTGGATCTCGTGGGCGGCATGAGCATGTTGGCGCAGCTGACCGAGTCGGTTCCTTCTGCAGCAAATGCCGAATACTATGCACAAATTGTAAAAAATTCGGCAGTACGCCGAAATCTCATCGATGTTTCGAGCAAGTTGATTGTCCAGTCCTACGAAGAGACGATAGAAAGCCGGCTCTTGATTGAAGAAGCCGAAAAAAAGATCTTTGAGCTGGCTGAAGAGCGAACCACCCATAACTATAAAAAAGTGGGTGATATTGTTTCCCTCAGTGTCGAGCGGATTATCGCCCACTCCAAAAGTAAAGATTTTGTTACTGGTGTACCTACGGGGTTCAAAGACCTGGACCGCGATACTACTGGTTTCCATGAGTCTGAGTTCATCATTATTGCCGCTCGACCTTCCATTGGAAAAACTACCTTTGCACTGAACCTTGCCAGCTATCAGGCCATCACCAAAAAAATTCCTGTTGGTTTTCTGAGCCTGGAAATGCCTGACCTTGACCTTGTAGACCGGATTCTAGCGGCCGAGGCTCGGTTGGACTGGAGCAAAATCCGTAATGGATTCATTCGACCCGCTGATTTGACTAGTATTCGTGACATTATTCCACAGATCTACGAAGCCCCACTCTATATCGATGACACTCCTAATATGAAGTTGCTTGACCTAAGGGCTCAAGCTCGGAGAATGAAGGCGAAGAACGATATTCAGATTTTGTATGTTGATTATATCAGTTTGATTGGGCATGAGAATCCGAATATGCCTCGACATGAGCAGGTCTCTGACATTTCACGTTCTCTTAAAGCTTTGGCTCGAGAACTAAAAATTCCTGTTGTGGCACTTAGTCAGCTGAGCCGGGCCACTGAAGAAAAAAAACTGCCGGGTTTGGCCGACCTGAGAGAATCTGGATCATTGGAACAAGACGCTGACGTTGTGTTGTTTCTCCATCGAAACCGCGGAACCGACCGCGAGACCAAGGATACCAACCAAGTCATCATTGAGACCGATCTCATTATTGGAAAACAGCGGAAAGGTCCTGTTGGGACGATCAAACTTGGTTTCCATGCTCAACAGACAAAGTTCGTCGATTTTGATGGCGGTCACGAAGGCAGTCCCGTATAATCGTAGGGAAGGGGAACTTCATGGCATTTCAAGACAAATATGACTTCAGCCTTCTCGTCAACGAAAAAGAACGCTACGTGGTGGCTGAGCTCGAAAACCAGCTCAAAGTGCGTACGGAAGTGTGCCGCTGTCAGGAGTGTGTTCTTGATATGGTTGCTCTGGCATTGAACCATACGAAACCAAGCTACCGTGTAACCTTGCTTGGTGCTATCTATGCCAATGCCGACGATGACGGTATGCGTCTGGAGATCGAGGAAGCAGTCAAGTCGGCAATCGGAAAGATTTTCACTAATCCTTCACACGCAACGAGGGACTAACTCAGATTATTTAGGGCCTAGAAGAAAGCCAAGATCGTTGAAGGTCGTAAAAAGAACCAAACCCAAGATCAACACGATACCAACTTGTTGATAGCGCATCATTGCCTTGATACCTATTCGGCGATGTCGAACAGCCTCAATACCGCTGAGGATGATGGAACCACCATCCAAAGCGGGAATTGGAAGAAGGTTCATCATAAACAAAGCAAGGCTGATGAATGCCAGAAAATTGGTAATGGCTCCCCATCCTTGTCCCCAGCCAGCGAGGAATCCTTGGGAAGCCACCTCTCCTACGTAATAGGTGATCCTCAACGGCCCTGAAAGGCTTTCCTTAGGGTCGGCTTTGCCCGTGAACAGTTGAATCAAACCATCAACCATTTGTCCCAGGAGAAACCAGGTTTTATTCCAACTATCTCCTGCGGCTTGAACAGGGTTTGAACCAACGGCGGGGAACGTCGGTAAAACAAACTCTAAACCTGGACTTTGGGATTTCAACGCATCGGGAGCAACAAGAAGTTCAACAGTGCTGTCGTTTCTGCGAACCAACACCGTGAAACTCTTGTTTCCAGCGCTGGTGAGCGCTTGGAAAAACTCTTGAGTAGACGCTATGGGGTTGCCTTGAATACTCACAATCAAATCGCCCGGACGAAATCCTGCCAGGGCAGCTACGGAATCACTCTTCACTGCTTTCACCAAGGGAGTGATGAATGGATATACCCCCACCAAAGCTCTCTTTTCAGCTTCTATATAGCGTGGCACCACGGTTTTTTCTGCAATCTGACCTGCTCTTTCAATCTGCCAAACCAAAGGCTTCCCCTCAGAAGCAGCAATAGCCCGTTGAAGGTCCGAGAAGGTACGAATCCCTTTACCATCAACCGAGAGAACCTTATCCCCTGTGCGCAAATCCGCCAGATCTGCCGGCAAACCGCTGCGGCCATCGACTTCGCTGGCAAGGAGAATTCGAGCTTCCGGACCCGTTTCCGGCTGGCCTGCCCAGAGCAATAAGAAGAACATTAGAAATGCAAACAGCAGATTGAATACCGGACCTGCAGCGCTGATAACGATCCGCTTCCAGGGAGCGGCACCAAAGAGAGAACCCGCTGTCGGCTCGTAAGAACCGTCCTGAGTTTGCAGGGCATTCATCAGGTCCTGTTCTCCCTTCATTTTACAGTAACCACCCAAGGGAAAGAGGCAGATTCTATACTCAGTTTGTCCCGGCTTCCACGCCCAGAGAATTTTTCCCCAACCGATGGCAAAAGCCTCTACTTCCACTCCGGCCCAGCGGGCAGCCAAAAAATGTCCGGCTTCGTGAATGGTTACTACAAGGCTGAGCCCAACAAAACCGATTAGGATGAAAATGACAGTATCCACCTAGAACCTCCCATACTGGAGGAAAAAGTAAAACACCGGCGCAGAAAAGAGAAGTGAATCGATAGAGTCCAAGACACCACCGCGACCTGGAATGACATCTCCCGAATCTTTGACCCGTGCACTGCGTTTTAGACTCGATTCAAAGAGATCACCAACGATGGTTGTCAGTGCGAAAACGAAAGACAGGATCAGGACAAGGTAGAGGTTTTTTCCCAGAAGTTCGGGAAACCCAAAAAAGGCTCCCACCAAGACCGCGAAGGTAGCCAAAATACCTCCCACAAAACCTACCAAGCTTTTTGAAGGACTCACGAGAAAAGGCTTTGGGGAATTCCTCCCGAAAAGAGTTCCAAAAAGCCATGCCATGGCATCATTTCCAAAGGTCGCCAAGAAAAAAATCGGCAATAGAAGCCAGGACTGGGGTAATGACTGAACTTTCAAAATAAAATAGACGAAAAAGCCAGGGTAAATCAGTGTAAAGACAATACCGGTTACTTTGCCCAAAACTGTGTGGAGGTTTTCTTCCGTATTGGCGAATATTTGACGGATCAGAATAGCAATAATGGCGAAGGCCAAAAGGACCATTGTTTGGTCGGCAGCAAGCCATCCTGCATTTTCCAAATAAGCAAAACTAGGAAAGATCATTCCCAGCAGGTAAGGAAGATAGGGGTTGAGAACCAGACCCTTTGCCCGCAAGAGAGCGGCTGTTTCACCCGCACCTAAGGCAGAGATGACCAAGGCAACGAGTGCCAAGGGGAGGTGAAAGGCGAAATTCCACATGGACACCATCAGCAACGCTGGCAAAACAAAAACAAACAAGAGAATTCTAAGTACGAGCTTATTCATGAATTCCCCCGAATTTTCGTTGCCGTTTTTGATACTCCCTAAGCGCCAAACGAAGGTCTTCATCGGTCCAATCTGGCCAATACTTGCCGCTGAAATAGAATTCTGCATAGGCTGATTCCCATAGCAGAAAATTACTAAGTCGGATTTCTCCTGCTGTGCGGATCAGAAGATCGACAGGTGGTAGATCGGGTTGGTCGAGATAGCGATGAAAATTCTCCACATCGAGGGGCGGGGAATTGGGAGAATTTTGCCATTTTCGGAAAGCTCGGAGAATTTCATCCTGCCCACCATAATTGATTGCCAAATTGACCGTAAGACCATCAAAAACTGCCGTGTCGGCCTGAACTTGCTTTAGATCGGCTTGAACCTCGGGAGGGAGTCCTGGTAAGTCGCCGCTATGGACGACTCGAATCCTGTTCTCCCGATAGAAATCCCATTCCTTGAGCAGGTGATTTTTCAGAAGGAACATAAGGAAAGAGACTTCCTGCTCGGCCCGCTTCCAGTTCTCTGTTGAAAACACATAAAGGGAAAGAAAGCGGATACCCGTGTCTGAGGCCGCTTTGGTGATTCGTTTGGCTGCCTTCAGGCCCTCTTTGTGACCTTCAGACCGCCCGAGACCCCGGTGCTGGGCCCACCGACCATTCCCATCCATGATGATCCCCAGATGAAGGGGGAGGGCCGCTGGGTCGGGCATGTCAGATTTCCAGAATTTCCTTTTCTTTTTCGACAGCGATCCGGTCGATGTCCTTAATCGTATGGTCTGTGATCTTCTGAATTTCATCCAAGGCTTTTTTTACTTCGTCCTCGGTGAGCTCACCATCTTTCTGGAGCTTCTTGTAAGCATCATTCACATCACGTCTGACATTGCGGACACCGACTCGGAAGTTTTCCGCCACAGCCTTTGCCTGTTTAACGAGTTCCTTGCGGCGTGTTTCATTTAGCGGCGGAATATTGATACGGATGACCTTGCCGTCGTTGCTGGGTGTCAGACTGAGATCCGAGGCTAGGATCGCCTTCTCAATGTCGCCGATGACCCCTTTATCCCAGGGCTGTATCACCACCAAACGGGCTTCGGGTATCGAGATATTGGCGACCTGGCTGAGCGGAGTCTTTGATCCGTAATATTCCACAGGCAATTTTTCAAAAAGGGCAGGGCTGGCTCGACCAGTTCGCAAGAGAGAGTATTCATCTTGCAGGCTTTTCACGCTCTTTTTCATTTTCAATTCGGCATCGGCCTTGATCGCAGCGGACATAGTCCCCTCCTATCGTACAGAAGGCCGCCCCCCGATTTAGGAGAGGCGGCCGTTCAAGTTGTTCGAAACGGAAATCAGGCCTCGAGGCCGATTTGGACGTAAACGTAATCGACAACCTCAACCTTGGTCCCAAGTTCTTTACCGACTTTCTCGGCTGCCTGGGTTACGGTTAGTTTGTCATCTTTAACGAAAGGCTGATCCACGAAGCTGATTTGCTTGAGAAATTTCTCAACCTTTCCCTTCATGATGCCGGTGACAATATTCTCGGGTTTGCCAACCAGCTGCTCGGCATCTCGAACCCGCATGATTTCTTCCTGCTCCTTCAGCCACGTGGCATCAACTTTGGTTCGGTTGAGGTAAGTGGGATTGAAGGCAGCTGCATGGAGAGCCAAGTCAAAGCCGAATTGCAGAAGTTTAGGATCGGCAGCCTTGGCCGCATCGGCCACCTTGACCTTGACGAGAACCCCAATTCGGCCTTCGCCATGGATATATTGCGCCACTGCTTCACCTGAACCAACTGTCATTGTCTTAAAAGTCTTAATGCTCAAGTTCTCTTTTGTCTTGACGGCCAGTTCTTTGAGGTTGGTATCCGCAGCACTGTCGGGAGTTTGAGATCCGGCTTTAACAAGAACGTCGAGGATTTTCTGTCCGGTGGTTACAAACTCAGGGTTTCGTGCCACAAAGTCAGTTTCGCAACTGATTTCCATGACAGCAGCGTGGCTGCCGACGACAGCGGCAAAAACGCGCCCTTCGGTGGCAGAACGGCCGGCACGTTTCGCAACCGCGGCAAGGCCTTTTTCTTTGAGGTACTTGTCGGCGGCGGCAAAATCACCACCGGCCTTTTCCAGGGCTTCCTTACAGTCGCCGAAACCGGCACCCGTCTGATCCCGGAGTTTTTTCACATCGAGTGGGCTGATAGCCATAATCTTCTCCTGTATCGTTTCTTAGCGGACTTCGTCGTCTTCGGCATCGAAGGTGGCGGCGAGACCGGAATCGGTGAAGCCGGCGGTTTCCATTCCAGGGGTTTCGTCTTCTGAAAGGGAATCAATGACGGTCAGACCAATCTCATTGTCGGCTTCGATAACAGCGTTTGCGATGATTTGGGTAAACAGTGTAATTGCCCGGATGGCGTCGTCGTTGCCGGGGATGGGAAAGTCGATACCTTCAGGGTTACAATTGGTATCAACCACGGCAATGATCGGAATTCCTGCGCGGCGGGCTTCGGCAATGGCAATCGCTTCTTTGCGGGGGTCAATGACGAAGAGAATGCCAGGGAGTTCTTTCATTTCCTTGATACCGCCGAGGTTCTTTTCGAGCTTGGCTTTTTCCTTGCTCAGACCGGCGATTTCTTTCTTGGTCAGGTGCCCGTAGGTACCATCCACTTCCATCTTCTCAATCTTCTTGAGGCGCATCAGCGATTTCTTGATGGTAGTGAAGTTGGTGAGCATACCACCAAGCCAGCGGTTGTTCACATAGAACATATTGCATCGTTCGGCTTCCGTCTGAATGGATTGCTGAGCTTGTTTTTTGGTGCCGACGAACAAAACAGTCTTCCCTTCCAGGACGGTCTTCCGGACAGCGTTGTACGCTTCCTTGATGGCCTGAATGGTCTTCTGCAGGTCGATGATGTGGATGCCGTTGCGTTCGGCGAAGATAAACTTCTTCATCCGGGGGTCCCAGCGCTTGGTCTGGTGACCGAAATGAACACCTGACTCGAGCAGGTTCTTCATAGTAACTACAGCCATGGTAGTCGCTCCTTAAATTTCACGGTAGAACGAGTTGTCCCTTCGTGATCCTTCTCATATTTCACGACATTCACCTGTGCTGGACAAACCTAGCCTTTCGGAACGCGGAGAGTTGCCATGATTGTTGCATAAACCTCGTGGATTGGCAAGCCCACAACATTGGACCAGCTCCCCTTGATCCGTCGAACCAAGATGGTTCCCGTTTCCTGAATTTTATAGCCACCTGCCGCGTCTTTCCATTCATTCCTGTCCAGGTACCGTTGAAATAGATCCTTGTCCCAGGGCACAAATTCCACCGAGGTCGATACAGTCTTCTGCACGATGACACCCTGTAACGGGTCTCCCCAGGCAAAGCTAGTGAGTACCCGGTGCTTTCTGCCGGCTAGAATTTGGTAGAACTGCCAGGCTTCAGCGGCATTGAGAGGCTTGTTCAGAGCTTGGCCTCGAAAAGAAAGGAGGGTATCGGCGGTCAGAACCGGCAGGGTGTTCTCAGGATGATTGCTCAAGTAATGCTTCAACTTTTCGCGTGCCAATCTGGAGACCTGTGTTTTGGCACTTTCTTTGGCAACCGGTACTTCGTCCCAAGGATTGGCTGCCACCAAAAAGGGGATACCGAGAGACTCCAGAAGAGCTTTGCGTCGGGGTGAGCCCGAAGCCAAGATAAAACGGGGATTGTTCACAGCAGTACCTCGGAAAAAAAAACCCTGCCGAAGCAGGGTTTCTGAACGAGGCGGGGCTCGAACCCACTACCTCCGCCTCCGGAGGGCGGCGCTCTATCCAAATGAGCTACTCGTCCGGTTTCTAGACTGACTCTCTAGTGCTCGGGTACTTTAGCGGACTTTGCTGTTTTCGTCCAGAGGGTCTGGTGAAACCCGCTTGTCTGGTTCAAAGTGAAGAGGTGAGTACAAACCGCACACTTGCCGATTCCCGGCTGGTTTCTCTTCTGCAGGACCTCCTTTCGGAAGAACAATTGCCTCCTTTGGACCGTTGGTTTAGTCATCAAGCCAAAGGCCGAGGATGGACGGTTCTTGAGCAGCGTCAGCTTTGGAACGAACTTCGTAAAGCAATGGTTCGTGGTTACGAACTCCTTCCTTCGGCTGGAGCCGCTTCAGAAACTTTCTGGGCAGGCTTCCGGATAGCAATACGGGGAAGGGCTCAGGAATGGGCTGTCAGAACGGCACATAAGCCTGTGGGAAAGCTCACACCGGTAGCTGCCGGCATTCCTGGATGGCTCAATCAAGAATGGGAGGATCGCCTTGAAAGATCTCGCTGGTCTGAAGAAGCTCAGCAGGTGTTTCTGGAATCTCAAGAAGTCCCATCTCCTGTCTATGTCCGCTTTCAATATGGAACTCTCGGGGAGGCCTGCCAAAATCGTTTTTCAAGTCTTGGGTTGATTGAACCAACGGAGATTGCAGGGTTCTACCGTCTAACTGGGCTGCAAGGTCTCGAAACGAGTGAGGAGTGGAAAAAAGGACTTGTCGAAATTCAAGATGCCTCGAGTCAGCTTAGTCTGCGTAAGTTGGGCCTGCGTCCAGGGCAGCGGGTTTGGGATGTTTGTGCTGGTCGTGGGGGAAAGACGCTTTTAGCGGCCACAGAATTGCGGGGGAAAGGTGCTCTCGTGGCCACCGATGTTGCTGAGATGAAACTGAAAAGCCTAAAGGACCGTGTCAGGCGTTCCGGATACCAGAACATCCGTCTGTTGCCTTGGGGTGGCGACGAGCTTCCTGATTTTGGACTGGAATTTGCCCAAGGAGGTGGTTTTGACCGCGTCATCGTTGACGCCCCCTGCAGTGCGTCCGGTACGTGGCGGCGCGACCCGGAAAGCCGTTATCGACTCACCCCGCGGATGCTCAACGAGTTGGAAAAACACCAGCAGAGACTTATCCGACTAGGCTGGAATGCCCTCAAGCCTGGCGGTCTGATGGCTTACATCACTTGTTCCTGGTTTCCTCGGGAGAATGAAAAGATCATTGAGGAATTCTGTGATGAATCAGGCGCAGCTGTTGTTCATCAAGAACTCCTTGGCATTCCCCTTTTCGATGCCAACACGCTTTTTGTGGCGATTCTAGAAAAGCAACGCTGAGCCGGATCAGCCCGCCAGAAAACGGTGGATGGAAGCAGCCGCCTTGCGACCTTGTCCCATAGCCAAGATGACGGTTGCAGCTCCTAAGACAATGTCTCCGCCTGCCCAAACCCGGGGCATTGACGTTAAGCCGTTCTCATCCACCAGAAAGTTGCCTCGTTTATCGACACTCAGTTCTGGGGTGGTCTGTCGAAGGAGCGGGTTGGAGTCATTGCCTATCGCAACGATGACTGTATCCACTTCCAGGATAGCTTCGCTTCCTTCAACCGCCACTGGTGACCTGCGGCCAGAAGCGTCCTTTTCTCCCAGAGTGTAGGTCAGGGTTTCCACCGCCTTTACGCGTCCCTGGTCGTCCCCCAGTATTTTCTGGGCATTTGTCAGAGTCCGGAAATGAATCCCCTCTTCCTGAGCGTGGTGGACTTCTTCCTGGCGCGCCGGCATTTCCTCGAGACTGCGACGGTAGACAATACTGACCTCTTCTGCACCGAGACGGAGTGCGGAACGGGCAGCGTCCATCGCCACATTTCCTCCACCGAGGACTGCGACTTTTTTTGACCGATAGATTGGTGTCGATGCCCGTCCGTCGTCGTAGGCTTTCATCAGGTTGCAACGGGTTAAATATTCATTGGCCGAAAAAACACCTACCAGATTCTCGCCTTCGATTTTCATGAATTTGGGAAGTCCGGCGCCGGTGCCGACAAAAATGGCGTCATAGTTATCCTGGGTCAGCAGATCCTTGAGCTTCCTCGTCCGCCCAACCAAGAAGTTGGTCTCGATTTTGACACCGATTTGGCGCAAGGTATCGATCTCACGGTCCACAATGGCCTTAGGAAGACGAAACTCAGGAATCCCATAAACCAGAACGCCGCCAGGTTTGTGAAAGGCTTCAAATATTGTCACAGCATGGCCATTCTGGCGGAGGTCAGCTGCTGCCGCAATGCTGGCGGGGCCGGAACCTATCACGGCGACGCTCTTTCCGGTTTCAGGTTTGATCGTGGGCAGAGGAAGCTCGGCCGAACAATTGTCCGCAACGTAGCGTTCGACGCGTCCGATAGCCACGGCCAGAAGTGGATTTTTCAGGCTCTTTCCGAGGGTGCAAGGAGCCTGACATTGACTCTCCTGAGGGCAGACCCGGCCGCAGATAGCAGGCAGAAGGCTGGCTTCACGGATGACACCGAGTGCATCAGCGAACTTCCCTTCGGCCGCTAGGCCCAAAAAGCGGGGAATATCGATCGAGACTGGACAACCGGAAATACAAGGAGCCGTTTTGCATTGAAGGCAACGATTGGATTCCAGCTGAGCCTGTTCTGCTGTATAGCCTAAAGCGACTTCCTGCATGTTCTTGGCACGAACAAGGGGATCTTGGGCTGGCATCTCTTGAACGGGAATTGCCATTCGTTCCTTATTGGTCATTTTTTGGCTCCGTATTCCTGAATAAAACACTCGTGATCGGCCTGCTCTTTGGCTTTAAACGCCTTGGAACGGAGCATCATATTATCAAAATCAACCTTATGCGCATCAAACTCAGGGCCGTCGACACAGACGAAACGCATTTCACCACCAACGGTGACCCGACATCCACCACACATACCCGTGCCGTCGACCATGATCGAGTTTAGGCTGCAAACGGTAGAGACACCGAACGGGCGTGTTGTTTCGGCACAGAATTTCATCATGATCGGGGGGCCGATGGCCACGGCGAAATCTGGCTTATTGGGACCGGCGCAGAGTTCTTTGAGCGGAACTGTCACAAGATCCTTTCGTCCTGCCGAACCGTCGTCTGTGCACAGGATCAGCTCATCAGCTATAGCACGCATTTGTTTTTCCAAAATGACCAGGTCCTTGTTTCGGGCACCCATGATCACTGTGACATGGTTGCCGACTTTCTTGAGGGCCTGGGCAATGGGATGCAAGGGTGCGACACCGATACCGCCGCCAACACACACCACACGTCCAAAATTCTGCAGATGTGTGGGCTGACCAAGGGGACCAAGCAGATTCTCAATGGAGTCGCCCGTGTTTTTCAGAGCCAGCTTGCGGGTCGTGCCCCCGACAGCTTGAAAAATGAGAGTTATGGTTCCGGCAATTTCGTCGGCATCGGCAATGGTCAGTGGAATCCTTTCGGCAAAGGTAGAGTCAAGCTGAAGAATGATGAACTGACCAGCCTTGCGCTCTCGGGCAATCAGGGGTGCTTCGACGACCATTTGAAAGACGTCAGCCGATAATTGAATCTTGTCCCGGATGATATTCATGAAAGCGAGTCTACCGGGATTCCTCCTGTTTGTCAAAAACAAGGTTCCATGATAAAACAGTGCCCCGGGGGGATTGCCATGGTGTTGCCGAGGCTTCTGGAAGAGGTGATCGAGGGTCTAAAAACCCGCACGGAGGTGGAGGCCATCCTCTTGGCGGGTTCCCGGGGAGAGGGGCGTACACCCGATCGGACTTCCGACTGGGATCTGTATGTGTATCTCAACGCAGCGCTTGATTCTTCCTTTCGACTTCAACTGCTTTCACCTCGTTCAACCGTACTGGAAATTGACAATCGTTTTTGGGAAACAGAGGATGATGGTGAGCTCAATGATGGGACAGTTTTTGAACTGATTTACCG
>JAIFLN010000098.1 GCA_020049045.1 Spirochaetota bacterium | reverse complement strand
GTGCGCGACCAGATGGAGCAGATGCGCCGCGTTGACGATGCCAACCGCCCCCAGTTTGGCGACACCGACTACCAGTTGGGAGCCTACGCGGCCGCGCTCAAGGTGCTCACCGGGTACTCGGGCATCGAAGGCCTCGACATCAAGATCGAACTCTTCCGCCCTCGTAAGCGCAACGAGCAGTCTGCTTTCGAGAAAATCATCGAACGCGCCGTGGGTATTTCGGCCAGCTACCTGGTGCCTCGCGGCCTCGACAAGCACGTGTGGCGGTCGCTGAACAACCTAGAGCGCCTGTACCTGCGAGGGCTTGAGCTCGAACTGCACCACGAGGGCCGCCAAGGTGCTTACCAAGAACTGGCCCGTGGGTTCGGAGTGCAGCAATACAACTTCCTGCTCGGCGAGACCGCCGCCAATCAAGCCCGTTTCAAAACTCCCACGGAGTTTAAGAAGGCCAACCTCGGCGGCGACGAACTGGGTGCCACCATTCTGCGCCACCTTTTGTTTGCCGTCCACGAAACCCGCCGAACCGAAAGCCCCCGCGAAGGCCTGAACTACCTCAAAGCCGAGCGTCCCGACTACTGGAGCCGCCGCAGCGACCTGTTGGCCATTCTGGGCTACTTGGCTTCGATGGGCACCTCAGCCGGTATGGACCACTGGAAACCTGACGCCGAAGCCGCCGCCCTGCTGGCAGGCCTGATGACCAATGACTATGCGGGGAGTTAGAATCCCTGTTGGAGGACACCTATGATTGAACTTCTGCAGTTGCCCAGGAACCTCGCCGGCGAGCTCGAGCGGCTCGTCGCGTCCATCGGGTCAGACCCCTCGGTCAAGACTATCATTCTTTTTGGCTCGACAGCACTGGGAACCCGGAACGAGGAAAGTGACATCGACCTTCTCGTCCTCATTGACGACTCGGGAAACTTCGAGCCGCTCACTTCCGTCAAGATTCGCCTCAATGCCCTTGGCCAGATTTCCTTTCCGCTCGATGTGATCGTCGAAACCGTCACGGCCTTTGAAGAACGGAAACCCTTTCCAACCCTCGAAAGGAAGATCGCCCGTGAAGGTAAGGTAATCTATGCAGCTTGAGGACTTTGTCCGGGAATGGACGGTCAAGGGCGACAACGACTTGGCATCGGCTACCTTTTTGATGAACATGCGGCCGGTCCCGCTCGAGATCGTCGGGTTCCATTGCCAGCAGGCCGTCGAAAAGTACCTCAAGGGTTACCTGGTGCTCAAGGGCGTGGAGCCCGAGAAAACCCACGACTTAGGGCTTCTGCTGAACCGTTGCATAATCTTCAACTCTACCTTCTCGGAACTTGCCGAGACCTGCGCACTGTTGTCCGACTATGCTGTAAAGGCCCGATACCCGAGTTCCATGAGCCTCGATAACGATCACATCTCCCGCACACTCACCCTGGCGCAGAGTGCAGTTCAATCGATCGCAGCAAGAATCGCGGAAGATCTTTGATCCAGCGCTACGTCTTTCAACGGCATCGTAAGCCCACCGGGTCGGCCTTCCTCACCGAGAAACTAACTGGTGCCCGCGACTACGACCGCATTGCCGGGTACTTTGACAGCTCGCTGTTCGAAATGGCCGGAGAAGCGCTCGAGAACCTCACCGGTCGCGTCAGCATCCTTTGCAATTCCGACATCAACTCTGCCGACGTCGCGTTGGCCGAGCAGGCGCAGAAACTCAGCTTCTTCAAGAACGACCCAGCCCAGTTGGCCAAGCGTGGCGTCGACCGACTGGAACGGCTGTTCAGGCTCCTCAAGTCGGGCAAGCTCGAGGTGCGGGTGTTGCCCGACGAAGTGTTCGGCCTAGTGCACGGCAAGGCCGGTGTGATCACCTACATAGACGGCACACGTACCTCGTTTATGGGGAGTGCCAACGAAACCTACTCGGGCTGGAACCTGAATTACGAGCTGGTTTGGGAAGACGACAGCGCCGAAGCGTGCGACTGGGTTCAGGGTGAGTTTGACCGGCTTTGGGACCATCCGCTGGCTCGCCCGTTGGCCGAAGCCGTGATCAAGGAAGTTGAACGTCTCGTCGGTCGGAAGGAGATCGACATTGATACGTGGCGCAAGGGCACGGAACAACCAGGACCGGCGTCGGTCGCTATAGAGACGCCCGTGTTCCGAAAAGAGTTCGGCCTTTGGCCGCACCAGAAGTACTTCATTCAGATTGCCTGGCAGGCGCACAAAGCCTACGGTGCACGTTTCGTGTTAGCCGATCAGGTGGGGCTGGGCAAGACCGTCCAGCTGGGCATGGCGGCCCAGTTGATGAGTCTGTACGACGACAAGCCCGTACTGGCGCTGCTTCCCAAGACACTGATGCAACAGTGGCAGACTGAGTTGTGGGACCTACTGGAAGTGCCCAGTGCCCGCTGGGATGGTAAGCAGTGGATCGACGAGCAGGGGCTGGAATACCCGGTCGTCTCGAAGAATCCCTTGCTCGACTGCCCCCGCCGAATCGGACTTGTTTCGCAAGGGCTAGTAGTGAAGGGGAGCGCTCACGTTCAAGCGCTGCTCAACGTCAACTGGAGCTGTGTGATTGTCGACGAGGCCCACCGGGCCCGCCGAGCCAAGCTCCCCAAGGAAACAGAACGCGGTCCCCGCGTGAACAACGCCGAAACCGAAACCAACCGGCTGTATGCCTTTTTGTTTAAGTTGGCGCCCAAGACCCGCTCGATGTTGATGGGGACCGCCACTCCCATTCAGCTCCACCCCATCGAGGCCTGGGACCTGTTGTGGCTCCTGTCGCAGGGCAACGATCACGTTCTGGGGTACGCAGGAGCCTTCTGGCGCCAGCCGGAAAAGGCCTTGCCTCCCATTCTTGGTGAGCAAGAGCCCAGCGAAGATGCCGACGAGCTATGGAGCTGGCTGCGCAATCCCTTCCCCCCGGAGTGGGAAGACCCGGTATTCCTCAAACTGCGCAAGACCCTCGAAATGGTGCCAACTATGGCCGTCGCCAAACAGTCGTGGATCGACCTCAGTGCCACCCAGAAAGTCGCCGGTAAGCAAGCTGCTCTCCTGTTATTCGACCGCCATCACCCCTTTCTGAGGTGCATTGTGCGACGCACCCGCGAGTATCTCGAAACGGAGAAGCCGAACCCGTCCTACTGGACGGTTACGCACGCCAGGCCTACGAAGCCGCCGAGGAGTTTTGTAAGATGCTTGCCAAGCGGGTTAAGTCGGCCGGTTTTTTCAAGACGCTGCTGCTTCGCCGCATCGGCAGCTCGCTCCATGCGGGTCAATCAACCGTGACCAAAATGCTGGCCAACTGGGAAGATATCGACGAGTCCGAAGAGGACGACGAGGATGAAGTGCTTGCCAGGCCTAGCTCCGGCGACCAGGACACCGGCCTCAAAAGTTTGACTCCACTGGAACGGGACAAGCTCGAGGAATGCGAGCGTGCATTGGTGGCCGGCCTCGAATCCGGACCCGAAGCCGATCCCAAGTGGGCCCGCATCGAAGAGTACCTCGTTGCCAAAGACTGGGCCTCGGAAGGTTGTATTTTGTTCTCGCAATACTCCGACACCGCGCGCTGGGTTGCAGAACGCATCAAGGACGCATTCCCCGACCAACCTGTCGGGCTCTATGCCGGCGGAAACAAGTCAGGTATCTGGTCCCATGGCAGCTTTTTGCATAAGGACCGCGAAGACATCAAGCTCATGGTGAAACGCGGTGAACTCAAGCTGATGGTTGGCACCGACGCTGCCAGCGAAGGCCTCAACCTGCAACGGCTTGGAACGCTCATCAATGTCGACTTACCTTGGAACCCAACCCGCTTAGAACAACGCAAGGGGCGGATTCAGCGCATCGGACAAGTTCGAACCGCCGTGAACATCCTCAACCTGCGTTATGCGCCGTCGGTGGAAGACAAAGTCCACCAAGCACTATCGACCCGGCTAGAGGAGATCCGTAAAATGTTCGGCCAGATCCCCGACGTGCTCAGCGATGTATGGGTCAGTGCCGCTCTGGGTGATATGGAACAGGCTAGACAACGCCTCGACGAAGTCAAACCCTTCCATGCCTTTGATGAGCGCTACAGCCGCGTCGAAGACGTCAGCGGTTGGGACGAATGTAGCCAGGTTCTGAACAAGGGCGAGAAGCTTGAGGCGTTGCGGAAAGGTTGGAAGGAGTGAGCAACTCTCGTCTCCGCGTGAGGGGACCGGAGGGCTGCCAAAGCGCACCGCGCTTGGGCAGGTTCTTCCGCGCCAGCGGAAAACGGAACCCCGGAGGCCACCGACCGGCGTCTCGCGCCGGGCACGCCCCCAAAACCAGGCAAGGAATAGAGACCAGGGTTTGACCGACGAGAGCAAAGGTGGCCGCCACGTCAGCGAAGCGCGTTGGCAAGAGTCGCGGGTGGCGGTAAAAACGGCCTCGACGGAGTTACGCAGGCACGCAGTCGGGGCCGTTTTTATGGCCAGGCCCTGCGCGGAGAAAGAACTCGCTTTGCTGACGTGGCGGCCGGATCGCTCCTTGGCACGGTCAGGACCTTCGGCTATAATTCCGCCACCATGACAGCCGCAGACCTCCGCCGAAAATACCAGGAATTCTTCCAATCCAAGGGCCACGCCGTGATCTCGGGCAAGAGCCTTATCCCCGAAAACGACCCGACGGTGCTCTTCAACACCGCCGGCATGCAGCCCCTTGTCCCCTACCTCTTGGGCGAAAAACACCCCCTGGGCACCCGCCTGGTCGACGTGCAGAAGTGCGTGCGCACCGGTGATATCGAGGAAGTCGGCGACCCCAGCCACCTCACCTTTTTTGAGATGCTGGGCAACTGGTCGCTGGGCGACTACTTCAAGAAAGAGGCCATCAGCTGGTCCTTCGAGTTTTTGACCAGCAAAAGCTGGCTGGGCATCCCCAAGGAAAAACTTTGGGTAACGGTGTTTGCCGGCGAGCCTGGTATTCCCCGGGACGAAGAGAGCGCCGAAATCTGGAAGGGCCTGGGCATCCCCGCCAACCGCATCAGCTACCTGCCGCGCAAGGACAACTGGTGGGGCCCCGCCGGCCAGACCGGCCCCTGCGGACCCGACAGCGAAATGTTCTACGACACCGGCCGGGTCTGTCCCAAGGGTGAGGGCTGTGAAGGCCCGGCGTGCAACTGCCGCAAGTGGATGGAAATCTGGAACGACGTGTTCATGCAGTACAACAAGGACGCCGAAGGCAAGTACAACCTGCTGCCCAAGCCCAATGTTGACACCGGCATGGGCGTGGAGCGCACCAGCACCGTGTTGCAGGGCAAGAAATCAGTGTACGAGACCGAGCTGTTCACCCCCATCATCGCCGCCGTGGAAAAGGCCTCGGGGTACGTCTACGGCACCGAAGAGGCCAAGGATACCTACGTCCGGGTCATCTGCGACCATGTGAAGACCGCGTGCTTTATCCTGGGTGACGATCTGGGTGTGAAACCTTCCAACCTCGGTCAGGGCTACGTTTTGCGCCGGCTCATCCGCCGGGCCGTGCGCAACGGCCGTAAACTGGGCATCACCGGCACCTTCCTGAAAATTCCCGCCGCCGCCGCCATCGAGATTTACCGGAGCATTTACGACGAAATCGTCGGCCGTGCCGCCATGATTTTCGAAGAACTGACCCACGAGGAGGAGCGCTTCCTCAAGACCCTCGAACACGGCGAGAAGGAGTGGGAGAAGATGCTCCCCGGCCTGCAGAAGAATCCCCAGAAGGTGGTTTCGGGGCGCACGGCGTTCAAGTTGTACGACACCTATGGCTTTCCCATCGAGATCACCACCGACCTGGCCGCCGAAGCCGGTATGACTGTGGACAAGGCCGGGTTCGACGAAGCTTTCGTCAAGCATCAGGAGCTTTCCAAGGCTGGCGCCGACAAGACCTTCAAAGGCGGCCTGGCCGACCACAGCGAAATGACCACGGCACTGCATACCGCCACCCACCTCATGCACAAGGCGCTCCAAATGGTGTTGGGCGACCACGCCCGCCAGAAGGGCTCGAACATCACCCCCGAACGCCTGCGTTTCGACTTCAGTCACGAGGGCAAGATGACCCCCGAGCAAATCGCCGAGGTCGAGAAGATCGTCAACGAGCAGATCGGCAAGGCCATGCCTGTCACCATGACCATGATGGGCATTCAGGACGCCAAAGCGCTGGGTGCCATGGCCTTGTTCGGTGAGAAGTACGAGGACACCGTGAAGGTGTACAAAATCGGTGACTTCAGCACCGAGGTCTGCGGCGGGCCCCACGTCGAGAATACCAAGGTGCTCGGCAAATTTAAGATCCAAAAAGAAGAAGCTTCCAGTGCGGGAGTACGGCGTATCCGCGCCGTGCTCGAGCTGTAAGCCGTGGATTTCAGCCTTTTCACCAACCTTCAGCCCTGGCAGTGGTCTTTGGCAGGGCTTAGCGCTGTTTTCGTGGGTTTGGCCAAGACCGGCTTTTCTGTCGTAGGCTTGTTAGGCGTTCCCCTGATGGCGCTGGCCTTCGGTGCCAAGGCTTCTACCGGGGTGTTTCTGCCCATGCTGATGGCGGGAGACTTGTTCGGAGTCGCCTACTTTCACCGGCACGCGGCAGTCAAGCAGCTGATCCGGCTGATTCCGTGGGCGGTGGTCGGGCTGTTCTGCGGGGTAACCCTCGGGGCAGGTTTGGCTGACACTGAATTCAAGCGCCTGCTGGGTGTCATCATTTTTGTGTTATTGGGACTGATGATCTGGCAGGACGTGCAAAAGAAAGAATGGACACCGCCCTCCGGCTGGTGGTTTCCGGCGCTGGCCGGGCTTGCCGCCGGGTTTACTACCATGGTGGGCAATGCTGCCGGCCCGGTGATGACGCTGTTTCTGCTTTCGATGCGGTTGCCCAAGAACGTGTTTATCGGAACCTCTGCCTGGTTCTATCTGATCATCAACCTCTGCAAGTTGCCTCTCCAGATATTCTTCTGGCACAATATCAGTGTGGCTTCGGTCTCGATCGATCTGATGACCATTCCATTGATTGCCCTCGGGGCCTGGCTGGGAGTCAAGCTTGTGGGCAAGCTTCCCGAGCGCGCCTACAAGCTCTTTATAATGAGTGCTACCGGAGTGTCAGCTCTGGCAATGTTCTTCTAGTTCTTTGACTGCCCGTAATAAGCCCCTGGGCCATGCTTGCGGAAAAAGTGCTTTTCCAGCAAGTGTTGCGGCATGGCACCAATAGCCGGGGCCAGCTGCAAGGTCGAATAGGCCATTTCGGCTGTCAGTTCCAGAACGGCGGAATTGTGAACGGCCTCGTTGGCATCGGTACCCCAGGTGAAGGGACCGTGGTTGGCTACCAGCACGGCCGGCATTTTGAGCGGATCGAGTCCGGCTTCGCGGAAGCGGCGCACAATGGCCAGACCAGTTTCGGCTTCGTAGGCACCACCGGTCTGCACCTGCGTCAGCACCTCGGTGCAGGGGACTTCTCCAAAGAAGTAGTCGGCATGCGTTGTCCCGAGGGCAGGAATGCCCTGACAGGCTTGAGCCCACACCGTGGCCCAGCGGGAATGAGTATGGACAATTCCCCCAAGACCCGGAAAGTGCCGGTACAGCTCCAAGTGAGTCGGTAAATCGGAGGAGGGCTTCAACGCCCCCTCCAACACCTCTCCGTCGGGACTGACCACTACCATATTCCCCACTTTCATGAGCTCGTAAGGAACCCCGCTGGGCTTGATGACAACATTGCCGGTGGCAGGGTCGCGCGCACTGACGTTTCCCCAGGTAAACGCAACCAACCCTAGCTTCGGAAGCTCCAAATTCGCTTCAAAGACCTTTTGCTTCAGTTCCTGCAACATCACACGTACCCTCCTGCTTTCATCTTGTCTCCTATCCATTTCCGGGCTGCCGCAATTTCCTTCAGAGGATCCTGTGCTTTCTCCGTCCACATTTCAATCAGAAAAGGACCGGCATACCGCAGCTCCTTAAGGGTTTGAAAGCAATGCACAAAGTCAACGGTGCCCTCCCCAAAGGGAATGTCCCGGAAAGCCCCAGGAAACCCAGGAAGAACGGGTTTGGTCTCTTTCACGTGGACACCGATGATGTGGTTGATACCCAAAGCCAGTTCATGAGCGACGTCGTTGCCCCAGGCACTGAGATTTCCAAGGTCGGGGTAAACGGTGAACCAAGGGGAGGGAAGGCTTTCCTTGAGAACCAGATACTTGGTGATTGAGTTGAGAAAGGTTGTATCCATGATCTCCAGCGACAACATCACCTGATGGCGTGCGGCGCATTCCAGAGCATTCTCCATGCCTTCCAGATAGCGTTGGCGCGAATCCCGGCTGGCTGTTTCATAGTAGACATCGTAACCCGCCAGTTGAATGACCCGGACTCCCGTATCCGAGGCAAAGCGAATTCCTTTCACCATGAATTCCTCGGCCTGCTTTCGGATGGAGGGGTCGGCACTGCCAAAGGGAATTTTCCGGTGGCCGGAAAGGCACAAAGAAGGAACCGGCATTCCTGACTCCCGGGAAGCTCGGAGAAAGTCGAGGCGCTCGGCAACGGACCAATCCAGTCTCGCCATTCTCTCGGGTGTTTCGTCCACCGAGATTTCCAAAAAATCGTAACCGGCATTCTGAGCGGCCTCAAACCGCTGGGGCCAGGACAGGTCCTTGGGCAGGGCCTTCTCATAAATGCCTACAGGATTTTTCATAAAGATCTCCCTGACACCCATTCTAGGGCTGAATACGAGCGTTGTAAAGGCTGAATAGTTCAAAATGATCGTTAGGAAAAGAAAAAGCTTGCAAAATGATTTTACTGGTTGTACGATGTTCCTAAACATCTGGAGGTAATGATGGCGAAAGTAGACGAGATCACCCGAGACTCTTGGATTCTGAGCACCTTCCCGGAATGGGGAACCTGGCTGAATGAAGAAATCGAAAAAGAGGTGGTCGCCCCCGGCACCTTTGCCATGTGGTGGCTGGGTTGTACTGGTATTTGGGTGAAATCGGCGGGAAACACCAACCTGTCCATTGACCTTTGGGTGGGCACCGGCAAGAAAACCGGTAAGGATCCTTTGATGACCCCGCAGCATCAGATGCAGCGGATGACGGGTGTCAAGAAACTCCAGCCCAATCTGCGCAACGCGATTTTTCCCCTTGATCCCTTTGCCATCCGGCAGATCGATGCGGTTCTGTCGACCCATGACCACAATGACCATATCGATGTCAACGTTGCCGCCGCCGTACTTAAGAATTGCGATCCCTCGGTTCCCTTTATCGGTCCTAAGGCCTGTGTCGAGCTTTGGAAAAGCTGGGGTGTGCCTGAGAGCCGCTGCATTGTGATGAAACCAGGCATGAGCGTGAAGGTAAAAGATATCGAAATCGTTGCGCTGGAATCATTTGACAGGACATCACTGATCACTGCCAAGAAGGGTGTCACTCTGCGGGATAAACCTGTCATGAACATGGATGATATGGCCGTCAACTATGTGATCAAGACAACGGGTGGAAATCTCTATCACTCGGGTGATTCGCATTACTCCAACTACTATGTCAAACACGGCAAGGATCACAAGATTGATGTCGCGTTGGGCTCCTTCGGGGAAAACCCCCGGGGTATTACCGACAAGATGACTTCCGTTGATATCCTGCGGATGGCAGAGTCTCTGCAGACCAAAGTCGTGATCCCGTTTCACCATGACATCTGGACCAACTTTCAGGCTGACCCGAAGGAGATCAAGGTTCTTTGGGAAATGCGCCGGGAGAGGTTGGACTACCAGTTCAAGCCTTTCCTTTGGGAAGTCGGAGGCAAGTATATCTACCCGACGCATAAGGATAAGACCGAGTATCACCACCCCCGCGGCTTCGAGGACGCTTTCGAGGGAGAGCACGATCTGCCCTTCCTTTCGTTCCTTTGATAAGCATGTGAATCTGTGTTAAAAAAACCTTGCCAAAAGAACATTGTGATTGTACGATATTATTGAAACGATCAAAAAGATCGTTTTAGGTTTCCAAGGAGGAGATCATGAAGAATACCAAACGGATTGCTTTGGTGGCGGCTCTGCTGGTGATGACCGGCACCATGGCGCTCACGGCTCAGACCACCTACAAGATCGGGTATCTGCCCAGTACCGTGGGTCAGGCCCTTACCCAGGCATGGCGCATCGGCATTGAGAACGCCCTCAAAGAAAACAACAACACTGCCTTGCAGTCGCTCGATGCCCAAATGAAGGCCGAAACTCAGGTCACCATGATGGACGACTTTATCAATCAAGGGTACAACGCCATCATTCTTCAGCCGATCGACGCAGCCGCTTTGACCGCCAGCGTCAAGAAAGCCGAAGGCAAGGGCATTCACGTTATCACCCTGAACACGGACACCCTTCTTCCCCACGCCGCCTGCGTCACCATGGATGACTACGGTGCTGGCTACCTTGTCGGTGAAACCATGGGTAAGTCCATCAACGGCAAGGGCAATGTCGCCATCATTCAGTCCCCCCCCGGAGCTCAAGCCGGAGTGGAACGCGAAAAGGGCTTCCGGGCCGCCATGGCGAAGCTGTACCCTTCCATCAAGATTGTGGGAGCTCAGAACGGACTCTGGAACAAGGACAAAGCCATTGAAATCATGAACAGCTTCCTTCAGGTCAACAAAGATCTGAATGGTGTTTTTGCCGTCAATGACAATATGGCCGAAGGTGCCATGCTGGCCGCAGAATCGGCCGGCCGTCTTGCCGATGTCAAGATTTGGGGCTTCAACGGCCAGAAGAGCACCTTGGCTCTGATTGAGCAGGGCAAGATCACCGGAACCGCCTACACCAATGCCTACAATCAGGGTGCCGCTGCTGCCAAGTACGCCCTTGACCTTCTGAAGGGTACCAAGAAGAAGGGAGCCAAGACGGAAATCGTCACCATTGCCCCCTTTGCCGCCATGAAGGATACGGTCGCTCAGATTTCTGCTGCTGACCGCTGGTAGTCGTCCTGAAGCGGGAGGAGGGGTAACCTTCCTCCCGTTTTTTAACCCTAAAGTTTGCCCCGGAGGTTCCATCGTGTCGATCAGCGCGGTTCGACGATTGATTCTGATTGGACTGTTGATTGCCATCGGAGCGTTGCTCTCGCTGTCCAGTCCGGTCTTCCTGACCCTCGACAATCTCATGACCCTGCTTCAAGAAGCTTCGCAGATCGGCATCGTTGCCATCGGCTTCACCCTGATTCTGATCACGGCGGGAATCGACATGTCGATCGGTGCCGTGATTGCCATCACCGCTATGATCTGTGTCAACTTCCTCTCGTACACACCGTTGCCCGCGTATCTGTTCATTCCGGTCGCCCTGGGCATCGGAGCCTTGATCGGCGGCTTCAATGGATTTTTCATCACGCACTTCAAACTGCCCGAATTCATCGTGACCTTGGCCACCAGGGGAATCCTGGCAGGCTTGGCGCTGATTATCGCCGTCAAAGATGAACTGGGGTTTGTGAAGAACGTGTTTATCCAGGATGAAGTCTTTCTGTGGTTCGGCGGTACCGTGGGGCCTGTTTATATCATTGTCATTGTATTTTTTGTCCTGGCTGCGCTCACCCAGCTCTTCCTGAAACGGACCCGGGCCGGTGCCAATATCTACGCCACGGGTGCCAACCCGACGGCGGCGCGTTTGTCCGGCATCAACACCGACAGGACCATCATCGGTGTCTATATGTTCTCAGGATTCTGCGCGTCGCTGGCGGCTGTGTTCCTCTCGGCCCGCATGATGACAGCCATGCCGGAATTCGGCATCGGCTCTGAAATGGATGTCATCGCGGCCGTTGTGATCGGCGGCACGACTTTCACCGGCGGTGTTGGCGATATCTGGGGAACCGTTATCGGAACCTTGTTCCTGACGCTGATCAAAAACGGCATTCTGAAGGTTGGTCTTTCACCCTATATTCAGCCCATAGTGATCGGCGGCTTGATCATTGTGGTTGTGGTGGCCGATGTCTGGTACAAGGGTTTTGCCGAAAAAATGGCTGCCAAAGCGGCCCTCCGCCGGAAGTTGGCAGCAGCGAAAGCGAAGGAGGCCGTATGAGCACTTCGGATACCAACGACCTGTTGCTCGACTGCCGGGGGATCTTCAAGTCCTACAATGGTCCACAAGTTCTGGCCAACGTTGATTTCTCCATGAAACG
>JAIFLN010000149.1 GCA_020049045.1 Spirochaetota bacterium | reverse complement strand
TCGGCGAACCCACAAGACCATTGGAGTCGCACTGCTTGACCTCGATAAATTCAAGTCCATCAATGATTCGCTTGGACACGAGTCCGGGGACCTGGTACTAAAGACCGCCTGCGCCTGCTTAGCCGATACTCTGCGGGCAACCGACATTTTGATCCGCTGGGGTGGCGAAGAGTTTCTTGCGGTACTTCCCGAGACAGATGAAGCTTCACTGGCCCTGGTAGCCGAAAAGCTCCGAAAATCTGTGGAGGAGTATCCATGGGACCTCAAGGACAGACGAAAGGTCACAGTTTCGATCGGGTGGTCGATGCCGCTGACAAGGCCTTGTACCGAGCCAAAGAAGGCGGGCGCAACCGTGTCGTCTACGGTTTGCGGTAAGACCGAATCGCACTCAGGAGGCCCAGGGCATACAGGAGTGGCACGCCCCCGGCAAAGCCCAACTTGACAATGGGAAAGCCTTCCCAGGACAGCGAGTCGAGCGGGAACACGCCCAGGGCGTCGAGAAATTTCAGCAGAACCTCGATGTAACCCAGCAGAGTGGCCGCAATGACAAGAATCCAGCCGGGCTCACGGGTGTGCGCCCACAGGGCAATACCCGCCACGGCTGCTAAAAAGCCAAATGCCATGCGGGCCAGCAGTTCCCAACCCAAAGCACCGGATAGAAATTCCATCATCCTCTCCCGGCGGTCCAGGTCTGCGCCGCCGCCTTCCAAAAAGCCCACTCTCCCGCACTCAATTCCAGGGGAATCACCCCCGGGGCGTCAGGGTCGGGGTTCATCAAAAACCCAGCGGCCAACAAAACTTGAAACAACGACGGATACTCAGAGGCACCCACCACGGTCTCGAACCAGATTCCCTGCCGCCGGAAAAGACCTGTGGACCCCAAGTGCTGATCGAAGGCCTGCCCTGCAGCCAGACGCAGAGCAACGGCCCGGGGATCAACCGTGTAGCGGATCACTTCGGCAGCGGCGTGCACCAGGCCGGCGGACTCGGCGGGCGAGGTGACATCGTGGTCAGGCAGCGCGGCGGTCCACGCCCCGGTGTAGGCAATGGCTACCGCTTGGCCTGGGCCCGTGGGCAAGACGAGGCGGACCGCGCCGGCAAATTCGGTCCCCTCCCACGGAAGCACCCCGTCTTGCCAGGGACGCCAAACAGGCGCTGCGGGAGCCCGGTCAACATTCCGAAACACCCGCACGGCGCGAAGCCCGGGCACCAACTGCCTCACCTGCGGTTCAAGCCGTCGGGGCCAAAGCGAGGGCGCCCAGCCGGAAAGCCCCTTGTCGACCTGATTTTTCCATTCCTTGGCAGCACCCTCGGGCCGACGGCCCAGCAGCCAGGTGCCGTCCTGTTTCCACAGGTCAACCCAGTGTTTCTGATCCGGTCCGTAGAGGCGGTCACCGCGGGCCCGGCGCAGAGGGGGCAGAAGGTTGAGCAGGGCAGAATCAATCATCGGCGGCCAACTTTTCCAGGGGAGTGTATTCGGGGAGAAACCGTCCCATACGTCCGGACTCAAAGCGGACGTCGAGAACCAGCTCGCCGACATTATACCACTTCTTGACGACGATCCCGGCCCCATAGTCGTCGTGATAGACCTTCTGCCCCATGGTCCAGCCGTCGTTGACGGGAACCGCTGCGGCAAACCCCTCAAGCGATCCCTTGTCGATCTCGGAAAGGAACCGGCTGGGACTCCGGTCGAGAAACCGGCCATGCAGAAGACGGCGACGCACTGCCGTGAAATAGAGCTCTTTCCGGGCCCGGGTACACGCGACGTAGAAGAGCCGTCGCTCTTCTTCCAGCTCATCGCGGTCGTGAGCCGTTTCGTCACGGGGGAACAGCCCGTCCTCCAGACCGGTCACCAACACGCGGTCGAATTCCAACCCCTTGGTATTGTGCATGGTAATCAGCGTCACGAGGGCTTCGGCATTGTCATCGGCCAAACCGGCGGTATCGAGTTCGATTGTTTCCAGGAACTGGGTCAAACCGTCCCGTCCACCGGGAAAAGGACTGGCGGCACTGACCAGTTCCTCCAGGTTCTGCATCTTGGACGAGCTTTGCACCTCATCCTGTTGGCGGTGGTATTCTCCCAGCCCCGTCTCTTCGACCACGGCGTTGACCAGCGCTCCCAAGGATTCCCCGGACTCGAGACGGCGACCCAGGGACCCCGCCAGGGTCAGAAAGAAATCAAGGCCGGTGCGGGCTTTACCCTTGGCAAACGGCAGTGAGCGGCCGACGGCATCGATCCAGCTGCCAGGAACATCTCCTGAAGGACCTTGGCGGGCTTCGCCCACCACTTCGAGGGCCGACTTTCCGATACCGCGGGCTGGCTTGTTCACAATGCGGTTGAAGGCCACCTCATCACGCGGGTTGGACAGAAAGGCCAGCCAGGCCAGAACATCCTTGATTTCCTCGCGCTCATAAAACCGCAGCGTTCCGACGATGCGGTAGGCGATTTTGTGGCGGACAAAGGCTGACTCAAAGGCCCGGGACTGCGCATTGGTGCGGTACAAAATGGCAGTCTCCGTTTTCGGCGAACGGCGGATCAGATCCACGGCCCAAGCCGCTTCTTGATCCTGATCCTCTTTCAAAATGAACTTCGGGGTCTCGCCGACAGGATTCTTGGTCCAAAGCGTTTTACCCAGCCGCCCCTGATTGTTAGCGACCACCTGCCCCGCGACGTCCAGGATCTTTCCCGTTGAACGGTAGTTTTGTTCCAACCGGATGACGGTTGTGCCCACAAAGCGGTCTTGAAACGTCAGGATATGCCCGACATCAGCCCCACGGAACCGATAGATGGATTGATCATCGTCACCCACAACGGCCAGCCAGGTGTCGGGGCCATAGAGTTCCTTGAGCAGCTCAAACTGCGCCCCGTTGCAGTCCTGATATTCATCCACGAGCACGACGGGAAACTTCTGCTGCAACCTGGTCCGCACCGCACCGTTCTCGCGGAGCAACCGCACGGTCTTCTGGATCAGCCCTCCGAAGTCAGTGTTGCCGGTATCGGCCAGCTTGGCCTCGTACAGGGCATAAACTTCGGCAAAGTCAGGGTGTGCGCTCACCGATCGCAAATCATCCTCGGGGCGTTTGTCGTCATCCTTGGCCCGGCTGACCCAATGCTGAAAGGCGCGGGCTTCTGTGGCTGCGATGCGTGCCGGAAGAATCGACTTGGTCAGAGCCAGGGAATCGTCGTCATCATAAATGGTGAAATGGGGTGACAAACCTGCCAGCGGAGCGTTTCGCCTCAGCAGCCAAGCACAGAAACTGTGAAACGTCTTTACCATGGGGGTCTGACCATCGTCGAGAGAAACGAGGCGCCCTACCCGTTCCTGCATTTCACGGGCAGCCTTGTTCGTGAACGTTACAGCCAGAATTTGGTCAGGGCGGAACGAAAGCTGGTCGATCAGCCAGGCAATCCTGGTAGTGACCACCCTTGTCTTACCCGATCCGGCACCGGCCAAAATGAGCAGGGGCGCCTTGCCGTGGACCACGGCTTCTTTTTGGCGGTCGTTCAGGGAATCGAGGTAGGCAGCCACCTCCGGTGCCTCAGTTCAGCGGGTTGGCGACGAGGATGGTCTTGCCCGAAGCATCTTTGGACCATTCGATCGACCGGGCCACAACCTCGCCCGAACGGCCGATCTCAAAGTCATTGGAGGCATTGACTTTACCGGAAAACGCACCGGCATTCGAGACCCAAATTTTCACTTTGCGGCTGGCATCGATGCGGATGGTGTCGCCCTTGCGGAAGTAGTTCTCTTCGCGGCGGTTGTCGTCGACGACGTAGCGGAACAGCGCATAGCCCCGGAACACCACGTCGACGGTGAAGGGTTTGGAAGGGACATCGGTCAGAATGACCACCGGCTTCTGTTCAACCTGAATGCCAGAAACCGAGCCAGCGGCAGGAAGCCCTGGTTTCATCTCGTCGCCCAGAGCACCGGCTCCAGAGGCAAGAGTACTGTTGGGCGCCGACAACCGTTCAAAGGCGAACTCGGCACCTCGTGCTGGCTCAGACGAGGTCACATCTTTCAAGAACACCCGCAGATCCTGGGACCCATCGCTGTCCAGATCCAGAAACAGCTCGTCCCCGAGGTTCATGCGGTATTCCCCCAGTGCGCTTTCATCACCAACCGAGGTCAGAGGAAGTGAAACGGTTTGATCTCCCAAAGTCACCACAACAGAATCACCGGTAAAGAGCCGCTGAACCAGTCCCTTATCTTGAGCAGCCAGTTGATAGATCTGGGCCTGCCGGTCGGGGCTGGAGGAGGCAAACGCCTGAGGAAGATTGACAAAGAACCCGACCACGGGGGGAACAACAACAAATCCGACTAGGGCCACAAAGACCACAACTCCGGCCCCCAGAACAATCCGCAACGGCCAAGGGCTGGGTTTGCGGGTCAGCTCAGCCAAAGGTGCCGGCTGCTCCTGAATCTTGAGGGTACGGTATTTTCCAATGAGGGCTTCGGTTTCAAGACCCAGATGGTCACAATAATTGCGCATAAAGCCAATGACATACGGCTCAGCAGGGAAAACTTCGTAACGGTCTTCTTCCAAGGCGACAATAAAGTGACGGGAGATATTGGTCTCACGTGAGACCTGATCGATGGTGAGACCCCGCTGTTCGCGACCCTCTTTAAGATGCTTTCCGATGGACTCCATGCTCAACCCTCCGGTTCGAAAAGAAAATTATGAATCATGTTCGCGGTGGGCGGACTATCGTAATCGAAACGGTTATCAGGAATACCGATGTTGATCTTGATGGCGGTGAAGTCGAACTGAATGGTCTGCTGGGCAGCGGTGACGCCCACAATCCGGCGGATAAACCCATTGGAAGCAACCGACAGCTCGAGGTTTCTAAAGGCCTGGCTACCGCTTCTCCAGGTGAGTTTCAGTTTGACCACGTTTTCGCCGGAGGTTCCGTCAAGGGGAACCGGTTCTGGACCGACCACATAGCTGATCGAATAGCTGGATTTCAGAAGGTTCAGCCCCTGCTTGCTGGCCATGGCGGCAACGGCGGCGTCGCTTCGTTTTTTGAGCTCCTGACTGAAGGCGACACTATATTTGGGCAGAAAGACGGTCAGGGTTTTCCCGTCGCTGTTGATCACCTGCCCGGCGGGATTGGAAAACTCAATCCGCATCTTGTTGGGGTTCCGGTAAAGCAGATTCCCCTCCATGGGGGTTTTTCCTTGCAAGATCGAAACCCGTGCCGAATAATCGGCTACCGAGCCATATTTTTCTGAAACGGTGTTGAAAAACTGGGCAGCCGTCACAATGTCCTGAGCCGAAAGCGAGAAAGGAAGGAGCAACAGGATGGCGAGAAGACGTGACAAGGAAGACACCTCAAATGAGATGTATAGGAAGTCGGAGCCTTCGTCAAGGATGATGGAGATTTCCCATCCTTGCCAAGGCCCTCGGCCACGGCTAAACTGACTGGAATGCGGAGGCCCAGCATGCCCGAACAAACCACCATCATCTCCCTGGGGGGATCGATGATTGCCCCCGATGCCGTCGACATTCCTTTCTTGAAAGAATTTCATCGCCGACTGACCCTTTGGCTGCAGGAAGACGCAAAACGCCGGGTTGTTCTCATTACCGGGGGAGGAGCTCCTGCCCGAGTTTACCAGCAGGCCTACCGGGCGGTTGTCTCGGAACCAAACGCCGACCGGCAGGATTGGATCGGTATTGCCGCAACCCGGCTGAACGGTGCCTTGGTCAAAGCGATTTTCGGAAACCTCTGCTCCGATGAAGTGGTGACCGATCCGACGGCCCCCTTTGAGTGGACCGGACGCGTGCTGGTAGCCGCTGGTTGGAAGCCGGGCTTTTCCACTGACTTTGATGCGGTCATGCTTGCCGAACGTTTCTCGGCACAAACCGTTATCAACCTTTCCAACATTGCCCAGGTTTATACCGATGACCCCAAGAAAAACCCTGAGGCCCGTCCTTTGACGACGGTGACATGGCCAGAATTTCAAAAGATCGTCGGAACCGAATGGAAACCGGGAATCAATGCTCCCTTCGACCCGGTAGCCACGAAAAAAGCGGCCGAGCTCGGTTTGAAAGTCTTTGTCGCGGCAGGATCCGATCTGCCCAATCTCGACCGGATTCTCCGTGGACAGGAATTCTTCGGAACTGTCATCGGAGGCACCCGTTGAAGGATCACTGGTATAAGAAGGACGCTGCTGGTTACACCCGTTTTCTTCTTACCGGCGACGTGGGGGGTACCAATACCAATTTGGGACTGGTGGGAGTCCGCGAGAACGGGCTCGACCTGCTTCATGAACTGGAATTGCCCTCCAAGACCGTTGAAGATTTTCCCGCCCTGGTTGCCCGCTCGGTAATCCGTTATGAGCAAGATCTTCCTGGCATCCACATCGAAGCCTGCAGCATCGGTGCCAACGGACCGGTCAAGAACAACTACTGCCATATCCACAACCTTACCTGGCAGATCGACGGTGAGGCCGTGCGTCTGGCGTCCGGGTTGCCGACGGTGATTATCAACGACTTCACTGCTGTCAGCTACGCCCTGCCCTTTGTCGATACTTCCGATGCCTCGCAGGCCGCCGTCCTTCACTCGGGAGCCGGGCCACAGGGGAACGTCCGGGCCGTGATTGGGGCTGGAACGGGAATGGGGGTGGGAGTGCTCCTTCAACAGGGGTCCCGGTACGAAGCCCTCCCTTCTGAGGGAGGCCACATTGATTTTGCACCCTTCGACAGCCTCACAGAAGCCTTTCGGTCCTTTGTTGAAAAGAAAACGGGCACGTTCCCCAGCGTTGAGCTCTGCTGCTCCGGTATCGGCATTCGAAATCTTTACCTGTTCGCCAAGGCCCAGGGTTGGTTTGACCACAACCAGGCATTGGTTTCGGAGGTCGATCGGTGCGGCTTGGAGGAAGCTCCCCGGATCCTTGCCCAAAATGCCGGACGGGACGCGGCCTGCCGACGCATCCTCGATACCTTCATCAAAATTTATGCCCGCTTTGCCAGCAATATAGCTGCCACCCTTCTACCGAGGGCCGGCCTCTATCTGGCCGGGGGTATAGGATCGAAAAACCTGGCGTATTTTGTGGATCGGGACCTTTTCCGAAAGACCTACCTTCAACACAACAACCCCGTCATCCGCGCCTTTCTGGAACAGATTCCCGTGGTGATGATCCTGAATTACAACACAGCGCTGGTCGGAGCGGCCAATGCGGGGATCAACCTGCTTCAACCTTTGTAGATCGTGCTGGAATCCGCCGGGCCCACACGATATAATGGGTGTGGGGGATTTCCATGTTTAAAAAAACCTTCTTGATCCTTTCAGCAGTTATCGGCCTCAGCCCTTTCGCCTCGGCTGTTTCCATCAATCTCGATCCGTTCAACGCCGACTTCGATGCACTGATGACCGGTATAGCCCGGGACGTCGCACCCACGTTGCGCTTGGGAGCCCTTTCGGGAGACCTTCAGGCAGATGCCACGATCGACCATTTCAGCCTTACCCTACCCGGCATCGGTATATCAACTGCCGACGGTTTGGGAAAGGTCTTGAAGCCCGGGGCACGCAACTGGCAGTTTGTGCTTCCATTGGCCGACCTGATCAACAACAATGTCGGCAGCGGCAATTTCTTTGAATCGCTGATGTTCTACCCGGCACTGAAGACTGGGTTTGGCATGGGTTTTGGAACCTGGGACATTTCAGTGTCTGGGTTTTACTTCCCGCAGGCTCTGGTCGATACCGCCATCAATGCGGCCGAGTCAAGTTCCACCGGTACCTTGCACACGCTCAAGCCCACCCTGACCTTCGGCAATTTTGGCCTGCAGGCACGCAAGACTCTGATTCCCGATTCCGGCTGGCTCAGTCTGGTCCCGGCGCTTTCACTAGGTGGCGGTTACCATTACACCTTCTTTGATATGGGAGTGAATCTGAAATCTCTGAAAGACCTCGGCATTTCCGCGCCGTCGGTGGGAGACAACCAGACCCTCGATATGAACGGGAAATTCGGTGTGGCCACCGGTGCCCATGTGCTGACCGTGGATCTCCATCTTAGCAAACACCTGCTGATTTTTACCCCGTATATGAAACTTTCTGGGGCCTATCAGAATTCCACCTTCACCGGCAACACCGAGCTTCAGGCCGTTGTGACCGACAATGGTGTGGCTGGAACCGCCCAGAGTATTGTTTCCAAGCCCGTGATCAACGTTTCGGATTTTGCGTTTATGGCCAATCCCGGCCTTGAGGTCAACCTCTTCTTGTTCAACCTCAACGTCAACGTCCTGGCTGATATGAGCCGCGCCTTCCTCAAGGTTAAGGATGTGAGCCTGACGGGCATTGATGCCAATGCCTTCAGCATCAACACCGGGCTGAGGTTCTCGTTCTAGAATAACAAAAAAGCCCATAAAAAAGGCCGCCCCAAACGGGCGGCCTTTTTATTTCTCTCCAGTCTTGTAGAAGATCAGGGAACGGTATAAGTAACCGTGGCATCATCACCGGAAATGGCCAGCTTCAAGATTGTTCCGTGAAGCCACCAGGCAAACTTCAAGTCACCCTTGGGAAGTCCCGAGAATACGGGGAACCGTTTTGTCACTGCATCGTTGGTGACGATCAGGAGCTCGCGGGTCGTGGGAGTGAAGGCTGCCGCGTATACGGTGCCGTCTTCTTTCTTGTAGGCAGCGACTTGGGCAATGGACAGGTTGCGGGTACCAGCGATGAGTCCGAGCCAGGCGTCGCCTAAAGCACCCGCTCCCACCACAGAACCTGCTTTGGTACCATCTTCAGAAAGTACTCCGGTGAACAGTCCTCTTTGTGTCCCGGCATAGCCACGGCCCGAGACACCGGCGACGGTGACAATGGGTTCGGTGCGGCCTTCGAAAACGGCCTTGATCATCACGGCGGGGTCCAATTTCTGGAAGGCGTCACCCAAGGCCTTGGTGCCGTCGGTGATCATGCTTCCTTCAATGCGGAAAGTTCCCAAGGCCGACGCCATCCAGGACCATTTCTGGGTTGCCGTGAACCCGGTGATGGCGGGTTCACCACCCTTCAAAGATTCCTTGACCTGCTCCATGCCGTCCAGGCCCAAGAGCCCTTCCAAGTCATACCAGCGCATAACTCCGGGATTCGCCGGTGCCTCGGTGGATTTGGATTTGGTTACGGCAACGCCCGCGTTCAGCCCGGGGCCACCGTAGGCGTACACCGTATTCTTGACGGGGTTTGTTCCCATGGCGGTGAAAGACCCGGAAAACCAAAACATCGTGGGACATCTTGAGAACGGGTGCGCCAAAACCAATGGAGTAAGCCAGACCCTTGGTGGTGGCAATCAAGACATCTTTGTTGGTGTCATTGAGAAAAGGCCGTTCAACAAACGACAGCCCCTTCACCTTGGCCCCGGCGCTATAGAGGCCGTCCAGGGGAATGGTCTGCTGGACGGTTCCCTGCATTTTCACAGACGTCCCGTCGATGTAGGCCAGTGAGGTACCGTTGAGCACCGCCACCGCGTGGTCGGCACTGGCAGTGGCTTCTTCAAGGGCAAAGGGAGCAGCCCCCAAGGTGACATTCACCGTGGTATCGACTCCGGCAGAAATTTCAAAGCGATCGGTGGTCTGAAAGTACGCCACCTCGAAGAAGCCGCTGGAAAGCGCTTGTC
>JAIFLN010000151.1 GCA_020049045.1 Spirochaetota bacterium | reverse complement strand
AGTCTCTATCCCTCTCTATCCCCCGGCGGATGAATGTCATCGATTGCTGGCGCGAGATTTACGCCATTGCACGGCACAAGGAAACTCATCCCGACGAGATCCTCGTGCCCGAAGGGGTGTAAAAAGGCTCAACCCTTGCCGGCTTTAGGGTCGACAAAGTTCAAAGGGGAATAGGCATTTTCGGTGACTGCCACAATGGTGCGGCCCTTCAAGTCGGGGGCTATGGTTCCAGACAACAGGTGAAATCAGCCAGTTTAACCACAACATTGAGAGCTGGGCGCAACATGCCCAGCGAAGAAGCCGGCACCGTTGATTTGTTGAACAGCGACCATTCGGCAAAGGAAAACTGAACACCTGTTTCCAAGCCCACCAGAATCGTGTCCCCCAAGAGGAAGTGAAAACCGACCAGCGGAAAGGTTCCCATCGACAAGGCCCAACTGCCGCTCTCCAGCCTGCCGCTGTTGTCGGTAAGATCCGTTGGCCAGCCCCAGACGTTGAGCCCCAGGGTGACACCGGAATAGATTCCGGTAAACGGATGGTACCGAACTCCCAGAATGGCGATGCAACTGAGGAGTCGATCTTGTGCAAGGAAGTTGAGATCGGCAATCAAATCCCAGCCGGTGGTTCCTCGCCACACCGAAACGATGTTGAAAGCGGCCGAGGGCTCCGAATAAAAAAGAGCTTCAACGATAGGAAGGAGGGGATCGGTGCCGAGAAAAAAATCGACCGCTGAAGTATCCTTTTGTTCGGCCCAAGCGGGACTGCCGAGCCAAAGCAAAAGAACCACCAGGAGTGACAATCTGCCAAAACACATCAGGCAAACCAAAACGAAAAAAAGACTGATGGAAACCCAAACCCAAAAGTGAACCGATCGAGGTTCCAGGACTGACCGATATGGGAAGTGCTGGCGAGATTGTCCTCGAGGCCTACCGAAAAGTAATCTGTGATGGGGTATTCGAAGCCAAAGGGAATCCGAACGGCCCACAAACTACCGCTGCTTTGGGCGGAACCCGAAGAACTCCTTCCGAGTTGCAGGCCTAAACCCAAGTAGGGCCGAAAAGGGCCCGAGCCAAGGTACTCCAGGTCCTCGGCGACCAGCCCATAGGAGGCGGTGGTGGCCAACTCCTCTACGAGCAGACTGAAGGAAAGCCCAAGACGAACTGTGCGGTTTTCTGACAGCCGCCGGGCATAATTGATTTGTCCCAAAAGGCTTGAGAGAGGAACCAATTGACTGCCGTTTGCGTTCGCCGGATTAGCGAATGAGAGGTAAATCCCGTCGAGGTAGAGGACTTCCGAAAAACTCTGGCCGCAGCAAAAGTTCAACAGCAGGATAAGCCCGCAAAGTCTTGGCTTCATCAGCATCGACACTACCTCCTCAGCGTTTTTTGTCCCAGGTCAAAGACCGGGCGGTGTGACCTGAATGCCTGCACCCATGCCCACCGTTGAAAGAGAGAAGAGACGGCCCTTGATGACAGCATTCGCTCCGGCGGTGATCACGCCCGACGAGAGGACTATTCCCGAAAAGTTCGCTCCGGCACCAATCGTCGAAGCTCCTCCTACCTGCCAGAAGACATTGGCTGGATTGATGGCTCCGTTCAGGGTGACGGTCGTGTTGGCCGCCTGGCTAAGAGCTCCCGCTACTTGAAAAATCCAGACATCGTTCGGCCCTCCCTGCAGGGACATGTTTGTTGTGATGCTCGCTGCCGTAGTCCACTTGTAGAGCCCCGGGACAAAGTTTGCCCCCCCGAGTTCGCCGGCCCCCACGTTTGTGTTGTTCGAGGGAGTCCGACCCGATGCGTCGGCAATGGCGCTGGTAAGTGCCGACGAAGCCGTTGTCAAAAAAGCCGGTGTGGTCCCGGTCCCGGAGGTATCGTAGGCATTTCCGGAAACCAGACGGGAGGTCGAAAAGCTTCCATTCTCGTCCCGTGTCATGACAAAACCCGTGAAGCCGGCGGTCGGGGCTGCGGTCAGGCCGATGTTGCCCGCAATGGAACCTCCGGCACCGATGGCTGCTCCGGTTGAAGCTAATACTGTGAACGAGCCGGCTCCACCCAGCAAGACAGCTGGTGGTCCCAGGGGAGGTGTCAGTGTGGTGAAGCTCCAACTCTGGTTTGCGGCTAAAGGAACCCCGGTGGCGGCCGTCACCCCCGTTGTCAGGGTTGCCGTATATTTTGTGGTCGGCAACAGGGCTGACGTCGGTTTGAAGGTCGCAATGTTCTTGGTGAAGGTCAGAATACCAGGTACGAGGTTCGTGCCCTGTTGGAGGGTAAAACCCCCAGGGGCCGCCGGCACCGACGCCAAGGGTTCACTGAAGGTCGCGGTGATTGCCGTTTCCAAGTTGACGCCGATCGATAAACCTAGCGGCGCTACCGAGGTCAAGGTCGGGATGGAGGGTACGATCTGAACGTTTGCTGTGGAGCTTCCTGAGCGAGTGCCTGTGGTACTCAAACCGATCAAGTCCACACGGTAGGCTCCCATAAGTTCTACAGAGCCGAAACTCAAGGTTGGACCTACCCCTTGGTTGACCCCGTTGACAAACCAGGTGAAGTTGACAAGTCCGTCAGCAGGAGGATTGGAGACACTACCGGAGAGTTTCTGACTAGACCCCACGGACTGGTAAGCCTCCGCTCCCGAGATCGACACAAGAAGGGGTTCAAAAAAGTTCTGGGTGACGGTGAAGGTCAGTCCTCCACCCGGGGTATTGACCGTGGAAAAGATGTAGGTGCCGGCAGTGGTTTGTCCTGTGACGATCCGGATGATGTCAGCGGCCCCCCCAACAATGATGCCGTTGCTAGAGATGACAAGGGTCAAAGTATAGTAACCGTTCGTAATGCTAGGGTTGTTGAACGAGGCACTATCCCCTGAAATCGCAAAGTTGATACCTTTGGGTCCTTCGTTTCCCACGGTTGGAGACAGAGTGGCCGTGATGCTTGCCTTGGGCACCCCGCCAACCGGCCATGACACCTTCAAGTCAAGAATACCGGTTCCCAGAATAGGAGATACCACAATGGTGACCGCCGATGTGGCGCCATTGACCACTGTCGCGGTGCCTTCACCACTGCCTATGACTCTTCCTTCTGCGTTGGAGGCTTGAATCGTAAGGAACCAGACACCCAACTCGAGTTTTGTCTGAAGGACAGTGTCACCAGTTGTCGTCGCCGTGAAGGAGGCCGTTCCAGGACCGGTTCCTAGAATCGTATAGGAACACGGAATCATCAAAAGAGGAGGGAGGAGCATCTTTGGGGTGAGGTTGTCACCGATGGTGATGGAAAGTCCGGACGGCGGGGTGTCAGGGCGGTTCAAAGGAGAAAAGCAGGAAGCCAAGCTGGTCGCTAGGATAATAAGGATCAAGACCGGGAGCAAACGGGAAACTTTCATGGCGTTCTCCTTGAGGAACTTTCAGTATTAGTCCTCAAGAAGATACGAATATTAATTAAATATTGATAGGAATTTTAATAAATAAGAATTGACCGCCAGGTCCAATGCCTGACGGTCAACTCAGCGAACTCTCAGTTCAGCAGTTGCTTACTGACCGTTCGACTTGCGCCGGAGCGGGCCCATGGCGACAATCTGGCCCGTACGCCGAGCGTTGTCCAAACTGATGCCGACCAAGGTGCCTTGGGCGGCGCTGAGGTCATCGTCCTCGGTGTCCCATAGCTGCGCATTTCCAGATCGTGGACGCTTTTTTCCAGCACATGCGAACCAGCTATCTCGTGGTGATAGCAGTTGGGCGAGGCTACGACCACCCAGTCGAGGCCGGGTGCGTCGAGCAATTCCTGGTAGGTGGCGAAACCTTTGTCACAGACCTTCTGTTGCTGGGTGGGCACGGGGTCATACGCGCCGACGCAGACGGCTTGCGGATAGTCAGAAAGGAGTTTGACAAGAGACTGGGAGCGGCCACCACAGCCTATGACTCCGTAACGTATGGTTTTCATGCAGACATTGTGAGTCCAAACAGCGTGCTCTCCAATAGCACAACAGGGCAGAAATGTCGCACGATCGTGCACCGACCAGCAAGTAGCTTTTTTTGCAAAACCCCTTTCCCATCAACGATAATGAAGGGATGCCTGTCACTGTTCTTTGCATCGGGGACCTTTCTTCTCTCTCCTTTTCCCTAACCAAAGCATTGTCTGAAAACTGCTATGAGGTGACAACCGTTCCAACCCGTGAAGCTGCTTTGGAAATGGCAGCGAAACGGGACTTCGACCTGGTTCTTGTTGAAGCTGCGACCGCCGGAAATTTGCAGCTCAATCGGGATTGGCCTGTCGTTTTTCTCGGCAATCTGTCTGAGGGTTCGTTTGGTGTGCTGCTGCAGGCGATGGACAGTGCTTTGCAGCTTCACGTTGAACGCAAACGCAACCTTGAACTGCTCAAGCGGCTGGAACGGCTTGCCGAAGAACGTGACCTGATTATCAACAACATCCCCGATGGCATTATCCACTCAGGGCCTGATTTTCATATCGACTTCAAGTCTCAGCCTTACCTGGCTCAAATGGGTTTGGAGCGGTCCTCGAGGACTTCCGAATCGCCTGAGGAGGTTGCCGAGGTTCTACACCCCGAGGATCGAGGCGTTCTGAAGGACATTTTTGCGGCCATCGCGGCGAAAAAGGCTGGTCTGGATTACCGCTTCCGCGTCAAGCACGGCCTGGGCCATTACTTCTGGCGCGAGGACCGCGCCCGTTTTATCTACAACGAGCAAGGGGAATACCGTGGTGCCTATGTGATCTGCCGTGATGCCACCGAGCGGGTAGCCAGCGAGGTGGCGCTCCGTGAAAACTACCAGCGGCTCGAGGTGATCATGGATACCGCCAAGATCGCCTGGTGGGAACTCGACTACGAAACCGGCAAGGTGACCTTCAGTGAGCACAAGACACAGATGCTGGGGTACCAAGCCGCCAATTTCACCCACTACAACGATTTCGTCAAGCTTCTCCATCCCGATGATTATGAACCTGCCATGGCGGCTATGCGTGATCATTTACAGGGCAAGAAAGCTGTCTACGACTATACTTACCGCATTCTGGCGCAATCAGGCGCTTACTTGTGGTTCCATGATATTGGTACTCAGCAGGTGGTTGACCCGCTTACCGGCAAGCGGATCATTGCTGGTATTGTCATTGATGTCACCCAGCAGAAAGCGGCCGAAGCCGCCATTCTCGAACAGGAGAGACTGTCCTTGGTCAGGCAGGTAACGGCGGCAGTTGCCCACGACCTCAACAACTCTCTGCAAGCTATTGTCGGCAACGCCGATCTGGCTTTGATCCGTCCTGAAAATGACGCCAAAATGACACGGTACCTGAGTGCGATCAAGTCGCTGGCTTATGACACCTCGCGGCGGATCAAACCACTGGGACAGCTTGCGGGAAATCCCGCCTTGGAGGACGAAGTCACGGTTGTTGATTTGAATGCGATCGTCAGAGAAACGGTGGAACAAACTCAGCCGCTCTGGAAAGATCTGGCTGGTGCCGCACCCTCTGAGTCGGCTCTTGTGATGAATCTGAGCTCCCGCAGAACGCTGGATGGCAGTCGGGCTGCCTTGCGCACCATCCTGTTGAATCTGATCAAGAATGCCGTGGAGTCCATGCCCGGCGGGGGCAGAATCACCTTTGAAACAACAGACCTTGAGGACAGCATTTCCTTGAAGATCAGCGACACCGGTACTGGTATGGACGAATCGATCCGCGCAAGGATTTTCCAACCCTATTTTACCACCAAAGGTGTCCAATCAGGCCGGGGTCTGGGGATGAGTTCAGTCCATTCTTTGGTACGGGAGCAGCATGGCAGAATCCAAGTGCTCGCATCTGCTCCAGGTCTGGGATCAACAATCGAGCTGGTCTTTCCCTTCAGTAAAGATCCCAACTCGCCGGTCCTGCCTGTGTCTTCCGAGGTCTCTGTCTGCCTGAGAATCCTCTGGTTGGACGATGATGAGCAGATCCGAAAAACTGGCTCGGAGCTGCTGCGTTCGCTTGGCCACACCGTTGACCTTGCCGCCGAGGGCAGGGCCGCTCTGGAATTAACGACTCAACAAAGGTACGACCTCATCTTGACTGACCTTGGCATGAAAGGCCTGAACGGCTGGGATTTCATCGAGCGTGCCCGAGCTTCGGGAGTCCAGAGCAAAATCGTTCTGCTCACCGCTTGGGGACAATACATCACCGACCAGCAGGTGCAAGATCAAGCTCTTTTTGGCTTGCTGGCAAAACCTGTTGGAATGACCGAGCTCAAAGCTCTGATTCAGCGGGTTGTCGAGTCCGAATAGGACGAAGAACCAATACGACTGTCCATCGACTCAACCAAGGCCTTCTGAGTCCGGGCCCGGTCGAAGTTGTGGCCGGGCCTGTGAATCGGGTAGTAGGTGTCGCCCATCAGGTAGTCGGTCAAGAAGCGGACGCCCATAATGACGGCGAGGGTCCGGCCGGCTTCGGGCAGCAACTCGCGTTCGGCGGGGGTGAGCAGGTCGGCGGCTTCTTCGGTGAAACCCCGGTACAGAGCCCGGTAGCGCGAGGGGTGGAATTCCATGTTCGAAGCGTCGGGGTCGTCTTCCAAAGCGGTGCTGGTGGCCGTGCGCACCAGGTCGCCGAAATCGTAGAGCAGGGTGCCCGGCATCACAGTGTCGAGGTCGATCACGCACACGGCCTCACCCGTGTTCTGGTCGAGCAGCACGTTGTTGGCCTTGGTGTCGTTGTGGGTGATCCGCACGGGAATGGTGCCCGCCTCGACGGCCTTCAGAATGAGCGATGTGCGGTCTTCCTGCGCTGAAAACCACGCGATTTCCGGCTGCACCGAGGCGGCACGGCCCACCGGGTCGGCGTGTACGGCTTGCCGGAACGCCTGGAACCGCAGCCGTGCGTTGTGGAAGTTCGGGATGGTTTCGTGCAGCGGGGGAGCGGGGAAATCGGCCAGCTGCCTCTGAAAGTGACCGATGGCGCGGCCGATCTCCTGGGCCTGCGCGTCGCTTTCAATCATATCGCAGGCGCGGGTGTTCTCAATGTAGTGGTAGGTGCGCCAATAACCGCCTTCGGCATCGATGGCGTAGGGTCTGCCGTCGAAGGCCGACACCAGCCGCAGCGCCCGACCGGGGTTCTTGGTCTGAAGGTGCGCCGTGACCCGCTGGATGTTCTCCATCAGCTGCTCGGGTTGCCGGAACACCTGCTCGTTGATCCTTTGGTGGATGTAGCGCACCAGTTGGCCTTGGTCGTTGTACATGGAAAGGTAGGTGCGGTTGATGTGGCCCGAGCCGTAGGGGCGCACCTCGTGCAACGTGCCGCTCAGCGGGAATTGCGGCAATACCTGCATCAAGTCGTTCGGGCCGGGAGTCATGGCTTTCCCCATAGGTCACGTGGGTAGACCCCCTCGCGGATCAGACCACGGATGCGCTCGGTGACCGAGGCTCGGTCGGGCTGGAACGTGATGCCAAACCAGGTTTCGGGACTGGGCAGCACCTCCACTGTAGCCTCAGCCGTGGTCAGCACCGACTGCAGCACCGAGGGCAGATAGAGTTCCGCGTTGGGGTTGTCGGTAAGGCTGGCCAGAAACGCGGGAAGACGCTCCTCCACCTGCCGGAAGTACGACGGGGTCAGGCCGAACAGATTCATCGAAACGGGGGTCTCGGGCGACAGACTGGCCATCGCCGATTTGTCCAGCTGATGGTGCTCCTCGATCGTCCTCAGAAAGCCGTCGGGGCCTACGGTGCACACCCCCCGCGAAACCGGGCCGTTCTCGCTCAGGGTGCGTCCCAATTGGTAGCTCACCAGCGCGTAGCGTGGCTTGCCCGGGTCGCAGGCGGTCAGCCAGCGGTGCACCAGCTCATAGGAGCGCCTGCCGTAGAAATCGTCGGCGTTCATCACCGCGAAACGTCCGTCGACGGCGTGGCGGGCGCTCCAGATGGCGTGGGCGGTGCCCAGCGGTTTGGTCCGCGGCGGCACCGGAGGCTCCTGAAAGACCAGCTTGACGGGCACGGGCAAATGCAGGCGGTCCAGAATCACCTTGTGGAAGTCGGCCTCGATCTCTTTGCGCAGGATGAAAACTACTTCATTGAAGCCGGCCCGGACGGCGTCGTAGAGTCCAAACTCCAGAATGGTTTCGCCGGAAAGGCCGACGGGGTCGAGCTGCTTGATTCCACCGTAACGGCTGCCCAAGCCGGCCGCCATCACGACCAGGGTTGTCTTCGTGTTCATGAGTCCACTCTAGCATGTCCATTGTCCGTCCGAGGCGTTCTGTGGTGCTGAATCCATGGACAATCCTGCAAGATGATCGCTATCATTGATCCATGTCCAGACTCGACCTTTTTCTGCGCGACGAGGTGCAGCAGCTCATCGACGCGTTCGCCCAGTGCTTTCGGGTCAAGATCACCCTGTTCTCGGCCTCAATGGAGGTGCTGCGGGTGGACCTGAACAATCCCGGCTCGGAGTTTTGCCGGCTGGTTCAGACCACACTCCACCGGCGCCACCAATGCGAGGCCATGGACCGGCAGATGTGTCACCGGGCGCGCCTGGTCAACGCGGTGACCCCCTACCGCTGCCACGCCGGCTTGTTGGAAGCCACCGTTCCTTTGCGTGTGGAGGGGCTCATCGTGGGGTTTCTGATGCTGGGCCAGTACCGCGACGCGCCGTTCCCGCCGCCGGATCTTCCCGAGCTCTTGCGCGAACCCTTTCTGCGGGTGCCCTACTTCGACGCCACCACAGGCGGGAACCTGCTGACGCTGTTTTCCATGCTGGTCCGGTACCTGGTGAACCAGGAACTGGTCAGCCTGAGCCGCGGACCTTTGATGGACAACATTGCCGGCTACATTGCTGAAAATCTGGCTAGCGACCTAAGCAGCCAGACAATTGCCCAGGCCGTGAACAAGAGCTCGTCGACGGTGTGCCATACCGTCAAGGCCAAGACGGGACTCAGCCTGACGGATTTCTTGGCCACCAAACGGGTGGAGCGCTTCGAGGTGCTGGTGCAGCAACGGCCGGAGTGCACCATCCAGGAAGCCAGCCTGGCGGTGGGGTTCCGTGACGCGCTGTACTTTTCGCGGGTGTACCGTCGGCTTCCTTCGCGCAGCGCGAAGCCGCGTGGCAGACGATACGTCCATCCCGGCGGCCGGATTCTCCATGCCCACAACCTAAAGCTGCCGCTATACTGAACGAATGAACAAATCCTCTGTGCGAATTGGTGTTTTGGGGGCCGGTGGCCGGGGAACTCTGGCCCGCCACGCGCACCATCCCGGGCAAGGCAGCCAGGTGGTGGCAGCCTGCGACCTCGATCTGGCCGTGCTGAAGACCTGCCACGAGACCTACGGCGACCAACTGCGCACCACCACCGACTGGCGCGAGTTTCTGCACTTTCCAGGTCTGGATGCCGTGATGATCTGCACGCCCGACCACCTGCATGAGGAACAAGCCTTGGCGGCCCTCGAAGCCGGGCTCGAGGTGTATTGCGAAAAACCCCTGGCCATCACCATTGAAGGGTGCGACCGCTTGCTGGCGGCGGCGGCCAGGCTCAAACGCAAACTTTTTGTAGGCCACAACATGCGTTATATGGACTTCACCCGCACCATGAAGCAGATTATCGACGAGGGGACCATCGGCACGGTCAAAGCCATCTGGTGCCGTCACTTCATCTCGTACGGTGGCGACGCCTACTTCCGTGACTGGCACGCCGACCGCCGCAACACCACGGGCCTGCTGCTCCAAAAGGGCGCCCACGACCTCGACATTATCCACTGGCTGGCGGGGGCCCGCTCGGTCAAAGTCACGGCGTTCGGGTCGCTCTCGGTGTACAACCAGGGCGGACGCCGCGAACCCGGCACACCAGGCAGCGCAGAGTTCGACCGTACCCACTGGCCGCCGCTGGAACAGTCGGGTTTCAACCCGGTGATGGACATTGAAGACCAGTCTATGATGTTGATGGAGCTGGAAAACGGCGTGCTGGCCAGCTACCAGCAGTGCCACTTCACCCCCGACTCGTGGCGCAACTACACCGTCATCGGCACCAAGGGCCGGCTGGAAAACCTGGGGGACTACAGCGGCCGGGCTCGTATTGAGGTGTACACCGGCCGTTCAGACCGCTTCGCAGAGCCCGACCGGATCTACCGCATTCCCGAACCCGAAGCCAGCGGCCACGGCGGGGCCGACGAGCGCATTGTCGCCGAGTTTGTAGAGCACGTGCGCACCGGTTGCCCCACGTGGACCTCGCCCGTCGATTCGCGCCATGCCGTCGCGGCCGGGTACCAGGCCACGGTTTCCCTGCGCTCCGGCGGGACGCCGCAGATCGTTCCGGGGCTCACGTCTTGATTCGGCCACCCGGCTTGCCCGACGGAGCGTGGCAGGCTCTGGTCCAGGCCGAGCAGTCGCTCGAGCAGGACGCGGGCCTGCAAGCCTACGCCAAGGTTCACCGGGAGCGCATCGAGTGTTCGATCGGGCTGCTGGCAAGCGACCCGCTGACTCAGCCCTGCTGGTTTGATGGGGACGGCCATAACGGTCTGATTGACCTCGTGCTGTTGGTGCAGAGCCTCCCCCGGCTTCAGGAGGCGCTGGCCCGCCGGAGCATACCCGCCGACGTGCTGAACCAGACTCTGCCCGACGTCGGCCTCTGGATGACCAAGTTTCACCGGCAGCACGGTGTGTGGGGGACCGCCGAGCAACCCTGGTTGGTCAATCATTTCACGGGGCGGCTGTTCCGGCTCGGGCGGCTGCAGTTTGAGCCGGTGCGGTGGCTCGAGGCCTTGGGGTGGCCCAAAGCGCTGGGCGGGGTCAAGGCCGGCGACCCCGTGTTCAGCGTGCACATCACCGAGGGTGAGAGGTTGGACCCTGAAGCGTGCCGGGAATCCTACGCCCTGGCCACCGAGTTCTTTCCCCGGTACTTTCCCGAGGTTGATTTTGTGGCGTTTGCCTGTCACTCGTGGCTGCTCGACGCCGCCTTGACCCGGGTTTTGCCGCCCGAGTCGAACATCGTCCGGTTCCAGGCCGGGTACCTGACCCAGCCGGCCGGAGACGACAGCCAGCTTCGCGAGCGGGTGTTCGGCGACCGCCTGGCCGATCCCCTGACTTCGCCAGCCCACACCAGCCTGCAAAAGCGCCTGCAAGAGGCCTACCGGCGGGGTGTGGAGTTCCATGAGTCGGTGGGGGTGAGGGCGCTCTAGCGACGGCAAAGGCTCCCAGCGAGATCAGAGCCATCACCACCATCACGAAGAACCAATAGAACACAACTGAGTCGGCCCGTGAGACCTGGAGGACCAGACTCGGCTCGCCCACCACCGGCGTCGTAGGCTGCCTTCGGGTCTTCCGGGATTTCCACGACCTTCAAGAAGGTTCCCCGGGCCAGCGCCTGCGCCTGTTAGGACTGAAAAGCCCACAGATACAGACCCACCAGCAGCAAGACAAGCGTCACCGCTGCCAGCGCCGACCCAATCCAGCGTTTCTTCATGCGGTGGTTTCCTTGCGGTGAAGGTAGAGGATCGCCAAGGGTACGTACACCAGCGGAGCCACGAACACGGCAAGGCCCCAGTCGAGCCAGATGCCCGCCGATCAGCACCACCACGCCCGGGACCACCAACAGGTCCTTCCACTGGGTGCTCGCCCACTGGACCGTGCCCTCGGTGAAGAGGGTGATCGTCAACACGGGCAGCAGGAACATCGCGATCGCCGGGAACATCCGCCTTGCCACCAAGAGTAGTTCAGTCATGCCATTCTCCTTTACATAGGGGAGGTCAACGTGTTGACTTGACATAATTAACCTCATCACCGGTGTGCAGCACCACCGGAAACCCCGTCACGGCCTTTCCTCCAACCGTCAGCATCCCTTCCCACGGCCCCTGAAACTCGCGCACCTCGAAGCCCTCAGCGTCGAACACCTCGTCGACCACCACAGTCAGCGTGTCAGCTGTGGCGGAGACCAGCAACCGGAAGCGCGGTGCGAACACGGGCACATTGTCGAGAACGCCGGACTCCGGCAGCCTGGGGTCGATCCTCAGCGTCCCGGTCAGGGCATTCCACGCGAACCCGGTGAGGGCGGCCAGAATGCTCCACGAGGCGGTGTTCGACATGTACCACGAGCCCCATTCGCGGTCGCCATTGCCCGGCCCTTTCCACACCAGCGGTGAACTCCACGGGCTGCCGTCGCGGACGGTGATGGCCTGGTGAAGGCCTTCCAGCGCGTCGAGTGCCTGCTGGCTACGGCCCACGCTGCACAGCGGGGCGATCAGGTAGCTTTCGGCGTAGTAGGGCCACGAGAACGACACGGTTTTGTCGTCGGCGCTCACTTCCTGGGCGGGGCAAAACTCGGCCAGACCGATGTTTTTGCGCTGCATCGCAGCCAAGGCCGACGTCACCTGCGCCGGGTCGAGGATCTCACCCAGCCCCAAGAAGTCGGCAAACCACACCCCGGCCAGCTGGGCCACCATGCTGTTGTCGCTGGTCGCGGTGTGCGGCCTCTCCCCCTTGGCGCTCTGGGCCGCCAGCTCGTCGGCCCACGACAGGTAGTACCCCAGCGCGGGCGAGAACAGGCGGGTTTCCATCACCTGGCGGACCTGTCGCCCCCAATCCACCAGCTCGTCGGCAAAGGCGCCGTCGCCGGCCCAGCGCGCCCAGGCTTCGCCGGCCTTGGCCGCCGCCAGCGTGAGCGACGCGATGTACGACGAGGCTCCATAGTAGGGGAAGGCCTCACTGTCGAAGGTGCTCGAGCCCGGTCCCCACAGGTCGGCGATGCCGTCGCCGTTTTGGTCGAGTCGGCGGTTAAACTGAAGCGCCAGCTTGATTTGCGGGTAGAGTCGCTTGCCGAAAGCTTCGTCGCCGGTGCCCAGCAGATGCCCATAGCTCTGCAGGGTGAATACCAGCGACAGGTCGGGCCAATGCGGGCTCACCCAGAACTTGTGCCCCAGCCCGCCGCCGTCCAGATCGTCCCAGCCGATGTCGTGCAGAATGGCGCCCTGCCGGTCCAGCGGCTTGGTGAACGTGCCGGTGGCCAAGTCCCAGTGAGTGCCGTGGCGCTGCGGGTGGTTGCTGCCAATCTGCTGGTGGGCAAACAGGCCGAGCTCCGCTTCGGAGAGCCGAGGGAACGCCGCCGCGTACAGGCCGTGCGATGCGGCGCGCTGATCCATGGTGCCCATACAGCCGCTCATGAACCCCGGCGACTCGGCGATCGAGAACCTCCCCTCAACGTCGAAAATGCTGTTGGAGTACAGGGGAAACGTGTCGTTGATGAGCTTGGTCACCAGCCAACCCGGCAAACTTGAGTCGCGTAGGCGGCTGCGCCACAGGTCGGTGCGAGCCCACAGCGAGGTTTCGTTGTCGCGGAAGTATCGGACGACCTGCAACGACGAGGTAAAGTGGTTGGCGTAGGCGTTGCGGGAACGCAGTCCGCGACCCTTGGAGTCGGTGCGGACCGGGAAGTACCAGCCGAGGTAGAACGGCAGTTCCCACGATTCGCCAGGCTGCAGGGTTCTTTTGACCGCCAGTGCTCCGCCCTGAAACGAGCCCCCGTCCTCGCCGTTGGCCAGGGTTCCCGTGCGTGAGAACTGCGACCAAAAGCGCTGCTTGGAGCCATGGTTTCGGTCGACGCTCCACACCTGATGGCTCACTTCGTCGCCGTTTGCCACCGCCACGGCCAGCGTCTGGTTGCCGTCGAGCCTGGGGTCGAGCTTGGGCGTGCTGTGGTTGAAGTCCAGGTAAGGGAAGGACTTGTCAGTGCCCTCGAACCGCAGGGTGTTGCCACGCAAGTCTTTCACGGCCGCGTTGGGGTAGCCACCAATGCCGAGCAGATGCACAAAGCTGAACAGAAAGGCAACCTCGGTGGGCTGGGTTCCCCGGTTGTGCGCCTTGAGATGCACCGTGAGAGCCGGAAGCGACGAGTCGCGGTTGGCTGCCACGTCGGGCTCGTTGAACACCAGCGATGAAAACGCGTGGCACGACAGGTCGACGGCGCCAAGGGGAGGATAAGCCAGGTCGGCAGAGGGCACTTCGCCCACGAAGTCGATCGAATCGCGGGCCAGCGTGTCCGTTAGTCCCGGTTCGGATTCTTTGAGCACCATGGCTCCGTGCCCCGCGACCCAAGCGGCCATAAAACACCCTTCGAGCCCTTCGGCCAGCACGTCGGGCGAGGTGTCGAGGTTGGCGATGGGGAACGACGGCATGGGCCGGAACGGGTTGTGGATGTCGGTGATGGGCACATCGAGGTTGTTGTGAAAGGTCAGGTGGCGGAAGGCTCCGTCGGGACACAGCTCAACTTTGCCGGCGCCGATTCCGCCCAGCGGGACGCCCGATAGGTTCTTGTAGCGCGGGCGGGGGTTACTCGGCATGGCAGACCCCCTGTGCCCAGGTGGTAAAGGCGGCTATCCAGCCTCCCTCGGTGCCCATGCCGCGCACACCGTAGCCGTGGCCGCCACGCTCGTACACGTGCAGTTCGCCGCGGGCGCCGTGCTTCACCATCGCCCCGTAAAAGAGCAGCGAATTAGCCACCGGGACCGCCGTGTCGTCGGCGGAATGTGCCAGGAACGTGGGGGGTGTTTCGCGGGTCACCTGCAAGTCCAGGCTGAAGCGATCCAAACGTGCCGACGAGGGGGTATTTCCCAACAGTTTGTCCCGGCTACCATCGTGGGTGATGCCGGGTTTCATCGAGATGACGGGGTAGATGAGTCCGCCAAAGGCCGGCCGGTCGCTCCCTAGGAGCGTCAAAGCACTCGCCGCCAGATGACCGCCCGCCGAAAAGCCCAGAACGCCCACGCGAGCGGGGTCCAGCTTCCACTCGGCGGCCCGGCTTCGTACCAGGTTCAACGCCTGGCGAAGGTCGTCGAGCGGGCCTTCCTCGGGCCGTTCCATGACGCGGGGTGACGGCAGCCGGTAGTACAGCACCGCCCCGGCGAAACCGGCGGTGTGCAGTGGTGCCACCAGCTCATCGCCCTCGTTCATCGCTGACACGAACTCGTAGCCGCCGCCGGGCACGCAGATCACCACGGGCCAGGCTCCCTGCGACTTTGGCGCGTCGGGCACGAACACTTCCAGCCTCGCCCGAGAGATCTGGGCGTGGTAGCGATAGTCGGGATCATTCTTGGCACCCGGAGCGGCGGCACTGTTTGACCATAGCTCACGTTCAATCTTCATGGCGCTTCCTCCAACACTCGAACACACTCCCTTGGGGCGTGCACCTCGACGTTTCCGTCTCGGCAGTCCACGTAGAGCGGACCGTACGGTGTCGCGACGCTTCCCTTGGCCCACGCCAGACCACCAAGCTGGGGCTTCACCGTAAAGGTTCGAAAGCCGGGTTCCAGCGCCCGGATTCCCAGAACCTCGGTGGCGAAATGGACGGCAGGGGCCGCGCTCCATCCATGGCAGACGCTGCGCGTCCAGTTGGCTTCGTCCTGAAACAGCGTTTCCCAGCAGGTGGTTGTTCCGTGATCCAACATGGCACCCCAGGCGTCCCGCACCACCTTGAGGGCGGTCTTGGCTTCGCCCATCCGGAACAAGGCCTCGAGTGAGAAGAACAAAAAGTAGGGCGAACCCACAGCGACGATACCGTCCGGGGCTTCCTTTTCCGGTGGTGGGCCAAACGTGCGCTGGCTGGGGGCCCCGGCGACAAACCTCGCCGAGACAGGGCGTCCATCGCCTGCCCGACGTATCAGGGCCTGCACCGGCTCCAGCCGAGCGGAGGGAACGCAGTCGCAGAGGTAAACGAGGGTCTGCGTCTGTTCACTGATCCGCGCGGCCGACAAGTACCGCTCGTA
>JAIFLN010000119.1 GCA_020049045.1 Spirochaetota bacterium | reverse complement strand
TTGGAGCAGTACGCCTTTATGAAGCGCGACACCGCGGTCAACTGGTTTGCCGTGACCGTGCCGGCTGCTTCGTTTGACGGAGACCGCAAGAGGTTTCTGGGCCGCCATGAATACGGCAGCTGGGCTGCGCCCGACGCCCTGAAAAACGAAAGGCTGTCGAACTCTGAGTGCCTGCGGGGCGATACCATCGGCGCGTTGCAGGTGGCCCTGGGCACGCTGAAGCCCGGCGAAAGCCGCAGGTTTGCCGCCTTGCTGGGCCAGGCAGGCTCGGTGGACGACGCGCTTCCTGTCCTGAGAAAGCTGACCGATCCGATCGTCCGCGACGCGGCCTTCGTCCAGCTGGCCCGGGGCTGGGACGAATTCCTCGATGTGCTTTCGGTCAAAACCCCCGATCCGGCGTTCGACTCTATGGTCAATGTCCACAATCCCCGGCAGTGCCATACCACCAAGAACTGGTCCCGTGACCTGTCACTGTACCAGCTGGGGCTGGGCGGCCGCGGCATGGGCTACCGCGATTCCAGCCAGGACGTTCTGGGGGCCATGCCGCTGATGCCTGGCGAGTGCCGCGATCTGATCGAAAAAATCCTCACGGTTCAAAAATGCGAAGGCAACGCCATGCACCAGTTCCTCCCGTCGACCATGGAGGCCTCGGTAGGCGACAGCCATGAGCGCCCCGACCGGCCTCACTGGTACGGCGATGACCACCTCTGGCCGGTTTTCAGCGTGGCAGCCTACGTCCGCGAGACCGGCGACCTGGCCTGGCTGGACAAAGAGCTGCCGTTTTACGAAAAAGGGCCCGACAAAAAGCCCCTCGAATCGGCCACCGTCTACCAGCACTTGAAGCGGGCTCTGGCTTTCACGCGCAGCCATCGAGGTTCCCATGGGCTTCCCCTTTTAGGCTTTGCCGACTGGAACGACACCGTCAACCTACCGGCCGGGGCCGAAAGCCTCTTTCTTGCCAACCAGTACGGAAAAGCTCTGCTCGATATGGCCGAGATTGCTTCGGCACGCAAAGACCTGGGCTATAGGGCCTGGCTGGACGAAGCCTACCGGGAGATGAAAGCCGCTGTTGAGAAGACCGGTTGGGACGGCCAATGGTACGTCCGCTATTTCGACGACCGTGGAAACCCCATAGGTACCCACCGCTCCGAAAAGGGCAAAATCTGGATCAACTCGAACACTTGGGCCGTTTTGTCGGGCTTTGCCTCGGCTGAGCGCGCTCAAACCGCCATGGAATCGGTGAACCAGCACCTGAACACCAAGTTTGGTCTGAAGCTGTCGGCACCCGGCTACAATGGCTTTGATCCGGCCATCGGAGGGGTGACCACCTATCCGCCCGGAGCCAAAGAAAACGGGGGCATCTTCCTCCACACCAACCCGTGGGCCATTATGGCCGAGACGGTGTTAGGCCACGGCGACCGGGCGTTTCAGTACTACACCCAGATCAACCCTGCCGCTAAAAATGACAGCATGGAAACCTATGAAGCCGAGCCGTACTGCTATCCGCAGAACATTCTGGGTGATGAGCATCCGCAGTTCGGGCTGGCCCGCAATACCTGGCTTTCGGGAACCTCCAGCTGGATGTATGTCGCGGCCACCCAATGGATTCTGGGGTTGCGGCCCGAGATCGGCGGACTGCGCATCGATCCGTGCATCCCTCGAGCCTGGAGCGGCTTCACCGCCGTGCGCCGTTTTCGCGGTGTCACCTACACGATCACCGTCGCCAACCCCCAAAAGGTGTCCAAGGGTGTGGCTCAGATGCACGTCGACGGGGTGCCTGTTGCCGGGAATTTGCTGCCGCCCGCAACCGGTTTAGAGCATGACATTAAAATAGTTCTAGGCTGAGCGAAGAAAAGTGTTGCGGGTTTTTGAAACCCGTGATAGGTTTCCTTAATCGATTGCGAAATCGATTGCGAAACCCAAAGGAGGAAGAATCCATGAAGAGATTCTTAGTGATTGCCCTGTCACTCTTGGTTGCTGTAGGCGCCATGGCACAAGAAAAGAAGCTTGTGGTTTGGTCGTTCACCGACGAAATCCAAAAAATGTTGGCCTACTATCAGAAAGACAATCCCGATGTGAATATCGAGTTCACCCTGATTCCCAACGATGTGTATCAGTCCAAGCTGAAGCCTGTTCTTCAGAGCGGGCAGGGCGCTCCCGACGTGTTCACCCTCGAAGCCGCCTACGTGAAGGGCTATGTGAGCTCCGGCTGGATGGCCGACCTGACCAGCCTGGCCAACAGCGCCGGCAAAGACACCATGAAGTACACCAAGGACGTCGTCACCGACGCCAACGGCAAGATCCACGGCATGTCGTGGCAGGCTACCCCCGGCGCGTTCTTCTACCGCCGCAGCCTTGCCAAGCAGTACTTGGGCACCGATGATCCGGTCAAGGTTCAGGCCATGGTCAAAGACCTCAAGGGCTTTGTTGCCACCGGTGAGAAGCTGAAAACCGCTTCCGCTGGCAAGGCTGTTTTGATCGCTTCGACCGGAGACCTGTTCCAGGTGTTCAAGTCGGGTCGCAAGACCCCCTGGGTCGTGAACAACACCCTGATGGTCGACCCCGTTATGGAAAGCCTGATGGACGTTGCCAAGACCTTTAAGGACAAGGGCTACGAAGGTCGCCAGGCTCAGTGGAGTGAAGGCTGGTTCGCCGGCATGAAGGGTTCCTTGGCCGACGAGAAGGGCAAGGCTGTTGAAGTGTTCGGTTACCTGCTCCCCACCTGGGGTCTGCACTATGTGCTCAAGCCCAACTCGAAGAGCGCAGACGGTAAGATCGACACCGCTGGCGACTGGGCCATGGTTCAGGGTCCCATCCCTTACTTCTGGGGCGGCACGTGGCTGACTGCTTACACCAAGACCAAGATGAAGCCCGAAGCTGAGAAGCTGATTGCTTACCTGACCACCAACGAGAAGTTCCTGACCGCTTGGGCCAAGGACACCGGTGACTTGGTCTCGAACACCAAGGTTGTCGACGCCATCAAGGGCACCTACAAGGAACCCTTCCTCGGCGGACAGAATCACTACGAAGCCTTCTCGAAAATGACCGGTAATATCAATGCCAAGATCCTTTCGGGCTTCGACCAGGAAATTGAGACCATCTTCCAAGAACAAATGGCCGCTTATCAGAACGGCGAAAAAGACAAGAAGACCGCCATCAAGGATTTCAAAGATGGTGTCGCTTCGCAGTTCCCCGACCTCAAGGTGAACTAAGCACGTTGAGTTTCAGCCCTGCCCGCTGTGGACAGGGCCTTTTTTTTCAAGGAGAAAGTCATGGCAAAAGCAGCCAAAATCCGGCGGGTACGATTCGACCACTGGGGTTACATCTTTGTCACCCCATTTTTCCTCGCCTTCCTGGCCTTTCAGCTCTACCCCATAATCAACACGTTCTACCTGGGGTTCACGAATATGAAAGGATCAAGCCTGGACCATCAGATGGTCGGTGCAGCCAACTTTTTCCGCGACACCCAGGCTCTGAAACTCGAAGGTCTGACCGCCGAAAAAGCCAACTCCTTGATGGCCGCGCTGGGTGAAGCCAACATTCAAGGTGACACCGATGCTCCCGCACCCGCTGCCGAACCCAGTCCCTTCGACCTTGATCTTGATTTGGGTCTGGATGAGGAAGCGGGCGCTGAAGCCTCCGACCCTTACGCGCTTACCGACGAAGTTGTTTCCACCGCCGAGGTCACCTATTTCGTCCGTGTTACTCAAATGGATGCCGCAACCCTGAAGGCGGTCCAAGGCATTCTGGCCGCCCAAGAAATTCCTGCGGCCGATGTCGAGAAGTCGCTGACGACGGTTTATGCCGGGCTGGTCTTTGACCAGAAATTCTGGCAGGCCTTTGGTAACACCGCCTTCCTCTTCTTCCTGAACTTCATTCCGCAGTTGTTCTTTGCACTGGTTTTTGCTGTCTGGTTTGCCGACGTCAGCCTCAAGATTCGCCTTGGCGGTCTGTTCAAAACCATCCTCTACCTTCCTAACATCATTACAGCAGCTTCGGTGGCAGTCTTGTTCGCCTCGCTGTTCGGCTATCCTTCGGGTCCTATCAACCAGTTTACCGTCCAGACCTTCGGCATGTCCGAAGCCATCAACTACTTCCGCAGCGAAATCTGGACGCGGGGCATTGTCGCCTTCATCCAGTTCTGGATGTGGTACGGAACCACCATCATTGTTCTCAGCGCGGGTATTCTGGGAATCTCGCCGTCGCTGTTCGAATCGGCGGTGGTCGACGGTGCCAAACCCGGCCAAATGTTCTGGCGCATCACCCTGCCGCTGCTGCGCCCCATCATGAGCTTCACTCTGGTGACCTCGCTCATCGGTGGTCTTCAGATGTTTGACATTCCCTTTTTGCTCACCAACCGCCGCGGAGATCCGGGTGGATCGATCAATACAACAGCCATTTACCTCTACAATCAGGCCTTTTCCTCGGCCAACAATTATAGCTATGCCGCCACCATTTCTGTGGGAATGTTCCTGCTGATTCTGGTTCTGGCAGGCTTCCTCTTCCGGATGATGCGCGATCCGGACGATGTCAAAGCCAAGGGAGCCCGGAAATGAAACAAGAAAGCACCGTTACCCTGCGTACCCAGCAGACCTTGATCTATATCGTTCTGGTGTTTTTCACCTTGCTTTCCATCCTCCCCGTCTGGCTGATGCTGGTGAACGCCACTCGGTCCACGGAAGAAATTCAGCAGGGGCTGAGTCTGCTTCCCAGCGGACACCTGCTGGACAACTGGGCCATTCTGACCGGCCGGGGATTCCAGATCTGGCAGGGCTTTGTGAACAGCACCGTCATTGCCTTTTCGGCCACCATTTTGTCGGTCTACTTCTCGGCCCTGACCGCCTACGGCCTAACAATGTACAACTTCCGCGGTAAGAAATGGCTCTTCAACTTAATCCTGGCCCTCATCGCCATTCCTCCCCAACTGGGAATGATCGGGTTTTATCGGTATATGGCCGATTTGGGGCTGCTGAACAACTTCCTTCCTCTGATTCTTCCTGCCATTGCCGCGCCATCGACCGTCTTCTTTTTGACCCAGTACATACGGGGAATTGTCCACACCGACCTGCTTGATGCCGCACGCATCGATGGAAGCCACGAGTTCAGCACCTTCAATAAAATCATCCTGCCGATTCTGACGCCCGGTCTGGCGACCATGGGAATTTTCTCCTTTGTGGGTACGTGGAACAACTTCATCATGCCCTACATCTTGATCAGTGAGAAAACCTTGTATACCCTGCCCATGCTGGTCCTTCTCTTGCGAACCGATATCTATAAAACAGAGTTCGGGGGGATCTACCTGGGTATCGCCGTCTCGGTGGCGCCTATCCTGATCTTTTATACCTTTGCTTCCAAGTACATTATTTCTGGTGTCACGATGGGGAGTGTGAAGGAATGATTCATGGCTGTTACAATTTATGACATCGCACAGAGGACCGGTTACTCACCGCCGACGGTTTCCAAGGCCCTGAACAATCAGCCCGATATCGGTAAGGCTACGCGGCTGAAGATCAGCGCGGTGGCCGCCGAGATGGGGTACGTTCCCAACCAGGGTGCCAAAACCCTGGTGACTCGGAAAAGCTGGCTGATCGGGGTAATCTTTCAGGAAATCGATGTGAATTTGGGGATTGAGCACCCGCTGTTCAACGGTATCATGGACTCGTTCAAGAAGCGCATTGAACAAGAAGGATATGAGCTGATTTTCATCGCCCGTAATCTGGGGCAGCGCAAGATGAGTTACCTGGACCACTGCCGCTACCGGGGTGTCGACGGGGTTCTGATCCTCAACAGCGATTCCTTTGATGACGAAGTCCTTGAGGTTGTCGGCAGCGATGTTCCCAGTGTGTCGGCCAATATCGTGTACGAGGAAACCACCACGGTCACCTGTCAGAATACAGAGCCTTCCATCGAGGCGGTCCGTTTTCTTTTTGGCCTCGGCCACCGTCGGATTGCCCATATCGCAGGGCCGCTCAACGCCAAGGCTTCCGCCGGCCTCGAACGAAGAGAGGGTTACTTCCAGGGGCTCAAGGCCTGCGGCATACCGTATGACGAACGCCTGTTGTACGTGGCCGAGCATTGGACCGAGCCTTGCGGCGCCGAGGCTTTGTACCGGTTTCGCCAGCTCGCCGATCCGCCTACGGCCGTGTTTTGCTCCTCTGACCTCTTGGCCTTGGGGGTTTACTCAGCAGCCCGCACTTTGGGTTTAGAGTTGCCCCGGGATCTTTCCGTTCTCAGTTTCGACGATAACTATGTGGCCCGCTATCTGAATCCAGGGCTGACCACTTACCGTCAGGACCGGGTTGTTCTGGGCCGAATTTCCGCCGAGCAATTGGTTCGCCGCATCAACGGCCAGGCCTGCGAGAAACGCATTCAGGTACCCGTTCAACTCATTGAACGCGGGTCGTGTCAGCGGTTGGTGCCTGCCAGTGCAAACTCGTCGACCCAATAGCGGGCCGAAGCCGAAGCAAAGTCGGAGCGGAGCCGGATCTGGACCCCGGATTTTCTCTCGATTTCCACGGGAAGGGTCCCGGTCACAAGAGTCCATTCGGCTTCAGGACGGAAGGTTTCCTTGACCGGTGACCAGGAAACTCCGTCGGTCGACCATTCGAGAAGAATCCTGTCGCCGGCTTTCCAGCCTTCTCCCCTTGCCAAGAAGGACCAAGTCCAGCTGGAAACGGTCTCGGACAGCAGAGTCTTTCTCAACGCCGCCTTTCCTTCGAACCGTACGGAAGCGGTTCCAACGGCGAGGTTCTTGTCGAGGGCGGCTCCCTCGCGCACCCAGCCTCCGGCCTTGAAGTTGCCCGACTCGAAATTATCGGCGAACTGCACCCCCGAGGCTTCCTGACGCAGAAGTCGGCGCAGGAGCAGCCCGCTCTCGGTCAGCTCTCCCGCTGACCAACCGCCGCCAAGGTTCGCGAAGGGCTTTAGAGCGCTTGCCGGTTCGAGTTTTGTCCCCAAGGACCAGTTGGCCCAGCTGATCTGGCGGTGTTCCAGTTCTGCTATCCAACCGTAGGTCTGGGGTACGTACAGCGAACCGGTAACCTGTGCGTTGCTGGCCCCCCATTCGGTGATAAAAACGGCGGCACCGAGGGCACGGGCCGAATCGAGACGGTCCAAGTAGGTCTGGTTGTGGCTGCCAGCGTAGAAATGCAAGGTGTACATCAGGTTGTCGAAGGGAAGGGGATCAGCGGCGGCGATCTGGGGCTGGGAGCTCCATTCCGGGGTACCAACAACAATGACATTGTCGGGGTCGACGGCGCGGATGGCAGCGATAACTTCGAGGGCGTAGGGTTTGACCGCGTCAGCCCAGGTGACCCCCTTACCGTTGGGTTCATTACAGATTTCATACAACACGTTGGGGTTGCTTCCAAACCGGGACGCCATCTGGGTGAAAAACGCCTTGGCCTGCGGCAGATACACCAGGGGGTTGCCGTCGGTCAGGATGTGCCAGTCGATGATGACGTACATTCCTGTGTCCAGGGCAGCCTGAACAGCCTTCACCAGAGGGCCGTAGGCGGCTTCACCCACAAAACGGCCGTTGTAGTTGGTGTACATCGCCGCCCGGAACACCGTGGCCTTCCAGTCGTCCCTCAACCAGGCAAGAACCTCGGGATTGGCGTATTCGCCGTAGCTGGTGGTGTCGAACAGGCTCATACCCCGCAGGGTAACAGGCTCACCGTTTTCGGCGGTCAATTGCGTTCCCTGGACGTGCAGAGAACCCCAGCGGGCTACCGGGGAACCTTCAGGGGGAGTCTGGGCTTGCACCAAGAACGAAAGGCAGAGAAGGATTTCAGAAAGGAGAAAGAACCGTTTCATGGAAACAGAATAGCACGCAATCGATTACGGGACCAGAGTTTTTCACTCTCCGTACATCTCGGCACCCTGAGTTGGATCAAGGTTTGCCCAGCGGATCTCATATCGCCTTAAGCTTTCCAAGGAGTCTTCCTCACTCCAGTCCTCTTGAGCCATCGCCTTGTTCTCTTTCTTGACAATTTCTTGTTTGTCGATATATCATGAAACAACGTTTCACACAATGAAACAGAGAGGTTGTCATGGAAAAAGAACGTGTGTTGACCCGCATCCGGGAAACCGGGGTGGTCGCCGTCGTCCGGGCTGAGTCCACGGATCAAGCCCTGCGCATTACTGAGGCCTGTCTGGCTGGCGGTGTGAATGCCATCGAAGTCACCTTCACGGTGCCCCGAGCCCATCAGGTCATCGCCGACCTGGCCAAGCGTTTTGGCGAGAATGAAATTCTTCTGGGCGCCGGCACGGTACTCGACCCTGAAACTGCCCGCATTGCCATTCTGGAAGGAGCCACCTACGTTGTCGCCCCTTCGTTCAACGCCGAAACCGTCAAGCTTTGCAACCGCTACCGCATCGCCTGCATGCCCGGCTGTATGACCATCCGCGAAGTCGTGGAAGCCATGGAGTCGGGTGCCGACATCATCAAGGTGTTCCCTGGGGAACTGTCGGGTCCGGGGTTCATCAAGGCCGTGAAAGGCCCCTTGCCTCACGCTTGCCTCATGCCTACCGGGGGAGTCTCGGTGGACAATGTCGCCGAATGGATAACCGCCGGGGCTGTTGCCGTCGGTGCCGGAAGCTCGCTGACCGCCGGGGCCAAAACCGGCGACTATGCCAAAATCACCGCCACCGCCAAACAGTTCGTCGAAGCCGTCAAAGCCGCCCGGGCTAAGAAGTAAGGAGAGGTTCATGGGTAAAGTTGTCACTTTCGGAGAAATTATGCTCCGGTTGAAATCCCCTGAGCACGAGCGGCTGTTCCAGCAGCCCCGGCTTGAGGCCACCTTCGGGGGAGGCGAGGCCAATGTGGCCGTATCTCTTTCGATTTTCGGCCGGGAAGCAGCCTTTGTTACGGCCCTTCCCGATAACCCCGTGGGAGAATCCGCCCTACGAGAACTGCGCCGCTACGACGTGGACGTTTCGGGCATCAAGAAGACTAAGACCGGCCGGGTCGGCATCTACTTTTTGGAAACCGGCGCCAACCAGCGGGCCAGCACCGTGGTCTACGACCGCGACGGCTCGTCCATTCAGGCTGTGAAACCAGGGGACTTTGACTGGGTAAAGCTTTTCTCCGGTGCCAGCTGGTTCCACGTCACCGGCATCACCCCCGCTCTCAGCCAATCTGCCGCCGACGCCACTCTCGAAGCGATGAAAGCCGCCCAAAAAGCCGGCGTCAAGGTAAGCTTCGAC
>JAIFLN010000127.1 GCA_020049045.1 Spirochaetota bacterium | reverse complement strand
TTCCCAGGAAACGACATTGCAGACTCTCAATTTCTTGATAGCAAAGAAATCACCGGTAGAACTTCTGACATCTTCCAGAAGACCATGAGCTTCATAGTTTCGAACCTGAAGGCAGTTCAAGGGAGCAAGGGCTTTAACTCCATTGGTGATTCAGAAGTCCCCAGAGATGCTCTCGAAGAACTTGTAGCAAACGCATTGATTCATCGCGACTACTTCGTCAGTGCGCCAATACGCGTTTTTGTTTTTGCGAACAGAATTGAAATTCTTAGCCCAGGACATCTTCCTAATAATTTGACCGTTCAGAACATTCTTAATGGGAACTCAAATATTCGGAATCCCATTTTGGCTTCATTCGCCACGAAAATGTTGCCCTACCGAGGTTTAGGGAGCGGCATCAAACGAGCGTTGAAGGCTTACCCGGATATTGAATTGATTGACGACCGTGATGGAAATACCTTCAAGGTATTTATTTGGCGTCTGAAAGGTTCCCCACTTTCTTCTGGCTAAAAACTTGTGTTCGCCCGGACATAATCGGCGGCCTGGGAACTGGGTGCGAAGACGACGTGGTCGAGACTGGCCCAACGATCACTGTGACCGGCAACCAGGATGATGGCGGCTTCGTCCATGGTGAGGCTCATGGGCTTTCCGTTACCGTGAAACACCATGACCCAGCCTAGGTTGGCGAGCATGGGCAGACAGGCGGCGAAATCCCAAATTTTGAACCGGGTGAGCATGGCTCCGTAGCAACCGGCGGCAAGCCGCGTCATGTTGAACACTGAGGAGCCAGTCACCTGTACGTAGAACGGCAGACGGTACGAGCCGAAGCGGGCCAACTGCTGGCTGATAGATACCATGCAACCGCGTGAAAGGTCTGGCCCCTCAGGTGCCAGCAAGGCCACCGGATGGCCGAGGCGGGCTTCCCAGCGTTCGGGGTCGGTGCCCAGCTTTTCCCGGTAGGTAATTCCCCGGTCGGTGTAATACAACTCGCCCAAGGCCGCCAGGAACACGATGCCCTCTTTCAGGACGCCCGCCTGCATCAACCCCACCGACACTCCCCAGTTCGGGAGATTGTTCGAAAACGGCGCCGTACCATCGATGGGGTCGATGATCCAGGCGGTATTCTGAAAGGCGGCTGCCAGGTATTCCTCGCTTTGCTGGGCGATGGTTTCCTCTCCCAGAAGGTACGAGCCATGCTCAGGATGGTTGAGCTGCTGGGTCAGAAAGTCCTCAATGGACTTGTCGGCAAGGGTGACGATGGTGTCGTCAGCTTTGAATTCTTTTTCAGGATAGTCAAAATAGGACAAGCCGATGCGGCCGCTTTCGAGGATCAGGGGGATGAGATCGTTGAGGTTCCATTGAGTCATGGCTCCCATTGTACCCCGGACCGGGAACATGGTACAACGGAAGCCTCGTGAAGCCTTTGGACTGGTTATTTTTGGCCCTGAGCTTGTTCTTGACTGTGGGCACAGCCTGGGTGGTCCTCGCCCCCAGCGATGCACCCCTGCGGATTGAAGTTCAAGATCCCGAAGGCACGTTTCTCTATCCCCTCAACGAAAACCGCATTATTGAAGCCGTCGGGCCCTTAGGAGTCACGGAAATTCATGTGGAGGACGGCCACGTCTGGGTCCACGACTCGCCCTGTACAAACAAGGTCTGCTTGGCAATGGGTGTCATCCACGACAGCGGCCAGTTTGTGTCGTGTCTGCCCAACCGCGTGTTCGTCCGTATTTCCGGCGGAGCCGCTAACCAGGAGGGCCCCGATGCGGGAGTCTGGTAAGCCCGTCCGCACCGACCTGGTAGCGTTCTTTGGTGCCCTGTCCCTGTTCTTCGCCACGCTCGAATACCTGTTCCCCAAACCCATCCCCTTCTTTCGCCTGGGGTTGTCCAACCTTCCTCTGCTCGTCTCGCTGGGCTTTTTCAGCTTCCGCGAACAGCTGCTCCTGTTGCTCTTGAAGGTGGTTGGAACCGGGATTGTGAACGGCACTCTGGCCAGCCATGTGTTTCTGTTCAGCAGCGGCGCCTCTCTGGCAAGTTTCATCGTGATGTACGGTCTGTTTCGGCTGATTCCTGCCCGTTATCTATCGCTGACGGGCATCAGCCTGGCCGGTGCCTTGGCCAGCAACGCGGTTCAGATCCTCTTGGCCATCACCCTGGTCTATGGGCCGGCCTCGGGCGTGGTGGCACCCTGGTACTTTGGTTTGGGCACCTTCACCGGACTGGCCATGGGCTGGGGTGCCACCCAGTTTCAAAAGCATTCCAAATGGCTGGAAAGGCTGCGTCGTGGCTCGTAGGACGAACAGAACAGACCGGATCAGCCGGCACTTGCATCCCACCGTCCGTTTTTTCTGGGGGCTGGGTTTGCTGGCTTGCCTGGTGTTTGCCGGCAGCTGGCAGGCACGGGGTTTGTTGATGACTTTGGGCCTGCTTCTCGCCCTCGCCGCCGGGAAGCGCGTCAGTCCGGGCTACTTTTCGTTCCTTATCGCCTCCATCGTCGTCTTCCACCTCTTTCTCCCCCTGGGGCGGGTTTGGTTTCAACTCGGCCCTTGGGCTGTCACGGAAGGGGCGTTTCTGCTCGGTTTGGGCAAGGGTTTCACCTTTGCAGGCCTCGTCTTCCTTTCGCTTGCCTCCATCAGCCGCGATTTACGGTTACCCGGCCGTTTTGGTGCGCTCTGGGGGCAGACCTTTTCGTGGTATGAGCAGCTGATGGATCAACGGCACGCGCTCAAACCGCGGGCATTGCTGATGTCGGTCGACCGCCTGCTGGAAAAGCTGTACCCCACCCGCCCGGGAAGCCTCAGAACGAGTTTGACGAAGGCTGAACTGGTACCCGCAGGGCCTACCAGTGTCGCGGGATGGATTCTGGTGGTTTTGACCCTGGCGGCGGGAGCCGTCGTGGCTGTTTTATGGCGCTGATCGGTCCCCATCCTCAAGGCCCCATTTTAATTGCCTGGGCCAGCAAGACGGGAAACACAGGGACTCTGGCACAGAGAATTGCCGAGCTGCTGGAAAAACACGGACTGGAAGTGGAGCTGACGGCCGTCCGTGATGTGGATTGGGACCAAAGAGGCCGGTGGTCAGCCCTGGTGTTCGGCAGCCCGACCTACGGTTCGGGAGACCTTCACCCCGATTGGGACAAACCCGAACGACGGCTGCGGGATTTGGACTTGACGGGTTGGCCGTCCGCCGTTTTCGGCTGTGGGAACCCCCGCTATGTGACCCCCTGGTGGGCGGTCGACATCTTGGAAAACCGGCTCAAGAACGGGGGAGCCAAATTGCTGGTTCCCTCGTACAAAGCCGATACACTGACGGGTTTTCGGGTGAGAGACGCCGACACCTGGATTGAATCCCTGGCATCGGCGCTCCTGCCTTATTGAGCGGCGGGGGGCGGCTCGATCGAAAGAAGCTCAACCTCAAACACCAGGGTGGCATAGGCGGGAATCACTCCGCCGGCTCCCTCGGGTCCGTAGGCCAACGCAGAAGGAATCGTAAACCGGAATTTCCCTCCGACACCCATAAGCTGGATACCTTCTACCCAGCCGGGAATGACCTGGTCGAGGGGGAAAACGGCAGGCTCACCCCGGCTGTAGGAGTTGTCAAACTCCGTTCCATTCACCAAGGCACCCACATAGTCGACCTTCACCATGTCGGTCAGCGCGGGCCGAACGGCGGAGCCTTGGCGCAGCACCTCGTATTGAAGGCCTGACGCGGTGGTCGTGACGCCGGTCTTCTTGCCGTGCTCATCCAGATAGGCCTGCTCCAAGCTGGCCTGCGCGGCCTCCTGGCTTTCCTGAACGGCCTGCATTGCCTCAGAAACCTGCTGCTTCGCCAGCTCGATGTCGATCTGAGAAGCTTTGGCCGGGTCGACAGCGTCGCGAATACCGCGGATCACGCCTTCCACATCGAAGGGAAGACCAATGGTTGTGAGGCTTTGACCCAGCAGCAGGCCAATCGAGTAGTTGATATCTTGACGCGGCGGGGGTGCCTCCTGGGCAAATACCGCCGAAGCAACAATCAAGAGTGCAAAAGAACCAAGTGCTTTTTTCATACATCCATCCTAATCAAGAAAGTGTTCATTCTGATCGTTACGCCGGTACAGGACGTAATCGGCAGGTTCAAACCAAAGGGCCAGCTCTCTCGCCGCATCGGTGGGGTCGGCGGAGGCATGAATCAGGTTGCGCACCGACTCGCCCCGAGGCTTGGTGGCGGCAAACGTGTGGTGCGAATAGTCTCCGCGGATGGTTCCAGGGGCCGCTTTGAGGGGCTCTGTCGAACCGCAGAGCTTGCGGACATTCTCGACAGCGCTGACACCTTCTACGGCGAAGGCAACCACAGGACCCGAGGTGATAAAGGCAATCAAAGCATTCCGGACTGCCTCTCCATGACGGACAGCAATATCTTCATAGGTGTAATGCCGACCGGCCAAATCCGCCGTTGCTGTGAGAAGCTTCAAGGCAGTGACTTTCAAACCCATGCGTTCAAAACGCTGGAGAATTTCTCCCACCAGGCCCCTGCGAACGCCGTCGGGCTTAATCAGACAGAAAGTGGTTTCCATGGCGACTACTGTACGGGTTTTCGTCCCTTTGACAAGACCCGGGGTCCGGAGGTAAGGTCACACCATGTCCTGGCGTTGTTCCCTGGTCGTTCTGTTGGTTTTTGTCGTTGGGGTCTCCTGTGGACCAGGCCAGCCGACGTATCTGGACAGAGCGCGTCCCATGCCGGATGAGAAAACCCATTCCTTGGTACAGCAGCTGCTGCCCCTGATGAAAAGCCGGACTACTCAAGGTGCCGATGATTTGGTCAGGATCTGGAAGGAGTTTCTGGGGGACAAGCCCGTTCCTTTGAAGGAAGCCTCCCTCTACACCTTTGTTTACTATGATTTTTCTCACCGCTACGACCAGATCTTTCTGGAGGCATCGTTTTCACCAGGCCGGAAAGAGCCTATGACGAGGGTCGGAACCACCGGGCTGTTTCTGCGGGTCTTCGAACTACCCCTGCCCGCCCGTTTGCGCTACCGGTATTCCAATGGGGACAGTCCTTTGGCAGACCCCTTCAACCCGGAGGTGGACCGTGTTCAGGAGCTTTGGCATCGTGCGGAAGAATCGAGGATGGATGTGGCGACCCTCCGCTGGATTGTGGGAGCCTCAGAGGCCGGTCTGTACAACCAGGATCTGCTCATGGTGCTTCCCCCCGGGTACCTGAGAAATCTCGCCTGGACCTATCCGCTGGTGGTTCTCGTGGGCCTTGATGGCGACGGCTGGACCCAAACCTTGAGCCAGCTGATGCAGGCAAAAACCATCCGACCCGTGATCGCGGTTTCCTTGGGGACCAAGGACGGCCAGGCCTGGGCGGCGGCCAACCTCAAAGCAACACTGGAAAGCCAGGTTCTCCCCTGGGTCAAGGACCACTACCGGGTGTCTGAAGCAGCGCAGGATCTGGCCTTGGTCGGAGCGGGGGACTCAACCAAAGCCGCCTTTGAGGTGGCTCAGGCGCGACCCGATCTTTGGATGAAAGTCTGGCACAGCTTCGATACCAATTTCTTGAAGAATCAATACCCAACGGTGGCACCATGAACCAATCCCTTTTTTCCTTTCTCTCCGAGTCCGTCAGTCCCTGGCACACGGCGCAGGCCTTGACCCAAAAGCTGACCAGGGCTGGTTTCACTGAGCTTGTCGAAACCAACAGTTGGAAAGTCGAACCCGGCAAGGGGTACTTCGTCTGCCGAGGGGGAAGCGCCGTGGCCGCGTTCATCACGGGGACGGAGTTGAACGCCGGTTGGAAGCTGGCGGCGGCTCACACCGATTCACCGGGTTGGAGGCTCAAGCTGGGCCAACAAAAGGCCCATGCTTCCGGGGTGATACGGATCGGCACCGAAGTCTACGGCTCTCCCATTCATTCCACATGGTTCGACCGCCCCCTGGCGGTGGCCGGACGAGTGTTTGTCAAAGGTGCCGAAGGTCCCCAAGAGATCTTGGTCCGTACCGATGCCTTGGGGGTGTTTCCCAATCTGGCCATCCACTACAACCGCGAAATCAACAAGGGACAAGCCTACGATCTGGCGGAGAACCTGTGTTTTCTCGCCGCTGTGGCAGAAGCCCCCGACCTCCAAAGCTTTCTGGCGCAGGTGGCGGGGTTTGACCGTCAAGATTGGTTGTCGGCCGATCTGTTTGTTGTTGACCCGTCGTCCCCGACCCCCCTCGGTTCTCAGGGCTTGTTTCTGAGCCCGCGAATTGACAACCTCACCGGCTGCGACGCCGTGATCGAGGCCTTGTTGAGTCAGGAGAAGGAGTCCTGCCCCCATACCCGTTTGGCCTTCTGTTTCGACCAGGAAGAAATTGGGTCATCAACCTGGACGGGAGCTGATTCGTCGTTCCTGGGCGACTTGATGCAGCGGGTCCACAACCTTCGAGGCGGCACAACGGAAGGCTGGTACCGGACCAAGGCTGCCAGTTTTATTCTGAGCGTTGATGCTGCCCACGGCGTGCATCCCAACTGGGCAGGCCAGCACGATGAAGCGTACGCTCCTCTGCTGGGCAAGGGTCCGGTGCTGAAGTCCAGCGCACGCTTCAGCTACGCCACCACGGCCGCCAGCGAGGCCGTGGTGCGGGCTGCCGCCGCTGAGTCAGGGGTTCCCCTCCAAAGTTATGTGATGAAGTCGACCCTCACCCCCGGGAGTACCGTCGGCCCGATCACCACCTCGTGGACGGGCATTCCAGGGGCCGACGTAGGCATCCCGATCTGGGCCATGCACTCCTCGCAGGAGACGGCCGACCTGAGGGACCAGAGCGCGATGACCGCCCTGGTCGCCTCAGTCTTCCGTTCGTAACCTCAGTCGTTTATCAGTCGGCGGTACAGAGTGCCAGGCCCGAGTTCCTGTTGGCTGTGCGCCGCCAGGACAAAGCTGAACCGGTACGGCTTCAAAGGAATCCGGTAGGGTTCAAACGTCAGCGGACCGCAACTGCCGCTGCCCAGCCCGCATTGCAGGTGGTCAAGAGTTACCGTCACTTCATCACGCCGGGGAACTTCGTGCATATGCTTGGCAGCATCGAGGTCAGCCACGGTGTAAGGATGGGCGCTGAAGCCAAACAGCTCTGTGCCCGTCACCCAAAGGCCGGTCCCTCTGTCATCGTACATCCCCATCCAGCGGGTGGAATGGCGGTTCCCGTTTTCTTGCGGGTAGGCATAGTCGGTGTGCAGGGCTTCCAGACCGGCTTCAAAAACACCAGTGCGGACGGCGGCCCGGCTGTCGACGTAACTCTCGCCGGGTCCCAGGCCGTACCAGCAGGCCCGCTGGAACGAACCAGGCATTTTCAGGTCAACGCCCAGCCGGGGCAGGTGCGGTCCCTCGCCCTGTGGGGTCACGTCCACCGTCAGCTCTACGGCACCGCCCTCCAGAACGCGATAGCGGTATTCCACTGCGAAGCCGTTGCGGTAAACGGGCGGCGCCACCCGGCTGCGGATCACAACCTCAGGGCCGTTCTTTCCCTGTTCCACCGCACAAGAATCGACGCGGTGCTGAAGGGCATGATACCCCGCGGCTTCCCAGGTCTTGGTGAAGCCCGCCGGCAAACCGAACATCCAGTCGTTGTCGATTCTGGCACGCCACAAATTGAGGCGGGGACCTTCGTGCAGAAGCGGCACTCCGGAAAGCGTCCAGGAGGTCAGACGGCCTGCCAGCCGGTCAAAACTGAGACGGTTCTCGCCAAAGGACAAGGAGAGAGTATGCTTGTCCTCTTTGATGCGGGGAGCGGGGGACAAGGCGGAGCGGATCAACGATGGGACTTTTGAGACCGCAAACTCCCCAAAGCCCACTTCATGCCCGGCAGCCGCCCAGGCAGTATCGGTCTTGGTCCGGAACGACAGCCGCACGATTTTTTCACCCGTGAGGACCCCCGCCAGGGCTTCGGGAAGTTTTTCAATCCCAAACTTCGCCGAAGTCCCTGCAGCGGCCTTGGGAGCGTCCATCAGAGAACCGGCCACCGGGCTTCCGTCAACCAACAGCGTCCAATAGACCGAGTAGTCCGACAGGTCCGAAAAGTCCTGGCGGTTAAGAACTTCAAAGCGGCCCGAGGGCAGGTCGACCAGGCTGATCTTCACAGGAGAAATATGCGCTTTGAGTTCCAACAACCCGGGTGAGGGGGTCCTGTCGGCAAACACCAATCCATCGCAGACGAAGTTGCCATCGTGGGGATACTCACCGAAGTCTCCGCCGTACGCATACCACAGACGTCCGTCCTCGGTGCGCCGCTCGATGCCGTGGTCAGCCCATTCCCAGACAAAACCGCCCTGCATCTTGGGATGGGACCAGAACAGGTCCCAGTACTCGGTGAGCACGCCGGGACCGTTGCCCATGGCGTGGGCGTACTCACACAGAACGAAGGGCTTGCCGGAGGTATCGGCATCGGCGTAACGCTTCCAGTTTTCGGGGCTGGGGTACATCATGCTGATCACATCGACGGAGGCCACATGCTTGGTGTAGTCCTTGCCAGCGATGGGATTCTCAAGCATGCGCGCGGTGGCCCCTTCGTAATGGACCAGGCGTTCGGGGTCACGCTTGCGGGTCCAGCGGCTCATGGCCTCGTGGTTGACCCCGTAGCTGCTTTCATTGCCCAGCGACCAGAAAAGAATCGCCGGATGATTCTTGTTTGCTTCGACCAGACGCTGCATGCGGTCGACATAGGCGGCTTCCCATTCCGGCCACTCGCTGGGATTTTTGCCCTCGTCGTACGAGAACCCGTGGGTCTCGAGGTCACACTCGGCAATCACGTACAGCCCCAGTTCATCACACAGGTCAAACAAATGGCGGTCATTCGGGTAATGGCTGGTGCGGACCGCATTGATGTTGTGGGACTTCATCAGAAGCAAGTCTTTGCGAAGCTGTTCGACGGGGGTCACACGACCCAGACGGGGATGGTTGTCGTGGCGGTTGACACCCTTGAGCATGACCCGGGCTCCGTTGACCAGAAAAGCGTCCTTGACCTTTTCAATGGTACGGAACCCGACCAGGGTGGAAACCTGGCTGAGTACGGCACCAGCGGCATCCTTGGCCGTCAGAACCAGCCGGTAAAGCCGGGGTGACTCGGCACTCCAGGGAAGAACCGATGGCAAGGCTCCTTCGGGGAGCTGCGCACCCAGAGGACACTGCGACTTCCAGACTTCGGTTCCCTTGGCATCCAGCAGACGGGCCTCGAGCTGCCCCTTGGGGACAGAGCTTGCTTTTACCACGACGCCGTCGATCACCAACCGTCCGGAACGGCTTTTGTGATCCCAGC
>JAIFLN010000206.1 GCA_020049045.1 Spirochaetota bacterium | reverse complement strand
GAATTCGGGGCACCTCTAAAAGATGGGCGGCGCACTCCAAGCTGACCAGCAGTCCGTTTCGGTCGTGCCGCATCCGTTCGGGCAACGAGTATTGTCCCGGGGTGAAGGCGCGTTCGGCCTGGGGATCGGGTTCGACAAAGTAGGAGTACCCCGTGAGCTTTCCAAAGGTCCGCAGGGTATCGAGGTAGCCCAGCAGCTGAAACTCCTGAAGAAACTGCCGGTTCATCTCCAAAACGCTGCCCATGCGGATCGAGCTGCGGATGTAGGCGGTCAGGCTTCCCTCCAGCTCCATCTTTCGGTTTCGCCCAACCCCGGAAGCGTCCGAGACAATGATTTGACGGTACCCTCGGGCCCGGGCAACATCGTAGGGAATGTTGTCGTGCAGCCCCCCGTCCACGTAACGTTTGCCATCGATCACCGCTGCCTCAAACCCGGGGAAGGCCGCGCTGGCCATCAGGTAGTCGACTAGTTTTCCCGGTGGGATGTCTTGCAGAAAGACCTCCCGCGGGGTGAGATCGCTGAGGTTGACGGTCACGAAACCCAGGTCCTTTCCGCGCTGCCGCACGAGGTCTTCGTTGAGGTTCTCTTCGAGAATGCGCCGCATAGGACTGGTGTCGAGTCCGCGTTTTTCCAGAAACGCCAACGCCACCTCTTTGACCACGGGCAACGAAAGGGCTTCCCATTTGAGCTCACCGTTTTCCACCAGTTCAGGGGGAAGGTCCAAAATAGATTTCAGCGTCATGGTGCGGACAATGTTCTCGAGCAGGTCTTCTGCCCCCTGGGCCAAAAACGCCGCCACAATCGCGCCGATCGAGGTTCCCACCAGCGCATCAACCTCGATCCCCAGCTCGCGGAGCGCGCGCCAGACCCCGAGGTGGTAGACGCCCTTGGCCCCCCCGCCGGAAAGCACAAGGCAGTATCGTGTTTCAGAAGTCATGTCTCACCGGATCCAACCTTCCTTCGCGCAGTTCCATCACTTCGGTAGACAGCAGTTCAATCTCTTTGCGGGAGTGGCTGACCAACACCGTGGTCACCCCGGTCTGCGCCTGCACCCGATGGATTTCCTCGCCCAGGGAGTCACGAAGCTCTTCGTCCAGCGCCGAAAGGGGTTCATCCAGCAGTAAAAGTTCGGGCTTGCGGATCAAGGCCCGCGCCAGGGCGGTGCGCTGCTTTTGCCCGCCGGAGAGCTCCCGGGGAAAATGGTGGGCGTGGTCAGCCAGATGGACTAGGTCCAGGAGTTCGAGGGCTCGGCGGCGATCATTGCTGGCATAAAGCAGATTGCCCAACACGGTCAGATGGGGAAAGAGGGCATAATCTTGGAAGACCAAACCCACCTGCCGCTTTTGAGGAGGGACGAACAAGGACCGGCTGCCATCGTACCAAAAGGACTCGTCCTGACGGATAAAACCGCCATCTGGTCGTTCCAGTCCGGCCAGGCACCGCAGCAGGGTGGTCTTGCCGCTTCCTGAAGGTCCCAATATCCCCAACACACTGCCCTTGGTGACGGCATATTCCACATCGAGGTGGAATTCCCTTTGCCCGGCAACAAAGCGCTTTTGCAGATAGAAGTGGATCATTGCGACCGCCTCGATTCCCTTCGCTGGAGCTGATTGAGCAGCAGCATTCCAGGGTAAGCCACCAGAATCAGCACCAGAGCATAGAGGTGGGCGGTGGCAAAATCCAGACTCTCGACCTTTTCGTAGATGGCGATGGACACCACCTTGGTCACTCCAGGCAGGCTACCGCCAATCATCAGCACCACACCGAACTCGCCGATGGTGTGGGCAAAGGTCAGCACCATACCCGAAACCAGACCCGCCTTCATGTTGGGCAGCACCACCCGCCACAGGGTTTCCCACTTCCCCTTTCCCAGGGTGTACGAAGCTTCGAGAAGGGAGGGAGGAACCCCGAGCAGACCGGTTTTCAGGCCGGCGATCATAAAGGGCAAACTGGAGACGCAACCCGCGAACACAATGCCGGGGAACGAAAACGCCAACCGAAGGCCGAAAGTATCCAAAAAGAACTTACCCACCGGGCCGTTGGGCGACAGAAACAAGAGAAGGTAGAACCCCATCACCGTGGGAGCCAGCACCATGGGGAGCGACAGAAAAGACTCCAGCCACACCACCCAACCGCGCTTGGAAAAGGCGAACAGCCAGGCCAGGGGAAAAGCGATGACCAGCAACAGCCCCGTGACCCAAAGCCCGAGTTGGAACGACACCCAGAACGGAACCCAGTCCATACTCCCCACCTAGGGCTTCCCGTACCCGAAGGCCTCAAAGACCTTGTGGGCTTCGACCGAACCCAGGAACGCCGTAAACGCCTTTCCTTCAGGTAGAGACTCGGCCGACTTAAGGACCACAAACCCCTGTTCGATGGGGTCGTAGAGTTTGGGATCGACCTCAAACCAGAATTTCCCTTCCTGATTGAAGGGGGTCACGTCCTTAGCGTACAGGGCCGATTTGCTCACAAAACCGAAATTGGTAGCCGTCAGGGTAAACTGCAGGGCCTGCGCGATGTTCTGGGCGGTCACCTGTTTGGACTTAACCCGTTCCCACAAACCGGCTGCCACTAAGGCGTCGGTGGCCGCCTTACCGTAGGGGGCGGTCTCGGAATTGCTGCTGGCATACTGGGCTACAGCCGGATCCAGGAGTACCGCCATACCCTTCGAAAGGTCCACGGGTTTGGTAGCTAAGAAGATGAGCTTGCCCACGGCGTAGGTTTTCACCGGACCCGTGGCCAACCCGGAGTCCACCACCTTCTGAGCGAAGGCTCTGTCGGCCGACAAAAAGGCCTGGAAGGGAGCCCCGTTGAGGATTTGGGTCACGAGAGTTCCCGAGGCCCCAAAGGTGAATTGCAGGGACATTCCGGGGTTCTTTTTGGAAAAGGCCTCTTTGAGAGGGGCCTCGACGGCGCTGATATTGGCCGCGGCAGCCACCAATAAGGTCTGGCCCGCCACTACCGAAGTGAGGCAAACCATGATGAAAAGTGACAATACGGATTGTTTCATGACACATCTTCCCTTTACCGTCTTCTTTCGACAAGTGTCGCTCTAGATTTTCCCCTTCCCTATGGCCATTCTTCTTTTGGAGGAATCCACATGAGACTCAGTGCCAAAAATCAGCTCAAGGGGAAGGTGAAGTCCATCACCTCGGGGGCCGTGAACTCAGAAGTCGTGATCGAACTGGCCGGGGGCGACCTGATCACCTCCATCATCACCAAAGGATCGGTGGAATCTCTGGGTCTCAAAGTCGGCGGCACGGCTTACGCCGTGATCAAGGCTTCCAGCGTTATTGTGGGAGTCGATTGATCGTCAACGGCACCGATCATTTCTTACCGACGAACGCACCCTCATAGTCGGTGTAAACCCGGTAAGCAGAACTGATCAAGGCGGGGGGTATCGTAAGGCCGCGGGCGGTGGCAGCTTTGAGGTTGAAAACCAGGTTGTACTTGCGCGGAAACTCCCACGGAAGATCCCCGGGGTTGGCACCTTGGAGGATTTTCAAGCCTTTCTCGGCGGCCTGGGCACCGATATCGGTCCAAATCACGGCGGTGGCAGCCGGAACGCCGCGCTCGACAGTGGAATCGTCGTAGGTGACCATCAGCAGTTTGCCCATCTCGTTCTGGAGGAAGGGATTCCAGGTCGTCTTCGCGTCGATTGCTCTGCCATCACGGTGGACAAAGGCCGTGATGCCGATCATGACGAAGGTATCGGTGGCTTTGGAGCGGTACTTCGTGAAGAACTCCAGGTCATCCTCGACAGAGGCCGAGCGGCGGAACTCCACCAGCTCGACCCCGGTTTCCCGCGCGGCTTTTTTCATTTCGGACTCGAACCACGTGTTGATGGTTCCCATGGCCTCCCAGGTGACAAAGGCCACTTTCTTAAGCTGCGGGTTGAGGCGCTGGGCCAGTTTGATGGTCGACGTGAACTGGATGAACACGCCCACCCCTGTCACATTGCCGCCGGGCTTCTGCCAGCTCTTGATCAGACCCATCTCAACAGGGATGGGGTTGAGCGACACGAACCGGTAGGGGGCACCGCTCAGCTTGGTCGTGATTTGCGAATCGGCAAAGCCGTTGGGGTAGTTGCTCATCAAGACCAGATCGGGTTTGCCTTGCTGAATCGCCGCAACGATACCCGCGGCGGTGGGAACGTCGAGTTTAGTGTCAAACACCGTGTAGACCGCCTTGGCACCCAGGGCAGCCAGCTGCCGGTCGAGGGTGGCACGGAAGCCTTCATGAATGTCGACTGCCCAAAAGTCCAAGGTGTCCGAGACGATATAGATCTTGTATTCGGACTTGTCGAGGGCACCCAGTCCCCCGATGGTCAGAACGGTGAACATCAAGCAAGTCAGAAATTTCATAGCAGAACCCTCCCTGCCACGGCTCAAGACTAGTTCACGCCGGGGGTGACAGCAAGCAAATCTGCCAGTACGCGGGAAAGATCGGTCAGGGAGTAGGGCTTGGGCAGAAAACGCAGGTGAGAATCCGGGGTCGTCTCGCCCGCCTGCACCTGGTCGAGCAGGCCCGACGACATCACAACCTTGACGTGGGGGTCACGCTTTCGCAACGCCTCCAGCGTGGCGGCACCGCTGAGTTTGGGCATGGCAGAATCCAGGATGACAGCACGGACTTTTTTGGCATGGGCATCGTACACATCCAGCGCATCCAGGCCGTTGGTGGCTGTCACCACCTGGTAGCCGCAGGCCTCCAGAATCAGCTGGGCCGTCTGCAGCACCACGGCCTCGTCGTCCACAACGAGAATCAGGCCCTGCCCCCGGTGCAGGGTCGCTGGTGCCGCAAGGCCCTTTACCGAGGGGGTGACGGCGCGGTGCGCCGGAAGGTACAGGCTGAACGTTGTCCCCCGCCCCATTTCGGAATAGACATCGATGAAACCGTTATGCTGACGGACCGACGAGTACACCATCGCCAGCCCCAGACCTGACCCCTTCTCGTTCTCTTTGGTGGTAAAAAACGGATCGAAGATCTTGGAAAGATTCTCCGGCCGGATACCCACGCCGTTGTCCTGAACACGCAGCAGCCAGTAGTCGCTCTGCAACGCCCCAGGGTGCGCCAACAGGAAGTCGTTGGCAGCGGTGAACAGCCCCAGCGTCAGATGAACGACACCTCCGCGGTTTTCCCCCCGGGGTTTCATGAAAGTCATGGCGTGGGCTGCATTGATAATGAGGTTGAGCAAGCTCTGCTCCAGCTGACTGCGGTCACCGTAGACCAAGGCTGAAGCAGGCAAGGTCTCGATATCGACTTCGACGGTGTTTTCCAACACCATGCGGCTGGTCTTGGCCGTTTCTTTGACCAGCAGGACCAAGTCAACGGTCTCAAATTCTCCCGAACTTCCCCGGGAAAGGGCCATCAGACGGCGGACGATCTCCGAGGCCTTCTGCGTCGAGTTTTCGATCATGGCGACACGATGCCGTACGCTCTTTGGGTCCAAATGCCCGTCCTGCGAGAGTTCCAGCTCCAGCAGCGACACAACACCCGTGATTCCCGTCAGCAGATTGTTGAAGTTGTGGGCAATCCCTTCGGTCAGGGTTCCCACGGTTTCCATTTTTTGGGCTTGCTGCAGCTGACGGTCCTTCTTGACGCTGTCGGTGATATCGTCGAGCCGTATCACGACCCCCGAAACGCCGTTCCAGACCAGCGGATAGAGGCACAGGTCGAGCATCCTCGCCTCGCTGCCCCGGCCCATCACCTTTTTGAACAACTGGGGCTCCCTGGTGGCAATGGCGATCTGAAGCGCTGCGTTCAACCCCTCAAAAGCCGGCGACAGAGACCCCACGGGCCGGCCCAGTGCTTCTGACTCGGCCACCCCGGTGAATTTGACGGCCGCGACGTTCCATTCCTGCACCAAGGCACCCTCATCGATGGAAACCAGTACCGACGTGAGCGAGTTGAAGATGTTTTTCAAATAGTTTTGCGTCTTACGCAGCGAGTACAACGTACCGTCGAGACGGTCGAGCACCTCATTGAACGAACGTCCGAGCACGCCGATTTCGTCCTGGGTGGTCACATCGAGCCGCTTGCCTCCCTGCCCTTCGGTCCAGGCGCTGGCCTGACGCGCCATGAGCAGCAGGGGGCGGGTGAGTCCGCGCGACAAGAGAAAAGCCGCCGCGAAGGTCATCAGAAGGCAGATGAGGGCGACCAGCAGCATTGCCATGGTGGCCGCCTCGGTGGCCCTCTGAAACCCATCAAGGGAAAACGAAACGCCGAGCCAGGCCAGGGGCTGGTCAGGAGTGCCGCCGAGGCCGGTGAAACCAAACAGGTACCTGGTGCCCTGGGACTCGACAGTTACGAGTTCCGCAGGGAACCGGAGGTTCCGGGGCCACCAGTCGGTGTCCCAATCCGGAGCCCCGGGATTCGACCCGGTGAGTCGGCCGGAGCTGCCAATCACCACCGGACCAGAAACAACCTGCCGGATGTTGTCGAGCAGTTCGCCGGTTTCCATCGAGGAAGGATCCAACCCCATCAGCAGGAAGTGGGTGGTGGTCAAGCCGTCGTTTACCGGAGCCAAAGCCAGCAGAAGAACCTTGCCGTCTTCGGAACCCACAAACGAGCTTCCGCCCTTTTCCTGGGCCTCGACCAGCACTTCGCGGTTGACGAGGGGATGGGAACCCTTTGCTGTGGTGAGTCCCGAGGGTTCCACAGGACACCCCTCCGCGTCCAGCAGCAATACCAGATGGAGGCTTCTCTCCCGCCTCAATCCCTCCAGGTAATCCAGCACCGGCATGACCAAGCCCAGCGAAAGGTTGAGTGCGACGACATTTTCATGAGAAGCCAAGCGGGCGTCGGATTCCAGCCTGAGTTCCGCTTCACGGACATAATGCCGGGCAACGCCCAGTTCCTTGTCGAGGTTGGTCCTGGCATTCTCGAACACGACCCCATAAAAATAGGTGAGCGAAAACACCGAGGTTGCCAAAGCGGGCAAAACCGCAGTGAGGAGAAACGCTGTGAGAAGTTTGGTCGAGATACGCCAGCCGGCCGGGCGCAGTGGGAGCAACGCCATGGTAAACACCTTGAAACCCATTCTACCAGCATTCGGCATTTTGCTGTACGGGATTGATCACTCCACGGGAAGATCGTAGGGGATGGGCCTGACGGGTAACAGCACCCTGGTCCAATGGACGGGCACCTCGCTTCCGTCAGGGCGCAGTTCAAGGCTCATCCACGAAGGCAGGCGCAACGGTCCTTGCCGGTACTCTTGGGCACCGGGCCAAGGGGTCAGCTCCGCATTGGGAGCCAACCGGAAATCGTCGGTTTCATAGGCACGGCCCTCCCAGTAGGGTTTCATCGTGACGCGCCAGGCCTCGATGTCGAGCCAGGCAGCATCGGGTTCCCAGTTCCAGGTTGCCAAGGGCAGCTGGAAAGGGGCCGACCAGTTGAGCACAAACACTCCGGCACCGACCACCCGTTCGCGCAGGGCTTGGCGGCGGGCAGAGAACTCTTCGAGGGAGCGGCTCCAAAGGGGTGAAAACGGCTGCGCTTTCAAGAGGGCCTGGGTCAGTTCGATACCGTATTGGGCCACGGCCTGAGCCTCAGGGACCGAGCCGAGACTTTCCAATCGGTCGATTTCGGTTCGAACCTGGTCCACCAGACGGTCGGGAGAAGGCGCTCCCACCGTCCCCTCGGGCCCTGTGGCGTCCCAGGCCCAGCACCAAACCTTGCGGGCAAGGGCCGACCAAAGGTACAAGCGCCCCGCCCCCGAACGCAGTTTCAGATCCCGGGGAAGGGGTTGCCCTGACAAGTCCCGGTCGCGAACCCAATAAGGTGTGCCGTCGGAACTAAAGGAACCAACCCAACCCTGGCCGCTGGCAAAGTAGCCGGTCGAGTCGGCATAGGGCGTCAGACTCGTCATCCGCCCGGAAATTTTGGGAGCTTCCAAGGGCTGCCAGTAGCCTTCCTCCTGACGCCAAGGTCTGGATTGCAGGCTGTCGGTGGCCCAAGCCATGCCGTCGGAGGCCGTGGTCATGTCGGCGGGGAAAAACGGCAGCGGTTGCCCTTCCCTCACCCCCTTGCCCCAAACCGCAGCTCCCGAGGCCCGACGGCCTTGAACGTACAGGAAACCCTGGTCGGTAACAGCAAAGTGGCTTAATTCGGCCAAGTTGAGCCGCTGGCGGATGATCACCGCCGTATCGGGATACAACACCGCCAGATCACCGGGACTGCCGGTGACAAAAAGAACGGAATTGCCCACTGCCTGGGTCCAGGGACTTCCCAACGGTTGATCGGGACCCAGCAAGTCGAAACTCGAGGGGAGAAACTCCAAATCGGGACCCAGCAGAAGCCATCCGCCTGTGAGCGACACTACCGTGCGCCCCGGGGTCGAAACCACCGCCAGAGGAACGGCTGCCTCGCCCTTGCGAAGGGTCCAGGAGGAATGGGCATCGACGACAAGAACCCGTTCACGCAAAGGGGCAACTCGAGGGTACGTGCTCTTCACATCGGGATCAGCAGCCGTCAAGGTCGAGTTCAAGACCAGGGAAAGCCCCAGGAAAACAGCGCCGTTCCAGAGTTTCATAGGCCATCCCGCAGGGCAACCAACAGCTCCCGGGCAACGGCTTCTTCGTCCCAGGGTTCAGAACCGGCGGCGGTCACCAGGGTCTTTTCGTGTCCCTTACCCAGCAGCAGCACGGTATCCCCTTTGCGGGCCAGACCGAAGGCTTTTTTGAGAGCCTCCCTGCGGGGAGTCATCTTCCAGTACTCTTTTCCCAGCTGTTTTTTCGTGATTCCGCGTTCAATGTCGGCCAAAATCACTTCGGAGCCTTCGAACCGGGGGTCTTCGTCGGTCAAAATCACCAGGTCGGTGAAGCGGTCGGCCAAAGCGCCTTGGAGGGGACGTTTTTCGCGGTCACGTTCGCCCCCGGACCCGAAGACAACAATCACCCGCCCCGGGGTCACCGCCTTCACCGCCGGCAGGAGCTTCTCGAAGGCCCCGGGGGTGTGGGCATAGTCGACCAGCACGGCGAAATCCTGGCCCTCGCGGACGGGGGCCATGCGACCCTTTACCGACTTGAGCTGTCCCACAAAAGGAACCAAGTCGAGGGCGGAAGTGGGACGCCCACCCAAGGTTAACGCCGAAGCTGTCGCCAGCAGGGCGGCCAGAAGGTTTTCTGCGTTGAACCGGCCGGGGATGTTCAGACGGCAGACGGCACCATTGGAAAACTCCAAATTCAACCCGTCTGGTTCTTCCACCAGTGACCGCAACCTCAAATCAGCACTGCGGTCTCGCAGCGAATAGGTCTTGAGAGGCACCGTGCCAGCCGCCTCAACAAACAGTCCATGATGCTGATCATCCAGGTTCACCACCCCGAAGGCTCCCTTGGTTCCTCGGGCCAGGGCCGAAAACAGCCTCGCCTTGTCGCGCCGGTAATTCTCAACGGTACCATGAAACTCCAGATGTTCCAGGGTGACATTGGTGAACACGGCCCCGGCATAGACCACGTCGCCCAGGCGGTTGGTCAACGGCGATAAGCCATGGCTGGTAGACTCCAGAACAGCGAACCGGCACCCGGCGTCAACCATCTTACGAAGAATACCGTGGATCTGCGGGGCCTCGGGGGTCGACTGACGACCAACATTGGGTTGGGAACCCTCCCCTGTAGACCACTCCACCGTCGAGAAAAACCCCGCTTTTTCGCCGGCCAGGTTCAACAGCTGGTGGATGAAGCTTACCGTGGAGCTCTTGCCGTCGGTGCCCGTCACTCCAATAACCAACAGTTCTTTCGAGGGGTGGCCAAAGAGCACGGCGCTGTAAGGGCTCAGGGCAAAGCGGGTGTCGGCGACCACGGCATAAACGGTGTCGGGCCGCAGCAGGTCGGGCAGCTGGCTGACCACCACTGCCCGGCAGCCTCGATCGGCGACATCACTCAAGTACCGGTGTCCGTCGGTGTGAATGCCTTTCAGGGCGAAAAACACCGTGTCAGGGGCAGCTTGACGGCTGTCAAAAGCGAAATCGACAATGGAACGAGTCTTCCAGGAAGGATCGTCAGGAAAGACGAGACGTTCGGGGGGGCAGAGTTCAAACAGGCGGGCCAGGGTCATCATGGATCAGTCATTCTATCGGTGGCCCGACTCATAGTATAGTCGTCGTGTGCCCGACTACCTGAAACGACAACTTATTGCCTACATCGGGAACAAGAGATCCCTACTCCCCTTCCTTTCCGAACTCTTTCAGAGGCTGACACCACCGGAAAAAGGCCCGGGCGTCTTTCTCGACGCCTTTGCCGGCAGCGGTGCCGTGGCTCGGTTGGCCCGCACCCTCGGATTCGAGGTTCATGCCAATGACTGGGAACCCTACTCCTACGCCATGAACCAAGCGTTTTTAACCCTCACGCCAGCGGGGGCAGAGACCGCTTTTGCACCCAGAGGAGGGTTGAAGGCCGTTCTGCACCGCTTGAACAGCCTCGTTCTACCCCAGGAAGAGTTTGTTGCCCGCTGGTACGCCCCGCGCTGCACCGAAGCCGCCGACTGGCGCACCGAGCGCCTTTTTTACACACGTGAGAACGCCCTCTGGATCGATGCAGTCCGCGAGAAAATCGACGACCTATGTCCGCCTTCCCTGGGAGAAACCCCGGTACGCAGTTTGCTTCTGGCACTCTTGGTTTACGAAGCCTCGGTACACTCCAATACCAGCGGTGTCTTCAAGGCTTACCACAAAGGATTCGGAGGCCACGGCGGCGACGCTCTGACGCGGATCAAGGCCAAGATGGAGCTGGAGTATCCTGTTTTGTGGGACAGTCCCCGAAAGGCCAGCGCGTCTGCTCTCGATGCGGCCGCCTTTCTGAGGGGCCGCAGTGCCGACCTGATCTACCTCGATCCGCCGTATAACCAGCACCAATACGGCAGCAATTACCACCTGCTTAACACGGTGGTGCTGGGCGACCGCTTTGTACCCCAGCTCAAGGCAGGAATCCGCAAAGACTGGACAAAGACCAAGAGCCCCTTTTGCTCCAAGGCCAACGCCCGGCAGGCCTTTGCCGACCTGATCGATGCCGCCGACGCCCGGCACCTGGTCATCAGCTACAACACAGAAGGGGTTGTCCCTTTCGAAGAACTGTACGATCTGCTGGACAAACGGGGCCGGGTCGAGCTGGCCGTCCAGGACTACGTCACGTACCGGGGAGGAAGGCAAAGCCCCGGGCGAAGAAACCACAATCTGGAATTCTGTCTTGTGGTTGATACCAGTGCTGCCCATCGGTCGGGCAACCGACCCAGCGTGAATCGCTTTCTGGCAGAGAAACGCCTGGGAACCCTCCTCAAGAGCGCCTTTGTCCCTCAAAGATTGGCAGCCGCTTTGGGCAAACTCGCTTGGCCCACCGAGGACGGACACCGGTTTGTCGGAACTCCTGATCTCACAGAACTTTCCCTACCCCACCTCGAAGCCCTGACGGCAACCCTTGCCGAAGCGGCCTGCCGCAGCCATCAGGAAGAGTTTTCTGTCCTTTTAGGGCTTTTGGAGAACACGGCACCAGGACCAGTACGTAACCGCCGCACCCGCCGTTTAGTACTGGTTCTGCGAAAATTTGCCTTCCGCCAGTATCAGCCTGACTTTTACCAAGCGTGGGAACAAGCCCGCCAACACGCACTCAAGACAGGCGATCAGCGTCTGTCCCAGTGGGTGGAAGAACTGCAAGACCTGGCTGTGAAGCGATTCTCTTAGCCCACATCCTCGAGGGTGTTCTCCATTTCGCGTAGAAACTCAAACACCTCGACGGCGTCTTCATCAAAGCTGAACAGCTTGGGCCGGGCGGCGACCAAACGCCCCTGGTCCAGATCCTGGCGGATTTCTTTGAGCTGTTTGGTGAAGTCGTCCGTGCTGATGCGGGTGAACTTGTCGTTCCAATCGCGCCACTGAGCCGCCGGAATTTTTCCTTCCAGCCGCTCCAGCCACGTTTGGGCATCCACATAGGTCGTGGCAAGGTTATCGAGGTTTTTTTGACAGCGGTGATAGAACATTTCGAGTTCCTGAGCCTCGGCCGCGTCCGGATCGCCGTCGGCGGGCACTCTCCTTCGGAAAAAGAAGAACAGCACCACCGCGCCAATTACCAGAACGAGAAGCCATCCGGTACCAGCGCCGGCAGGCATGGAACCACCACCGATGGGGAACCAAAAAAAGATGGGTGGTGAAAAGGCAGGGACCATGGCCGTCTGCCGGGTGTTCGACAGCGACTGAGTCGGAGTGGTAGCCTTCGGTGCGGGCTTCAGCTGCTGAAGGCTTTTGAAACCAGAGGATCCAAAGGAGCGGCCTACGGACGAGTTCTTAGCCCAGGCCGAAGGGACTCCAACCAGCAGGGTTAGAACCAGAAACAGGGGAAGAAGCTTTCTCATGCTCACAATGTACTATGCTTTGGAAGAAAAACCGAGAAGATCCTTACTCCTCGAGCTGATCCTGTCCTACCTGTTTGAGCGATCGCTCAATCTTTCGGGTTCGGACACCGGCGTCATCCAGTGTCGAGGTCGCTTCCTGCAATTTGCGTTTCGTTTTGTCGAGCAGCTCGCCAAACAGACCGAATTCCTGCTTTACGGCCGAGAGAAGTTGCCAGACCTCGCCGGAGCGTTTCTGAATGCCTAGGGTGCGGAAACCCATCTGCAGGCTCGAAAGAAAGGCGGCAAGGGTGGTAGGCCCGGTGACGGTGACCCGGTAGTCGCGCTGGAGCTTTTCAAACAGGCCGGGAATTCGCAAAACCTCGGCAAAAAGACCCTCAAAAGGCAGGAACAGAAGCGCAAAGTCGGTGGTATACGGCGGCTCAACGTACTTTTCACTGATCTCTTTGGCAAAGGCCTTGATGCGGTTCTCAAGCGCGGTACGGGCCTCTTTCTGTCCGGCGGCGTCGCCGGCGTCAAAGGCCGTCTGCAACCTCTCGTAGTCCTCGCGGGGAAACTTGGCATCGATGGGCAGCCACAAAGGCTGGTCACCGTTGCCGGGCAGTTTGACGGCAAACTCGACCACCTCGCGCTGACCGGGACGGACCATCACATTGGCGGCGTACTGCCCGGCGCTCAACAGATCCTCCAGAAGGTTTCCCAGCTGAATCTCACCGAAAATACCTCGGTTTTTCACATTGGAAAGCACCTTTTTCAAATCGCCGACCCCAATGGCGAGGTTCCGCATTTCCCCCAGTCCCTGTTGCACCTGCTCCAGTTGCCGCGCCACCTGGGCAAAACTCTCCCCCAGCCGTGACTCGAGAGACTTTTGAAGCCGTTCGTCGACGGTCTGACGCATGCGCTCCAACTGACGCTCGTTTTGGTCGGCCATCCGATTAAGGCTGGACACAAGAAAGGCGCAACTGGCCAAAACAGCCGTCAGCAGCACCAAGATAAGAATGAGAAGAATTTCGGTCATAGAAACAACAACAGGCTGACGGCCATAACCGCCATTCCAGAAATCAAACCACCAATGGCCACGTGGTGCTTTACGTACTTTTCTGCCGTGGGCAGAAGCTCGTCGAGACTGATATACACCATAATGCCTGCCACTCCCGCAAAGATCAGGCCGAAAAGAGCTTCATGGAAAAACTGAAGCAAGAAGAAATACCCGATCAAGGCGCCCAGGGGCTCGGACAGACCCGAGAGAAACGACAGGGCGAACGCTTTCTTTCGGCTGCCTGTGGCGTAGTAAATCGGGACAGAGACAGCAATTCCTTCAGGAATATTGTGGATCGCGATGGCCACAGCAATGCCCAGACCCAACGTTGGCTCCTGCAAACCAGCCATAAAGGTGGCCAGACCCTCGGGAAAGTTGTGAATGCCGATGGCGAGGGCAGAAAACATCCCCATCCGCAGAAGCGTCCGACGTTCAGGACTCTGCTCATCACCCGAACGCAGTTCATGGGGGTTTTCGAAACTGGGAACGAGGCGGTCGATCAACGCCACGATGGCGATGCCTCCAAAAAAAGCCAGGACAGTGAAGACGGTGGCTTGTTCCACGCCGTACACCGTCATCAGAGATGCTTTCGCTTTGGGAAAGATCTCAATAAAGGAGACATAGAGCATCACACCGGCGCTAAAGCCCAAAGAAAGCGACAGAAACCCGGGGTTCGTGCGCTTGGCCAAAAAGGCCAGGGCAGACCCCACTCCAGTGGCCAAACCCGCGAACAGGGTCAATCCAAAGGCAAAAAGGACATTTTCCGTGTTCATCACTGTTGAAACCTTCTGACAAGCTCCCGCCGCAATTCGGCGGCGGGCGCTAAGGGGTCGGGCCGCCAGAGGTCTTTTTCCAGACCGGTCATAAAGGAATTGCCGAGGCCGCCGGCCACCACCACCAGCGAAGCACGCCGGGCTCCGGCAGCCATCGCCGTTGTATCGTCGGTGGGCATGCGGAACAAATTGAGCCCGGCCATGGCGTCCAAGGCCCCTCCTACCAGGGCATCGGCACCGGCATCAAACTCAGCTCCTGCAGGCCAGACCACGGTGATCTCCCCAAGAGCCTCTCCCTGCCCCCAGGCTTCAAACTGCCGTGCCCGGTTCAACGCCGCTTCGGGATTTTTCCAAAGGCAGCCGTGGGCTGGTGCAACAATTTTAGTTCCCTGGGGCAACTCCGACGGAACGAGCGGACGGCTGGAAAACCACCTCAAAGCCTCGTCCTCAAAATAGCGGGCCTCGTGCTCACCCAGATCCTCGACCCACAGTTCGTCTTCGATCCAACCCAAACCGGCAAAGGTATCACCGGTCAGGGCAACGCCGGCTGGTTCCACAAACCAGAAGCCCCCCCTCTCCGACAGGCTCACCCCCCCGCCCAAGTCAAAAAAGGCACCTTTGGGTACGGTTTTTGTGGAAACCACCGCCGCAAGATCCTTCCAACCCAGACCCAGCGCTTTCAAATCGGCTTCGACCTCTTCTTGCCCGTAGCCCCCTGCCTCCCAGGGATCAACCACCATGGCACGCTCGCCGCGGACCAGGTAGGCATGAAGAGCCACGCCCTCGGATACGGGCCAACGATCTTCAAATAGGGGAACATCTTCGTCATCGATATTGACCGTCAGGCGCCAGACCCCCGGGGCCACGATTATTGATTCATCCATAAAGCCATCCTATCGGATTTGGTAAACTCGAACTATACTTTCTTCAGAGGTACACAATGCGCCTACGCTGGAAACTGAGCCTGATGGTGGTTCTTTCGTTTGTGGTTCTGGCCGTGTGCGGGGTTCTCTATGTCAGCCTAATGGCTCCCGTCGAGCAGATTCGCAAAGAGGCTGCGGTTCTGCAGGGGCTGAAAGACAACGTCATGGTCGAAAGGGCTGAACTGAACCGAATGATTGTCATCAGCTTGGAGCAGGGGACTTTGGCCTTGGAAGAGGCCCATCAGATGACTCTGAACGCCATCGAGCGGGTGGCCGGTTTGCAGGTGCTTCATAGTGCCGATGACGATATCGCCGTCGCCCTTGACCGAATTGTCGGCTACGGCAGACGGGCTAATGAGATCTATAAAACCCTCACCATGGTCACCAGCAATCTGAAAGACCTCAGCACCGAGTTGGGGGTCGATTCCAAGAACCTGCTGGTCTTCAGCTTTTTGGCTGACCCCAAAGTATCAAAAAACCTTCCACGTGCCACGGCCGTAACCTTTCAATTGAAAGACGCCATCTTGAACACCGATATGTGGTTGCTGAACATGCACCGTACCATCAATCAGCAGGAGTCGCAGATCAACGCGGTGATTACCAGCATTGCCGACCGGGCCAATCTGACAGCCGGAACTGCGGTCATCCTCATCGTTTTCAGCAGCCTTTTTCTGATTCTTTGGCTGACGGGTCGAATATCCCGCGGCATTGTCCTCATCGGTAACGAAGTCCGTGCCCTGAAAGACGGCGACCTGACCCGATCCTTTGCCCTCAAAACCAAGGACGAAGTGGGTCTCTTGGGTCGCGACATGAACACCTTTCTGCAGCGTCACCGCGAAGTCGTCCGCAATATTCAGGGGGTCGCCCTGGAAAACCACCGGGTCAAGGATGATCTGGACAACGCCCAGTCGCAGGCTGTCAGCGCCGGCAGCCTTCTCGATGCATCGGTAGACGCCGTCAGCACGCAAATGCAGGACCTGACCGAAGGCGTGGGGGCGTTCCGGCAGGCTCTGGAGGTGATTGAGCGCAATCTGACCGGACTTTCCACTTCCATCGAGCGGCAGAACAACAGGGTTCAAGATTCTACGGCAGCCGTCAATGAAATGCAGGCCAGCATCGATAGCATCAGCCGCCTCACCCGGAACCGGATGGAGAATGTGAAGTCACTGGTCAATACAGCCCAGGACGGAGGCACCAAGCTGGCCCGCACCAACGAGTTGATCCGGGCCGTCAATACGTCGGTGGCGGGCATTCATGAAATGGCTGCTCTGATCAGCGAAATTGCAGGCCAGACCAATCTGTTGGCTATGAATGCCGCCATCGAAGCGGCCCACGCCGGCGAGGCCGGAAAGGGCTTTTCGGTGGTTGCCGACGAAATCCGCAAACTGGCAGAAGCCTCTTCCTCCAATTCCAAAGAGATCAGTTCCACACTCAACACCATCACCACCACCATCGGTGAAGCCTTCCGCTCGAGTGCCGACACCAATGAGAGCTTTTTAAAGATCCAAGGCGAAATTCAAGAAGTGGCCCGTTCTTTGGACGAAATTGCCAGTCAAGTGAGTGAATTCAGCCTAGGCGGAGAGCAGATTCATCAAGCCATGGCGGGTTTGCAGAACGTCAGCCAAGAGGTCGATTTCGGTAACCGCGAGATGACCCAGGCCATGTCCATCGCCAGCGACGTACTGAAAACGGTGGAACATGTAGCAGGTGAAGTGGGATCGGCCCTTCAGCAGCTGGGAAATGCCAGCGAGTCCCTGGGTCAATCGGCCGAGACCGTCAACGCGCTGATGGGCCGCATCGACGAGATCGCCGATTCGCTGTCTGCCGAAACGGCGAGGTTTAAAACGGAGTGAGGCTGTTTGACACCCACTGCCACCTTCAAGCAGCCGTCTTGACGGCGTTGGGGGCAGAACTTTTTGACCGAGCGCAGCAGGCCAGTGTGGAGGGGTTCGTGGTTTGCGCCACAGAACCCGGGGACTGGGATGCGGTGGCAGGACTTGCAGACACGCGTCGTCAAGTTCTCCCGGCCTTTGGAGTCCATCCCTGGTATCTGCCTGAGGGAACCCCGAACACCTGGCTTCCTTCCCTGGAACGTCTGCTCAAACAATACCCCGGTGCGTGGGTGGGAGAAATCGGGCTGGACCGAACGGCCGGCCCGCCACTAGCCCGCCAGGAAGAGGCGTTTGAGCCGCAGTTGGCCCTGGCTGGTAGGCTGAACCGGCCCGCCAGCCTGCACTGCCGCCGCACCTGGGACCGGCTGGCCTGGTATTTAGCCCGCAGGAGGCACCCCGAGGTTCCCGTCGTGCTGCATTCTTTTGGAGGAAGTGTCGAAGTGGCGCGGCAATTTTTAGATTTCAACGCCTGGTTCTCGTTCTCGGGGGCAGTGACCCGTACCCGCAATGCCCGTTTGCCCGAAGTGCTGAAGTATCTTCCCCGCGACCGTGTTCTGATCGAGACCGACAGCCCCGACCTTTTGCCTCAGGAGCTGTGGCGCGCGGATCCGCACCGACCCAACGAGCCCGCCCACCTTGTCGAAATTCTGGCACGTCTAGCTGTGATCTGGCAAGAAAGCCCTGAAGTCACCGCTGCCGTGCTCGAGACCAACAGCAAACGGCTGACAGGCCTTTACTTCTCACCACCCGACTGTTAGAATGGAGATATCTTGTCCAAACCCTACCTGCTGTGTGTTGATGACGAACGAATTCTCCTGGAAAGCCTTCGTGTAGAGTTGCGCCGCGAAGTCGGTTCTGAGTTCCAGGTTGAATCGGCGGAAAGCGGAGAAGAAGCCCTTGCTCTCATTCATCAGATGCTTCTCGAGGGTTCTGAGCTCGTCATGGTGATTTCGGATGAGAACATGCCGGGAATGAAGGGACACACTCTTTTAGCCGAGGTCCGTCGGTTGTCACCCGAAACTTCCCTGGTGCTGCTGACCGGCTATACCGACCTGGATGCCGTCCGTGAGGCGGTGAATGTTGCCGGCCTGTACCGGTATCTGAACAAACCTTGGCGCATTGATGAGTTGGCCTTCACCATCAGGCAGGCCCGTCAGTTTCAAAACCGCCAGCGGACCATTCAAGACCAGCGGGGTAAAATCGGCCGGCTGACCAAGTCGATGATTTTCGCCCTTGAGGCCGCCAATCAGAATTCTGACGAAGACACCATGTACCACATTGAACGGGTGGCCGAATTCAGCGCGCTTCTGGCAACCCGAGCCGGTTGTGATGCCCATTGGGTCGAGCGCATCCGGCTCTACTCCGGGCTGCACGATATCGGCAAGGTCGGGGTTTCGTGCCTGTTGCTCGGTATTGAACGCTACACAGAAAAAGAACGCCAAATTCAGCGGTTGCACGTCCGCTACGGTGGTGAAATTCTGAATTCTGAAGGCATCGACACCATGGCCTCCAACATTGCCAACTACCATCATGAACGTTGGGACGGGCGCGGCTACTTAAAGGGCCTCTCGGGCGACCAAATTCCTCTCGAGGCTAGAATTGTCGCTTTGGTTGATGTTTTCGACGCACTTTCGAGTCCCCGCAGTTACCGTGACAGCCTTCCGTTTGATTTGGCCTTTGACCAAGTGGTCGATATGGGTGGCACCTGGTTTGATCCCCGGTTGATCCTGACGTTCCGGGAATGCCGCGAAGAGTTGCGTGCTATTCGGGACCAGATCAACGCCCGTGACGACCTTCAGCGGTCGTTCGCCTTCGGAGCCTGAACCCCTCTTCCCTCCCGACCCGTGTTTACGGTATAACCTTCCCATCCTGCGATCCCGGAGGTCTCCTTTGGCAACCGATTCCGATGACGACCGCCAGGGGCCAGACCGGCCCGAGCACCATTGCGGGGTTGCAGGCCTTCTGACCAAGGAAGAATCCAATATCCCTGAACTGCTGTTTTATCCGCTCTATGCGCAGCAGCACCGAGGTCAGGAATCGGCCGGTGTCACCTACGTTGAACGAAGCCCCCACGGCATCGAGTCAATGATCACCAAGAAGGGGCTGGGCTTGGTCAGCCAAGTGCTGACACCTTTCTTGTCAGAAAACCACCCCGGCAAAATCGGTATCGGTCATAACCGCTATTCCACCCACGGCGGCAACCTTGCCCAAAACGCACAACCGTTTCATATCTTGTGCAATAAAGGGGAAATGGCCCTCGGCCACAACGGCAATATCAGCAATATCGAGTTTATCCGCCGTACGCTGACCGACGAAGGCGCCATATTCTCGAGCACCAGCGACACCGAAGTCATCCTCCACCTGATCAGCCGCAGCCACAAGCACAAACTTCTCGAAGCGCTCACCGACACCTTGATTCAACTGCAAGGGGCCTTTTCCATGGTACTGATCCATCAGGGGCTTCTTTACGCCATCCGCGATCCCAAGGGGTTCCGGCCGCTGTATGTGGGTTGGAACGACAAACTCACCGTGGTGGTCAGCGAAACCTGCGGCCTCGATATTCTGGGCATCACCGAGTACCGCGAAGTCGAGCCCGGTGAGATTCTTGCTATTCGCCAAGGGGGTCTGGGTCCGGCAGGTTGGACCAGTCATCGGTTCAGTCCGCTGTCCTCCCAAAAGCTGAGTCACTGCATTTTCGAGTTCATCTACTTTGCCCGGCCCGACAGTGAAATCTTCGGGCGGTCGGTCTACAAGATGCGCCAAGCCATTGGCCGTCAGCTGGCATCCGATGACTTCGTTGAGGCGGATATGGTCATGCCGGTACCCGACTCAGGAAACGCCGCCGCACTGGGCTACGCGCAGGCCAGGGGAATTCCCTTTGAAATGGGTCTGACCCGCAACCATTTTGCCGGACGAAGTTTTACCCTGCCAAGTCAGGCCCAACGAGAATTTGCCGTGAAAATGAAGCTCAACCCCATTCCCAGCGTGGTAAGGGGAAAAAGCCTGGTTCTGGTCGACGACAGCCTGGTGCGGGGAACAACCAGCAAACGGATTGTGAAATTGCTGCGCGATGCCGGTGCCCGGGAAATCCACCTCAGGCTTTCGTCCCCGGAAATTCAGTACCCCTGCTTCTATGGCATTGACATACCGACCCGGGGCGAACTGATCAGCAACCGCCTCGCCCCCGACGCTCTGGCGGCAGAGCTGGGCGCCGACAGCGTCAAATTCCTGTCAGAGGAAGGATTGCGGGCCTGCACAGAGAATCAGCCCGATGACTACTGCTACGCCTGCTTCAACGGCAAGTACCCTGAACCCCTCGATGCCGCCCAGAAAAAACAAACGGAGCTGAAATGAAAGCAAAACAAACGTACGCCGGTGCCGGCGTTGACATCGAAAAGGGCGACCGGTTCGCCGACTTCATCTCCAAGATCCCTTCAAAGGCGGTCAGCAAAGGGATTGGCGGTTTTGCCGGTGGGCTGGAGCTGGACTGGAAAGCTTACACCCGCCCCGTGCTGCTATCCTGCACCGATGGTGTGGGGACCAAGCTCCTGGTTGCCCAGAGGTTTCAGAAGTTTGACACGATCGGCATTGATCTGGTGGCCATGAATGTCAACGACCTGGCGGTGTGCGGGTGCATGCCCAGCGTTTTCCTGGATTACATTGCCACGGGTTACATCAATGAGGGCCGCTTGCAGGCCATCATCAAGGGCATTGTCGAAGGTTGCGAGCAGGCCGAATGCCTGCTGGCGGGGGGCGAGACTGCCGAAATGCCCGACCTCTACCATGGTGAAGATTTCGACTTGGCCGGTTTCACCGTCGGGCTTGTCGAAAAGGACAAAATGCTGCCCCGTCCCGACCTGATGAAAGCCGGTGATGTGGTCTTTGGTGTCGCCTCGAGCGGGGTGCACTCCAATGGTTACAGCTTGGCACGTAAGGCGGTCAAAGCTGACGATGCCCAGGCTTGGGACGATTTGCTTATACCGACGAAAATCTACGTCCGCGACATGAAGGCTCTGCTGCCCCTGGCGGGTCTGGTGGGGGCGGCCCATATCACCGGAGGAGGGCTGTTCGGCAATATCGAGCGGGTTCTTCCAGCGCACCTTCAGCTTAGTCTGAACTGGAACTGGGACCTTCCCCGCATCTTCGGCAAGATTGAAAAAGACGGCCATGTTGACCGCGACGAGATGATCCGCGTGTTCAACATGGGAATCGGTCTGGCGTTGGTCGTCTCCCAAGACCAGGCGGAGGGTTTTGAAGCCGGGGCAAAAAAAGCCGGCGTTGCCGTGTTCCGTGCGGGGAGCCTGGAAGCTGGCACCAAGAGGCTCGGTTAGTGGCGAACGTCGCGGTCCTTGCCTCAGGTTCCGGTTCCAACTTTCAAGCCATCGCCGAGGCTTTTTCCGATCCAGTCCAGAATCCCTCAGGACACCGGGTCGTCCTCTTGGTCTGCGACAAGCCGGGTGCGTACTGCCTGGAACGTGCAACCCGGCTGGGAATTCCCTCCATCGTCGTCGCCTACGGCAAGGGAGGACAGGAAGTACGGCAGACGGCTGAGAGGGAGATGACTGGGGCCCTGGAATCCTTTGGCGTCGACATGGTTGTTCTGGCGGGCTACATGCGCATCCTCACCCCACTGTTCGTCGGACGGTGGCAGGGCAAGCTGATCAATATCCACCCGGCCCTGCTGCCCAAGCACCCCGGTGCTCATGGAATCGCCGACAGCTGGGCTTCGGAGGATAGGGAACTGGGCGTCACCATCCACTGGGTGGACGAAGGGGTCGACACCGGACAGATCATCGTCCAGACCGCCTTTCCCCGGACTGCCGGGATGACACTCGAAGCGGCCGAGGCGAAGATCCATGTCCTCGAGCATAAGCTGTACCCCATCACTGTTCTGAAACTCCTTGGAGGAAACTGATGAAAGTCTTGATCCTGGGCAATGGTGCCCGCGAGCACGCCTTGGCGTGGAAATTCTCCACCAGCCGCCGTTTGTGCGGACTCTTTGTCGCCCCAGGAAATGCAGGGACGGCCAGTTTCGGAACAAATCTTCCCCAGCTTGATCCCCTGGACGGCGCTGCTGTGGTCACGGCCTGCCAGACCTACGAAATCGACCTGGTGTTTGTCGGAAGCGAGGCTCCGCTGGAAGCCGGGGTTGCCGATGCGCTTCAAAGCGCGGGCGTTGCCGTGATAGGACCAAACCGGCACAAAGCCCAGTTGGAGAGTTCCAAGGTTTTTTCCAAGGACTTCATGATTCGAAACGGACTTCCTACCGCCGCCGCACAGGAGTTCACCGACGAGGAGAAGTACCTCGATTACATCACCTCGGTGCCCGGACGGCTGGTCATTAAGAAAAGCGGTCTGGCCGCCGGCAAGGGAGTCCTCGAGACCGATGACCGGTCCGAAGCGCTGGACTTCGGTCTGGAAATTCTCAAGAACGACAAACTGCTCGTGGAAGAATTTCTGACCGGTTTCGAAATTTCGGTGTTCGTTTTGTCGGATGGTCGCGACTATGTTGTTTTGCCGCCCACGGCCGACTTCAAGAAAGCCCAGGAGGGCGACCGGGGACCAAACACCGGGGGAATGGGAGCCATCTGCCCGGTTCCACTCGTTGACGCGCTCCTATGGAAGCGGGTTTTGGCCGAAACCGTCGAGCCCACCGTGGCCGCTCTGAATAAAGACGGGCTGAACTACAAAGGCATCATCTTCATTGGCGTTATGGTCACCTCGACCGGCCCCAAAATTCTGGAATACAACGTGCGCTTTGGCGACCCGGAAACCCAGGCACTTCTGGCCCTCATCGATTCGGACTTCGGGGACCTCGTTCAGGCGATGGCCGATGGAACCCTGTCAGAGTACCGCCTGGTGCTCTCGACCAAGGTTGCTCTGGGAGTGGTAGTAGCGGCACCGGGTTACCCGGGGGACTATCCGAAAAACCTGGTTGTCGAGTCGCTTCCCCCTTCACGGGAGGGGCAATTCCACCTCTTCCAAGCCTCAACCACCCTGGTGGATGGTGCCCTTTTGACCGCTGGAGGCCGCTGTTTCACGGCCGTCGGCATTGCCGATTCCTTCGAGGAAGCCAAGCGGCGGGCTTACGCGGGGGCCGCCCAGGTGAAATTCCCGGGGGCGTGGTGGCGTAAGGATATCGGCGACAAGTTCCTGCATTAGGATCTCGTGGCGCTGACGGGTCAGGAAATCTTGGGGTTCAAGACCTCTGTGTACAGGTCTCTCGCCAATGCTACGTTCTTGGTTGCCGATAGAAGGGTCTCGTATTTCTGAAAAAGGATGGGGTCTGATTCCCGCATCCTCCGAAGTGTCTTGACTGGGCCATCGAAGTACCGGCCACGGAACTGACAGTACAATTCCGGTAGGTCCTGGAGCACCCAGCGGTAACGATAGTTCGCTTCCGCCGTGTCCTGGGAAGCCCGGGCCAGCATCTTAGTGATCCAGCCCTCCAACCTTTGTTTCTCGGCGGGTTCGAGGATAAGGGTTTTTTGTTTCCGGATGGCCTCGATGGCAGCCCCCAAGTCCGAAGCTAACCCGAGGGAATCGTGAAGGACCCGAAACGGGAACGCGTGAACGAAAGCCTCTGCGTCTTTGCTCTTTTCAACAGGATAGATCCAAGCGTCAAGGTAGTGGCCGTCGATCACCCTGGAATCGTGGAGGTTCGAAGGGTGATCCGTGAAAACCAGAACATCGATATCGCTCTCGTCAGTCGGTGTTCCAGCCGCAAAGGAACCATAAAGAAGGATCGCCCGGGGCGAATAGCTGCCCATGAGATACTGAACCGCCTCTTCAACAACCGGGTGCATTGCGTTCCCCTTATATGTTTGCCAGCTAGCCTTGCTGGCTGCGGGTTTCGTACATGAGAATTCCGGCTGAGACGGACACGTTGAGGCTGTCGAGGCGGCCCTGGGTGGGGATGGAGATCACCACATCGCAGGTGTCGCGCACCAGGCGGGAGAGGCCTTTGCCTTCGCTGCCCAGCACGAGGGCGACGCGGCCGGTGAGCTTGGCCTGCGACGCTGGAGTGCCGTCCATATCGGCTCCGTAAATCCAGAAGCCTTTTTCTTTGAGTTGGCCCAGCGCCCGGGTGAGGTTGGTGACCACGGCGTGGGGAACCCAGGCCATGGCACCGGCACTGGCCGCCGAGACGGCCGGAGTGTCAGAAGCCGAACGGCGCGCCGGAATCAACACGAGGTCAACACCAAACTGGTCGGCGGACCGCAGAATAGCTCCGTAATTCTGAGGGTCGGTCACGCCATCGAGCAGGACGACCAGGCCGGAATCCTCGTCAAAGTTCTGCAGAAACTCTTCCAGGGTGGTTTCCAGGGTCTTGCGGCCCTCGGGCAATACCAGCACGGCACCTCGTTGTTCCCGGCCCCCTGCGGCCTTGGTCAGCTCGGCGTCGGGCACTTCGCGGATCGCCACCTTTCCTTTTTTTGCCAAGTCAATCAAAGCTTGGGTGCGAGGGTTCTTCTTGCCGACCAGCAATTCAGCTCCCGCCGGTGGTTCCTTGAGGGTCTCTTCGATGCCATGAAACGAGGTGATGATTTCCATTCAATTCTCCTGGATGCGTAGTACCACGCTGCGCCCCCAGCCTTCCGAGGCCAGAGAAGCCAGAACGAGGTCGAGGCGGGCACGGGTGGTGGTGTGGGTGGTCAAGATCAGAGGCACCAGGGAACCCCCGGCTTCATCGGGAACTTCGGGCTGCAACACCGAGGCGATGCTGATATCGTGGCAGGCAAACAGCCCGGCCACCTGGGCCAAGATGCCGGAGCGGTCCGGTACCGACAGGCGCAAATAGTAGCGTGACGGTGCCGTTCCCCTCGCTCCCTGGTCAAAAGGCTTTCCTAGAAACGGGTGATCAAGCTGCGGAACCCGGGCCCGTCCTTCTGCAATATCGAGCAGATCGCTGAGCAGACTTATCGAAGTCGGGGCAGCGCCGGCACCCTTTCCCGAGGCCAGGGTCTTTACCAGACCATCGCTTTCGATCAGCACGGCATTGTATTCCATACGGATCGAGGCAAGGGGATGTCCCAGGGGAAGAAGGACGGGTCCGACTTCGGCGTCAAAGCGGCCTTCGGGAGAACGGCGGGCCGAGGCTAGCAACTTGATGCGGTAGCCCATGGCCTCGGCCTGGCGGATGTCTTCCAGCTCGAGACTGTCGATACCCGAGGTAGGCACCTTGCGGAAATCCACATAGCCGCCGAAGGCCAAAGTCGCCAGAATGCCCGCCTTGCAGACAGCGTCTTTTCCCGACACGTCGTAGTCAGGGTCGGGTTCGGCAAAGCCCAGGCGCTGGGCGTCGGCAAGACAGTCGGCATACGAGGCCCGCTCCTCGCTCATCCGCGTCAACAAGTAGTTGGTGGTACCATTCACAATGCCTTCCAGCGAAGTGATGTGGTCTGCCCTCAGAGCTTCCTGAATCAGACGGATGACAGGAATGCCCCCGCAGACACTGGCTTCAAACCCCAGGGCCACCCGGTGACGGGCGGCCAGGGCGAACAACTCGGGACCTCGTTCGGCAAGGAGGTTTTTGTTGGCAGTGACGACGGCCTTGCCTGCCTTCAGCGCACGGCTGACCACCTGAAAAGCTTCCTCAACGCCACCCAGCAGTTCCACGACGACGTCAATCTCAGGGTCGTCGGTGAGGTCTTCCATCCGGTTTGTCATTTTGGCGAGTGCCGGAAGTCCGATACGAACCTTCGAGAGGTCACGAACCAGGATGGTTTTAATCTTCCAGTCGCGAGTAGCTGGGGTGGTGCCCAGAAGGCGGATCAATCCGGAACCGATAGTTCCCGCCCCCGCCAGGCCAATGGTGGTCATAACGCCTCCGCAAGTGCCGGGATCTTACCCTGTTTTCAGGAGCTCGTGCTATACTTGGGTCATGAAACTCACCGGATGCCGCATCTTGATCACCGGGGCCGCTGGAGGCCTTGGCACTGCATTGGCTGAGGCTTTGTCAGAAGCCCGGCTGTGCCTGACCGATCTGCCAGGACCAAGCTTCGACGCACTCGCGTCCCGGTTCCCCAAGGCTCTGTTCTGTTCCCTCGATGTGACTTCTGCACCGTCGATTGAGGCCTGCCGTCAGCGAATCGCTTCTGAATGGGGCGGTCTGGATATTTTGATCAACAATGCCGGGTTGGTTTTCGGCGGTGGTTTTGAGACCGTGCCGCTGACCCGCCACCAGACCACCGTGGCGGTCAACCTGGGGGGCCCCTTGGCAGTCACCCACGCATTTTGGCCGCTTCTGACCGCCTCACCCGAATTCAAGCTGGTCTTCATCGCCAGCGCCTCGGGGTATTTGCCGGTGCCGCACATGGCTTCGTACGCCGCCAGCAAGTGGGCACTCCGAGGCTTGGCCGTGAGTTTGGACGAGGAATTGCGGCTGCGGGGTCTGGGAAAGCGACGGGTTCTGACGGTCAATCCCTCCTACATTGGAACCGGTCTGTTTGCCGGGGCGGCTCCACCTTTTCTGACTCCCCTGCTTGAGGCCGACTATGTCGCACGTGCCACCGTCCGGGCCATCCGTTCCGACCGGAGTATCCTCGATCTGCCCTGGAGTGTGGGCCTGATGAAATTGGTGGCCAGGATTCTCCCGGAAGCGTGGTTCCGCATATTTTTGCGGGTGACAGGTGTCAGCACTAGTATGACGCGCTGGACCGGCCGGGCTGCTCAACCAGATTCTTCCAAGTCTTGACCGGCATCCGACCCCTTTGAACAGTGGGGTTGATCCGGTCGGGAATGGCAATGTTCTTGAAATACTTCTTCCACAAGTCTTGAGCGGCAGCTTCAGTCCATTCCATCCCCAGTGACAAGGGAACCTTGACCCCGCTCACTCCTTGGCCGACTCCTTGCCTGCAGATCCAGGCCTTCTGACGCTCTGTGTCATGCAACATCCAGTCGACCCCTTCCATTCTGTCGTGGAAAGCCCCCACCAGCATGCCCAGCAC
>JAIFLN010000136.1:27059-28845 GCA_020049045.1 Spirochaetota bacterium | reverse complement strand
AGAGCTTCGGACTTGGCAAAATACGACGCGGTCCTTCTGGGAACCTCCACCTGGGGTACCGGTGCCCTTCAAGAAGACTGGCGTCGGCGTTTGACGGAGTTTCCGGCCGAGTGTTTGAAAGGCAAAATCCTGGCGTTTTTTGGACTGGGTGACAAAATCGCTTTTCCTGAAACCTTTTGTGCCGCACTTTCCCAACTCGACGCCTTGTACGCTCCCGCAGCCTCCCAGGTTCTTGGTGGCACCGGGCTCACCCTCGATGACGACAACCAGGGTCTTTTGACAGAGGGAAAGGTTGCCGGATGGGCCGACCGCCTCAAGTCAGAGGGGCTGGGCTGAAGGTCTCTACCGGTTCTTCCGATAAGACATCCATGAAGTTTCGATTCCTTTTGCTCGCACTCCCCCTTCTTCTGTGGCAGTGTGCCACACCTGCGCCAGCACCACCCCCGGAAATTCCCCGCCCTGTCCCCATCCCTCTCCCCGAAGCTCCCCCGCCCCCCAAAGAACCCGATGATGACCACAAGTCCGTCACAAGAGAAGCTTTTCAGGCTAGTCCATGGGCGGCGCTGCCTGCTGTCAAAGGATGGAAGGCAGAGCCTGCCGGTGTTACGGTGACCTTAGCTGATGGAAGAGATCTCACCCTGATCTTCGTCGGACCGGGAGTCCTTCGATGGATCGTTCCGGCCGCTGCTGGTGAGGCCCCCCTCTCCCCCTCGGCCCGATACCAGGCACTGACCGGTGTAACGGTGAAAGTCAAAGAAGGCGACGGCGTCGTTTTTCTCGAAACACCCGGGATCAGCGCTCGACTGAATCTTGCAGACCTCTCCTGGTCAGTACACCGCGGGGAAAAAACCGTATTGCGGACCATGGGCGGCCCCAGAGTGGCAGGAAGAAGAATCAACCAGGTTTTCGTGGCCGCTGATGCCGCCAAGTGGTTCGGGCTTGGCCTCAGTGCCGAGCAAGGCTCCGCAAAGTACTGGGTCACCGACGAAAATAACCCGGAAAAGAACGGCCCCTTCGCCGCGCCCGTTCTATTCGGGGCTGGCGGAGCGATCCCCTTTGCCCTCAGCCTCGACAACTCGTATCAAACCTACACCCGGCTTACCCCTACCGAGGCCAGCCTTGGGTCTCTCAATGGCGGCCTGGATCTCTTGATGGCAGCGGCCCCGCAGACGAATACGGTCCTCGATTCCCTCACGGCACTAACTGGTCGGCCTGGCATTCTCCCTTCTTGGGCTCATGGCACCATTTTGACGGTACCACCCGCCGAAAAAGCCAGCTTCCTGCGCAAAGCGAAGCTCTCCATCCAAGCGGTGGCGGTACCTGACAATCCTGCGGCCGACGCCAGGCTTCGTTTCCAAACCCTGCTTCAGAGTCCCCTTTTTACCGACAGACTTCCCGATCTGACTGTCGCAGCCCAAAAGGCCGCGTGGGTCTCGAGTTTCGGAATCGATACCCTCACCTTTGGTACAGGATTGGCACTCCCTGCCATACCGGGGCGACAGGATTGGGACACTTCCTTCGATGACGCCGGACAGAATTCTCCCCTTGCCCGCATGAACAACCGGCTCCCGGGACTTTCCGCACAGGCCGTGTTCGAAGCCTGGAAAATCCGCAACCCCGGTGTACGCCCCCTCCTTTTGGCCGGATCCGGGGGCCTGGGCTCCATTCGCTACGCCCTTCCCGAACTCAAAGTCACAGCCGGGTCCGACGAGGGCGTCCTGGCCAAGGTTCTCACAATGGGACTCTCGGGTCTTGGCACTCCCGCGATCCGGCTTGACCTCACACC
>JAIFLN010000136.1:0-27054 GCA_020049045.1 Spirochaetota bacterium | reverse complement strand
GACTGGGGTCTCGATCCCGCCATTTTCTGGACCAGCCTCAGTGATCCCGACAGGTTGCGGCTCAAGGCACTTCTCGACCGCCGCTCCCAGTTCAAGCCGTACCTGGCGCAAAATACCCGTCAAGCTGCCGCCACAGGTCGTCCTGCCTGGCTTCCGATTTGGGCCTCAGCCACCAGCGACACCAAGGCACTGGCCTGCGACGATGAATTCCTGTGGGGTGAGAGCCTTCTCGTAGCGCCCGTATCGGGCAGCAGCCCACAGCGCTCCGTCTACCTGCCCGGCCCCGGTGTATGGTTTGATTTCTGGAGCGGAGAGGAGTTCGGAGGGGGCCAAAGCTACGACCTCGAAGCGCGCCCTGATAAGCCCCTGCTCTTCGCACGGGGAGGCGCCTTTGTCCCCGTCCGCGAACCCGAGGTCTTCGATGACAAGGACATCTTCAATCCACTGACCGTGCATGTCTTTCCAGGGGGGCGCGGTATGGGAGCCTACTACCTCGATGACGGACGGACCCTCGCTTCGGGCGGAGGTGTCTACTGGGAAACCCGCCTCGTCTATGACTACGCCCAGAAGGATATGACCCTCGATCACGAGACCCTGAATACCACGGGTGCGCTTCTACCCGACCCGTATCTGCTTTACCGCCTTCACAACGTCTTCCGGCCTAAGCAGGTTCAGATCAATGGAAAGCCCATTCCCCTCTACGGTGACAGCTGGGGAATCACCGATACCGACAGAAGTGCTGCCTGGTATGAAAGTGATCACAGCCTCCTTCTCAAAACCTTCCGTCCGGAGAAAAGTCAGACCATCGTGATGAGCTTCTAAGAGAAGCAAAGGACTCAGTGGGGCAGTTTGGGTTTCAACCATCCATACAACCATGTTCCCCCGAGGGCTCCGGCTAAGATCATGAGAGCCGTCCAGGTTCCAGTACCGATCAGGGCATAGATCGGGCCGGGACAGGCGGCTGTCAGGTACCAACCAATACCGAAGATTAACCCGCCAATGACAATTCCCGGTTGGAAAGGCCGTTTCTTGAAATCCATAGGCTGACCCGACAGGTCGGTCTTGGTTTTTCGTAGTGCCTTCAGGATAAGCAGGCTGAGGACTCCCGTAACCACGGCGGAACCGATGACCAAGAACATATGGGGTTCTTGAAACGCGAACATGCGTCGTACTCGAACTACCGAGATTACCTGTGCCGATGTCAGGACAGCGCCAAACCCCACCCCCAGCAGCAGCCAGAGGGGGTACTTCCACCATTTTGTCATGGGACGAGACCTCCGAAAACGAGTCGGTCCACTAGGCTGGCGACCGTCCCTCCGACAATAAAACAGACCGAAGCGACAACGCTCGGCCAGCTCAAGTTCGAGATACCGGCAATGGTGTGGCCCGAGGTGCAGCCATCCGCGTAACGGGTTCCAAATCCAACCAGAACCCCGCCGGCAAAGAGCAATGCAAGGCCTGCAGCGGTCAAATTCTCGGGAAGAAACAAGGGCACGCCGGCCCCGCCCAAGCCAAATTGAACCAAAGTGCCACCTAACAGAATGCCCGTGACGAACAGTATCTGCCACAGCCCGTCTTTCAACACGTCATAGCGGAAGTAAGTAACCAACTTGGCACCAGGCAACACTGCGCAAGCGTGCCGGAAGGAGCTGGAGACACCAGGTTCCTTTCCTGTTAAGAGAAGCATGAGAGGGACAAACAGTCCCAGCAGCGGTCCAGCAAGGTACCAGGGAAGGGGATCGGTGATGGCAATCTCCATATAACCTCCTCAAGTGATTAACTCAACATAAACCCTTTTCCTTGAATTGACAAGGGTGAAGCTCTACAATGGCATCATGGCCGAAACACCCGAGGATTTCTCCGTTCAACGGTTTGTCCAGCAGCTGTTCGAAGATTTATCCCTCACGCTTCCCTCCCTGGGTTGCCGGTTTGAAGGGGTTGTTGCTCCGACAGCCGCGACGGTTCACGCCCCGTCCCAATTTCTCAAAAACAAGCTATTTCTCCTTTTTGCGGACATAGCGGCTAAGGCCGACACACTCAAAGTGCAATTCACGCCGGCACCGAACGGAGCGGACCTTATTTTGGAATTCACCTGTCAGCCGTTTGATTCTCAGGCCTTTGAGACCCTGCCCAACTTTGACAAGGGGCTTTTTGGCCTTCTAACGGATCAGCAGAAACCCGGCTTCCAGCTAACCCTACCCGGAGGGATGCCCGCCAAAAAAGCACCGCCCCTGGACTGGAGCCAACTTGCCCAACTCTACGGTAGCCCTGCAAACGGACGCCAAGTCCTCGACCAATTCCTGGCCCGTTGCCCGACACTCTTGGCCGAGCTGCAAACGGCCATCCGTTCCGCCGAAAGCACCGCCGTTCTCCGTTTCGCCCACACCCTTAAAGGGTCGGCCAGAGGCGTTACAGCCGTGGCAGTAGCAGAAGCGGCCTTCGCGCTCGAGACATTGGGCCGAACCGGAAACCTTTCCACAGCGAGCGACCTTTACAAAGCTCTTCTGGATACCTACGATGAGTTCATTCTTTGGGTCAGGGAAGGTCAATAATCGTGGGTCCCTTCATTCTTTTGACGGTTCTCTTCGCGCTGGGTTCTTTTGGTGTCTCCTGGTGGGCCCGCCGGCAAGCTGATAGAGCTCAGGCTATGGCCTTGGCCTCGGATATCCCCCTTTCCCGCCTTGCCGAGGACTCTGCTTCCATCGCCAAGGAACTGGGGGCCGGTTCGTTTCGGCAAACAGTGAAAATCCGGGGCAAAATCGTCTGTGAAACACCCTTGCTGGCAGAATTATCCCATACACCCTGTGTTTCCTACCGATTTTCTGTAACCAGAGAGTACGAAGAGGTTCTTTGGGAGAAGGACGCACAGGGAAACAGTATTCAGAGGACCCACCGAAAAAGCGAGGTCGTGGCGACCAACGAGGTCTCGATTCCATTTTGGCTTGAAGACGGCACTGGAAAGATTCTAGTTCAGCCCGAACATGCCAAGATTGAACGGATCAAGAGCCACGCCAGTTTCCAGCCGGCGACCATGTCGGGCAATGCCTTGGGTGTGGGGTCGTTCGTCTTGAATCTTGGAGGTTCCTTAGGGGGGACTCTTGGTTACCGTTACGAAGAGCACTGTCTGCCCCTAGACCGGGAGCTGACGGTGGTGGCTGAAGCCGGAGATGAGGGTGGCCAATTAGCGCTCCGTAGACCGGAAGCCAAGGATGCCCCGTTTCTGGTAACGACACGGAGCTTTCAAGAACTGGCCCGGGGAAACAAGACGATGGTAGCGATTCTTCAGGGTGTTTCGATCGGTCTGGCCGCAGTAGCGGTTTTGATTTTCTTGCTGGGAGTCGTCCGTTGAACCAAGCATTGCTTGTGCTGATAGGTCTGTTGGCGGTTCCACTGGCTGCATCGCCGCCCGATATTCTGAGAATCAACTTTGGCACCTCGGCCATTCAAATCGACCCGGCCAAGGGGCAAACGGCCCTTGAGGCCCAGGTCCTAACAGCACTTTACGAGGGTCTGGTAGTTTATGATCCTCTGTCTCTTCGCCCGCTCCCCGGAGCGGCTCAGTCCTGGGCGTTCTCGGATGATGGTTTGACCCTCACTTTTAACTTGCGCCCCGGGCTTGTCTTTGAAGACGGCACGCCTTTGAACGCCCAAAGCTTTCGCGATAGCTGGATCCGGGTTCTCAACCCAGCCACCAATGCCCCTTTTGCCTCGCTCCTTGACCCGATTTCTGGTGCTCAAGCCTGGCGGGAAGGCAAACTTCGCGACCCCTCGAAGCTTGGCATCCAAGTTCCACGGAACGACACGCTGGTATTGAAACTCAACGAACCCGCTCCCCACCTGGTGGCAGTTTTGTGCCATTACTCCTTCGTACCTTTGCAAAGCACCTGGCTTGCCCGTCCCACAGAAGCTCCTCCACCAGCCAACGGACCTTACCGTCTGACAGCCATGACTCCCGAGCATTGGCTTCTCGAGAAAAACCCCCGCTATTGGGACACAGAGCAGGTTGCCATCGATGGTCTGGAACTACAGTTCAATGACGATGCCCAGTCAGTGACCAAAGCCTTTAAGGAAGGGAGTCTTGACTGGGTGGCCGATGGTATCGACGGGGCGGCAACCCTTGGTTCTCGTTACTTCACAGCCAACGCCGTTTTTGGAACCAGTTTCCTGTACTTCAAAACCGATAAAGCTCCTTGGACAAACCCCAAGGTCCGTCAAGCATTGATCCTTTTGTTGCCGTTGGAAGAAATCCGCAAACCCTACCTTCAGCCCACCGCTGTCTTGATACCGCAATTCCAAGGTTACCCCAAGGTTGAAGGTTACGAGAAAGGTGATACTGAAAAAGCTCTTTCCCTGTTGGCTGAGGCAGGCTTTCCTGAAGGAAAAGGGCTGCCGAAACTCACCATTGCCCTCCCCGAGGATGCGTCGAAGTCCAACGACGTTTTGGTCGAGACCCTCCGGCAAGCCTGGTCGAAAATTGGCCTTGAGGTCGAGCATGTCACAGTGACCGACCGCTACTACGATCGTTTGGCGGCCCTCGACCATACTCTGGGGTATTTTAGCTGGATCGGGGACTTCCTCGATCCCGTAACCTTCTTGGTCCTCTGGAAAAGTGGCAGCAGCCTCAATTCCTTTTCGTACTCTGATTCGGAATTCGATGGTTGGCTCTCACAGGCGGCCTCACAGAAACCTGAAGAGCGTCTCAAGACTCTTTCACAGGCCGAGTCCTCCTTACTCCAGAAGGGACTGTTGATCCCCTTAAGCCACACCCCTAGTTTCAATCTCATTGACCGGGAGGAAATCGGAGGCTGGTACACCAATGCTCTTGATATTCATCCTTTCAAGAATCTCTACCGCAAAGCACCAAAACCCCTGAAGAACTTGGTGAGGTTTGACCTATCGGGCAATCTGTGATATTCTCCGCGCATGCCTGAGGACAAGACTGCCAACCTGGCCACACCCTTTCAAGTCAATCAAAAAGTGGTGTATCCGCTTCAGGGAGTTGGCCAGATTATGGCTATCACCGAGCGTGTGTTTAAGGGCAAGCCAACCCAGTATTACCAGATTTTTCTCCCCGTAACAGATATGACCGTCATGATACCCGTTGGAAAAGCGGTGGAAATCGGAATCCGGAGTATTGTTCCGCGCGAAAAAGCACAAGAAGCGTTCAATATTATTGCCAGTGATTTCGAGCCCATCACGGCTGACTGGAAAATGCGCTATCAAATGAATCTTGACCATTTGAAAAGCGGCGATATCACCGATATCGCTTTGGTGGTTCGAAACCTCTACCATCGCTCCAAAGTGAAAGAACTACCCATCCTCGAAAGAAAGCTTTATGACAGTGCCATGAAGCTCTTGATCGATGAAATCGCCTTCTCTCTGGACATTCCCGTCGCCGAAGTTGAGGCGATTGTCCATGAAAAACTGGAACCACTGGGAAAAAGTGCCATTGTGTCCTCCCTCGATTCCGATAGTGATTCCGAAGAAGAATTCGAGCCGGAACCCGAAGAGGAAGAGGACGAAGAATAGGAACTGGGACGAGGTCTTCGACCTCCTCCGCAGTCATGCCCAGGTACACCCCACCCCGTCATTGAACGTTCTCACCGAAATGGGTTCTGATCCCTGGCAAATTCTGGCTGCAACCATTGTCTCGCTTCGAACTCGGGACGAAGTCACACTGTCGGCCAGCCGCCGTTTGTTTGAACAAGCCGCCACACCGTCCCAGACCAGGAACCTCACGGTGGACCAAATCGCCGACCTCATTTATCCCGCCGGTTTCTATCGTACCAAAGCCAAACAACTGCTGGCGATTGCGCTCAGTCTGGAAACCTGTGGTGATGAACTGCCGCGAACCCGCAAAGAGCTGCTGGAGTTCCCCGGAGTGGGCCGCAAAACCGCCAACCTGGTGCTTAACCTCGCCTTCGGTGTCGACGCCATCTGTGTCGACACTCACGTGCACCGTATCCCTAACCGCCTGGGTTGGATCAAAACAAAGACCCCCGAAGAATCGGAGGTCTCTCTCGAGGCATTGTGGCCCCGCAAGCATTGGATTGAAGCAAACCAACTTCTGGTCTCGTTTGGACAAACCACCTGCACGCCGCTCAGTCCGCACTGTTCGGAATGCCCTCTCGCTCCACAGTGCGGCCGCGTCGGCGTGCTCAAGACCCGCTGACGGGTTGGATGGCTTCTACTCCTGCGAAATCAGCAGGGTCTTCGTGTCGAGGATAAGATGCATATCGGTGGGCGTGTTGCCGTGGTCTTTCACGAGTTCAAGGTGAACCTTACCATCGTCCTTATGGTGCCGCAGATTGATAAGAACATCAATTTGAGCCAGATGCTTTTCAAGCACATGGGGAACGGGTTGCGGGGCGGAATCTCCTTCTTGTTCCAGCGAGACGCTGAACCAAAGTTCCAGAGCTTCGAAGTTTGCAAAATCCCGGAACTGTTTGAGATCCTCGCGTTTGGCGTGGAAGAAATCAAACTCATCGACGATGACCAAATCAGCGGGAAAACCCCCTGCTTCAATACGGGCGCGCAAACCTTCGAGCACGTGTGAAGGGGTGCCGAATTTCGGTTCGAAATTCATGACCGTCCGGTTGTGCATGATTTCATCGTGGACTTGCATCGCACCGGCAAGGCCCTTTAACTTGGAAATCTCGGCAAAGATTTCCTCGTAGTACTCAATGGTATGGTCTGGTTTTTGGGCGAAAGTCACGTGAATGACGTGCTTACCCTGCAGCAACTTGTCGGTTGCCATATGGACAAGCGTCGACGTCTTACCCAGGCCGTGCCTAGCCGCCAAGACGCCAATGTTGCCTACTCCAACGCCCCCGTGTGTAGAAGCGTCCAGAATCCTCAATGGACTCTGCTTGATCAACTGTGCCTTAACCATCGGACTCCTCTCCCTCTCGGAGGGCGTCCGCTTGGTGGTTTGGGCCAGGGAGCATCCCTCGCGATCTTGAACTAGAAGGGAGAAGAAAACCTCCTCCCTTCACCATTCATTCTCGTTCAGGATTCCCCTGTCGTCCAGATTATTTGTTCTGAGCCTTGCGCTTTTCTTCGTAGTCTTTCTTCAGCTGAATCGATACGCTCTCAGGAACTTTGACGTATTTTTCAAATTCCATGGTGAATTCGGCCTTTCCTTGGCTCATCGAGCGTAGAACGGTCGAATATCCGAACATTTCTGACAAAGGAACTTCAGCAATAACGGAACAGAACTGGCCGTCTTCGGTTGAAGAAACGATCACACCGCGACGCTGGTTGATGGAGCCGAAAATGTTTCCCTGGAATTCTGTGGGGCCTTCGACCGCAACCTTCATAATCGGTTCCAGAATAATAGGTTTGGCCTTTTGGTAGGTCTCCCGGAATGCCATCAGAGCCGCCGTGCTGAATGCCATGTCCGAAGAGTCGACCGCATGGGAAGCACCATCATTGACAACAGCGCGGACGCCGACAACGGGGAATCCAATAAGAGTTCCCTTCTTGACGGCTTCCTTGAAACCTTTGTCACAGGAGGGGATGAATTCGTTGGGAATGGCCCCGCCTTTTACCATGTTCACAAACTCGTAATCGTTTTCTGTCGTAGGCTCGAAGTAACCACCGATCTTGGCGTATTGTCCCGAACCACCCGTCTGCTTCTTATGGACATAGGTGAACTCTGCTTTTTCAGAAATGGCTTCCCGATAAGCGACCTGAGGCATACCCGTCTTCACTTCGGCTTTGTACTCACGCTTCATGCGTTCGACATACACTTCGAGGTGAAGCTCTCCCATACCCTGAATGATGGTCTGGTTTGACTCGGGGTCGACAAACGTGCGGAACGTGGGGTCTTCCTTGGTGAAGCGATTCAGCGCCTTGGCCATGTTGTCGCCCGACTTCTTGTCGACTGGCTCGATCGAAAGCGAGATAACCGCTGCAGGCACGAACATCGAGGTCATGGTCAGATCCAGCTTGTCGTCGCAGAACGTGTCACCCGAGGCACACTCGATGCCGAACAGAGCCGCAATATCGCCGGCACCGGCGTAGTCGATGTCTTCCATGTGATTGGAGTGCATCTTGATGAGACGACCGATCTTGAAGCGCTTTTGAGTTCGCATGTTGCGAAGTTCCTGGCCCTTCTTGACCTCGCCCTGGTAGACACGCACATAGGTGAGCTGGCCGTACTGTCCATCATCGAGCTTGAACGCCAGGGCCACGGTGGGCTTGTCGTCGGCACATTCCAGCTGCACGCGCTCTTCGTTCTTACTCTGGTCAAGGGCCCAGTTGGCCTTCTCAGTAGGGGCGGGAAGGTAGTCATTCACACCGTCGAGCAAGACCTGGACGCCTTTGTTCTTGTAAGCAGAACCGGTGAACACGGCAGTGAGCTCACGGCTGATTGTTCCCTTGCGGATAGCGGCCTTGATCAGATTGACGGGAACTTCCTTGCCTTCCATGTGCAGTTCCATCAGATCGTCGTTGAAGTTCGACAGCTCATCGAGCATGATCGTCCGGTACTCTTCGTACTGAGCCTGGTATTCGGCGGGAATGGGCAGGCGCTTGATGTCGGTGCCGTCTTCGCCTTCAAAATAAACAGCCTGACTATTCACGAGGTCGATAACGCCGTTGAACTTGTCTTCCAGGCCGATGGGCAGGGTGACGAACACAGCATTGTGGCCGAGTTTTTCTTTCAGCTGTTCGCGGACACGGAAGGGATTGGCTCCGGTACGGTCACACTTGTTGATAAAAGCCAGACGGGGAACATCGTAGCGCTTCATCTGCCGGTCTACGGTGATGGATTGTGACTGGACACCAGCTACGGAACAAAGCACGAGGATAGCGCCGTCAAGAACACGGAGCGACCGCTCAACTTCGATGGTAAAGTCAACGTGTCCGGGAGTGTCGATGATGTTGATGAATTTATCGTTCCACTGGACACTGGTGGCTGCGGATTGGATGGTAATGCCGCGTTCGCGTTCCAGTTCCATGGAGTCCATGGTGGCACCGACGCCGTCTTTACCCTTTACTTCATGAATCGCGTGGATACGTCCGCAGTAAAACAGAATGCGTTCGGTCAGTGTCGTCTTGCCCGAGTCGATGTGGGCACTGATACCGATATTGCGCATTTTTTCAACAGGAACCTTCATAACAAAAAAACCTCTCTCTGCAAATTGCACGTCATTATAGGGGAACCCCTAACCTTGAGCAAGGTCAGGGCACCCTTATTTCTTAGGGAGAGGAAGGGCCAACACCAACCGGTCGTAGGACTTGAAGGGCTTCTTAGGGTCATTTTGCTTCACCAGCTTGACCCGCCACATTCCATCGGAACCCAGTTCCACCAAAACGGTTCCCAGTTCACCACCGTTTAAGCCATCTCGGATCGTTCCAAGGTTGACAGGGGGAACAACTGGTGCCGTCTTGCCGGGTTGCACCACAGGCGGGGGAGCATTGGCAGCGGCTGTAATGGCAGCCGCCAAGGCCTTGGCTCTTTCGGGTTTGATCACCACAAGCAAGTCATCCGGCACCCTGCCATCGACAATCAACCCATCTTCCCGCAGAGTTGCCACAAAGGCGTCGATGCCACCGGTCCAGCGGGCCAACCAAGAGGCCGCTTTATCGCGCTCCGCGGCCAGCTCTCTCGCCCTATCGGCAGCTTCAGCGGCTTCGGCAGCCAGCCGGGCTTCCATAGCAGCGGCGACTTCCGCTTTTCGGTCGGCTTTTTCCTGCAAAAGCTCGCCATCAAGACGGGCAATCTCCGAATTCAGCCACACAATGGTGGCATCACGCTCTACGATGGTGTTGTCACGGGCAACGATAGTTGCATCCCGCGCAACGATAGTTGCATCCCGCTCAGCAATCACTCCGTCCAGCTGCACCATATGCGCTGCCAAAGGTGCCAAATAATCTTCATAGCCCGACAGGGAATCAGCAATCGCATTGTCTAGCACGTTGATCAGAGGGGGAACAGAGTTCTCATAGGGGATGGACCGGAGACGCTCCAGCAGCACGTGGGTCTTTTCGACTCGTGCGGCCAGCGTGGTCTGGAGGTCTGCGGGGATCAGCTGGTACGAAGAAATCCTGTCCGGCTGGTTGTAGAAGGGATACGCAGCCTTCTGGGTTCCCAATGCCGTGAATTGAGCTGAAAGCGCCACGTCGGTGATCACGGGGTTGTATTTCAGGATCAACTTGCGGATATCCTCCGCCTGCTTTGCCTTCAGCGCAGAGACAAGAGCCTCTCTCTCTTGATTCAACCTGTTCACGGTGGCGGAACTTTCCTCGTTCAGTTGCCGGATTCGAGCTTCATACTCGTCGGAAAGCTTCGCTTTTTGAAGATCAAAAAGTCTCTGCTGGCTGTCGAGCTGCTGCTGATTCTTTTTATTCATCTGACCAATACGGTCATCGTAGGTATCGATTTTCTTCTGAATTTCCTCGGCTTGAACCTTCAGAGGTTTCAAGGACGTCGCCAAGGCAGCTTTCTCAGCAGCGATCTGCTTGTTTGTGTCAGCCAGGATTGCTTTGGCTTCGGTACCCGTCGCATCGTTTACAGAAGCAATATCCGCTTTAGAGGCCCCTCGCTGCTGAAGAACAACGATTTTGGCGTTGGAGGCAACGTTCAACTGGTTGATCTGATCCTGAACGGCTTCCAGATCCTTTTTGTTCTTTCTTGCAGTGTCAAAAATCTCTTTCAGCTTCAAGTCATCGAAAGAACCGATACTGACCGTCGATTTCTGACTCGCCTGCTCCGTGAACTGCGACGCGAGCCAAGCTCCGAGCGCCAGAAGCAGAAGGAAGACGACCACCGCGAGAGGCACGAGAAGACTCTTGTTTTTTGCAGTCTTGGCAAACTCCATCTCCAAATCGAAAGCATCGCGATCTTTATCGTCACGATCAATGTGATGGTCGAGAAAACGGTCCCTCGTCGTCTGGACGAGATCGGTTACTTGCTTGTCATTGTCCATATTCCGTTCCAATTCGCCGGGACTTGGGCACCCGCGATGCGTTCCACAAAGATTTCTGCCTGGGGTAGCTGCGAGTCTCTAAAGTCACGCTCCGCATCGGTCCACTTTCCGGCGTAGTACGCTGTCAGTGCTCGAGAGAACAGGTTCAACGAGGCCTTGAGCACACCGTCGACCTGATTCTGTTTGACAGGCCAATAGATTCTCTTTCCAATGGTCTTTCCTTTTACCTGCACCTGGTCGATTTCAACAAACAGGTACTCCTGAGTGTCGGTGGTTACTTCCATCATCACAGACTCAGAAACGATGACGGGAACCTTGTAGACGCGGGTCAGACCTTCCAAGCGGGAAGCGGAATTGACGTTGTCACCAATAACGGTGTTGGTCATACGGACATAGGAACCGATGTTTCCGTAGAAAACTTCTCCACTGTCGATACCGACGCCCACCTCAATCATAACAGCCTTGAAGACCTTTTCCTCTTCAGGGGTCAACCTTCCATTTTCGGCCAGGATGTCTTCGCGGCGCTTTAGCATGACAGTTCGCAGGTGCGCGGCGACTTCCTGAATTTCGTAGGCAGAAACCAACGCTTTGTAAGCTCGTTGGTCCCGGGCTCCTTCAATGGTACCATACACCGCGAGCAAGGCATCCCCGATGATCGAACCTACAATTCCGTCCCGGTTCTGGATTTGGCGGATCGCTTGGTCGTAATGCAAATTCAGCAGCTTGATGATGTCATTGCCCAGAGTTTCCGTCATGTACGTGAAACCCTTAATGTCCGTGAATAAAATGGTCAGGTCCTGCTTGGTCCCTTCCAGGCGGATGTCGTGTTCTTTGTATGCACGGCTGGCCACGTCCTGAGTCACAAACTTCCGGAAGATATTCATGAGGTTTCGGACCGTGGAAGAAAGCGCGTTGAAGGACAGACCCAGATAGGTAACGTCGTCGTTCGGCGCACCCTCCATGTTGATCACACCCATTTCCTGGCTCGCCTGCATTTTCATCAGCTCGTCAGTAATCCTTTCCACAAACCGGAAGAGATAACGCAACAAGAAAATGGCCAGGATGGATGTCAGGGCTGTGATCAGGAGGATCAGCAACGAGACGGTTCCGAAGATTTTCCAGCTTTCTGCAAAGAACAGCTCTTTGTCTTCAGCCCTCACCAAATACGTTTTCCAGCCGGCTTGGAACTTGTAGTAGCCGAAATACGTCCTGCCATCCAGGGTGAACTCGACAGGGCCTTCTTCAAGCCCCTGGGCTGTGCCAGCGCTCAGCTCTTCCAGTGCTTTCTTATCGGTGAACTTGTCTGCCTTAAGGTTGGGAGACGCAAAGTACAGAAACTCCCCTGCTTGGTCGACACCAAAGGCAGAGGAGTTGGCCCTTGAAAGCACCTTCAACGCCGACTGGGTCAGCGATTCCCGGCTTGCGGTCAGGTTCTGCTCGAAGGAATACACCTCAAACTGATTGCCAGCGGTGATGTAGTTTTCCTTCAGCTCTTTGACCAGCAACTGGTTCATCAGTTTGACCTGTTCCGAGCGGCCCAGAATCAATGTGATGTAATTTGTGGCCAGATTGGAAGCCAGGAGAAAGAACAGGAAGAGAATAACAATTTTGCCGTAGAGAGGAATGACTCTCGTCGCTCCGACTTTTCGGAAGGAAAACACCTTTTTTGTATTGGGCATGAAGATCCTCGACAACAGCGTAGCACAGGTACCCTGGTATCACAATGAGCAAAAGCCTATTCCCGTATCAGATAATGCGCGTATCGACGATACGCTTCACAAAGGGCTGAACGGCCTTTTGGAGAGCCTCCATGGATAGATCCTGAACTTTCATTGTGAGAAGGGTCTGGCTTGAGTCTTCACCGAGAAAGGTTCCCAAGGCGATGATGTTTCCACCAGCTGCCGATACGGCTCCCGACAACTTGGTCAATTCGCCTTTTTCTTCAGGAACAACCATGGTCATCCGTACACCCTTCTGCCGGGAAGCGAACATTTCCAGGAAAACCTTGAAAAGATCGGACTCGGTGATGATTCCCACCAACCGGCCGTCTTTCAGGACAGGAAGCCCTCCGATGTTGTTGTCGACCAGAATTCGAGCCGCCTCCTCAATGGGGGTGTCTTCGGTGACCGTCACCAACTCGGTTGTCATGACCTCGTCGACTTTGAGCTTGGAAAGCAGATAGCTCATCTCGTAGACATCGAGGGTGGTTGCAGGAGAAGGGGTCGCGTAGAGAAGATCTTTTTCGGTTACGATTCCCCGAAGCTTGGAGTCTTTGTCAATGACCGGAAACCGGTGCACCTTTTCCTTACGCATGGTGTATTGGGCTTCGGATACCGGGGTGTCCGGCTTCACTGTAATGGGATTCTTCGTCATCCTCTGTCCGACAGTCATGATAAGCCTCCTGCTGTAATCCTAGTCTAATCCCGACCACTCACGAGGACAACACCTAATTGGGTCAGCCGCCGAGGTAGGCTTTGCGCACTTCGGGTGAGGCCGCCAATTCTTTCGAGGGCCCCGACAAAACAAACTTCCCAGTTTCAAGAACATAGGCACGATGGCTGATTCCCAAGGCCATATGGGCATTCTGTTCCACCAGAAGAATGGTGGTTCCTTCCTTGTTGATCTCAACAATAATGCTGAAGATTTCTCGAACCAACAAGGGCGCCAAGCCCATGGAAGGCTCGTCAAGCAGAAGCAGCTGCGGTCGTGCCATCAGCGCGCGTCCAATAGCCAACATCTGCTGTTCCCCACCAGAAAGGGTACCTGAGATCTGCTTGGAACGTTCTTTGAGGCGTGGAAACCGGCTATAGATCTTCTCGAGATCGGCGGCAATTTCTGCGGAGTCAGAACGTGTGAACGCTCCGAGCATCAGATTGTCCTTGACGGTGAGGTTAGCGAAAACCCGGCGGCCTTCGGGAACCTGGATCAGACCGGCTTGCACGATCTTTTCCGGAGCAAGACCCGTAATATCCCGATCAAGAAACCGGATTGTCCCCGATTTTGGCTTGAGCAGGGCAGACAAGCTATGGAGGGTGGTTGTCTTGCCGGCACCGTTGGCACCAATTAGGGAAACAATCTCACCTTGTTTCACCTCAAAGTTCACCCCGTGGAGCGCATGGATGGCCCCGTAGAACACGTTCAGATCCCTGACTTCAAGCATGGACGGCGTCCTCCCCGAGGTAGGCCTTGATGACCACCGGATTCGATCGGATTTCAGCGGGAAGGCCTTCGGCAATGGTTCGGCCGTAGTCGAGAACAACCAACCGCTCACAAATTCCCATGACCAAGTTCATATCGTGTTCAATAAGCAGTACGGTGAGCTGGTAGCGGTCCTTGACAAACCGGATCAGTTCCATCAGTTCAATGGTTTCCTGCGGGTTCATACCGGCGGCCGGTTCATCAAGAAGAAGTACGGACGGTTTGGCGGCCAAGGCACGGACAATCTCGAGTTTGCGCTGTTCACCGTAGGGGAGATTGGCAGCACGCCATTCGGCCTTTTCGTCAATTTTGAAGATGGTCAGAAGGTCTTGAATCTCCTGTCTGACCTCGGCCTCGGCTTTTCCAAAGGGAGGAAGTCGAAGCACGGCTTGTGCCAGGGTATAGGGCACATGCGCATGGCGGGCGATGGCGACGTTTTCCCAGACGGTCATGCTTTTGAACAAGCGGATGTTCTGAAAGGTTCGGGAAACACCCCGTCGGGTGATTTTATGGGGAGGCAGACCAGAAATCACCGCAACCCCGCCTTTGCGGTCGTCCAGTTCAATCGTGCCCTCGGTAGGTTCGTAAACCCCGGTCAGCATATTGAACACAGTGGTTTTTCCTGCACCATTGGGACCGATAAGACCGACCAGTTCACCGGGAAACAATTCGAGGTTGAAATCAGCGACAGCCCTCAAGCCGCCAAATTGCATGACAAGATGCCGGGCAGAAAGAATAGGCTTCATTTTGCCCCCCGGTGCCAGAACTTCGTCAACCGAAGTTCTTTTGTACCTAGCAGACCCTGGGGCTTGAAAATCATAAGCAGAATGAGGATCAGGCCAAACAGCACCTGACTCATTGGCACCAGGTCAATCACAAAACCACCGGAACCCGTTCCAAAGAGGCTGGCCACAGACTGGCTCCAACCCTTGGCATTGGTTCGCAAGGCTTCCTGCAGAAAGGTCAGACCAAGACCGGAAAGGACGGTTCCAGTCAGACTTCCCATCCCTCCCAAGACCACAATGATGACAAAGAATACGGAACGGAGAAAGTCGAACCCGCCAGGGGCCAAATACCCGATAAAGGGGGCGTACAGCGCCCCGGCCAAACCGGCAATAAAGGCTGACACCGTGAAACTCATCAGCTTCATTCCAAAGATATTGACACCCATGGCCTGACTGGCAATTTCATCTTCCCGAATCGAAATCAAGGCCCGTCCGTGACTGGACTGCATCAGATTCGTGACCAAGGCCACCACGATAAACACCGCCGGGAAAATCCAAAGAAAGGCGGCAGGATTGTTGACCATGATATTGGCAGCATAGCCAGGTATGTTGCGTAATCCCGCTGACCCACCGGTCAGTTCCCCTAGGTTGATGATAAGAACCCGGATGATTTCTCCAACGCCCAAGGTTACAATTGCCAGGTAGTCTCCGCGAAGCCGTAAGGCAGGAAACCCAATCAGGAAACCCAGTAGAGCCGTGATCAACGCACCGCCCAGAATGGCCAGGGGCATGGGAACTTGAGCAATCAGAAGGATACCTGTGGAATAGGCCCCCACAGCCAGGAACCCTGCATGCCCCAGAGCCAACTGCCCGGTGAAGCCTGATATCAGGTTGAGGCTTAGAGCCACCATGATGTTGATGCCTGCCATGCATAGAATCTGCAGTGTGTAGTCATCGAGCACCTGGGTGACGATGAGGGTTTGGAGAATGGCGAAAACAACGGCCCCCAGCAGACTCAGGAACAAAAGGTTTTTCAGAATGCGCATGTCAGACCTTCTCCTTCCGGTGGACGCCCAAAATGCCCGAAGGTTTGAACATCAGGATGATGATCAGAATACCGAACACGACAGCACCGGTGAGATCGGAGGAAATAAATCCGGCGGTAAAGGTCTCGGCAAGTCCAAGAATCAGGCCTCCAACCATGGCCCCTGGGATTGAGCCTATGCCCCCTAGCACTGCCGCAACGAAGGCCTTCAGACCGGGCATAATCCCCATGTAGGTGTCGAGCTGTGGGAAGTTCAGAATATAGAGAACCCCGCCGGCACCGGCCAGGGCAGAGCCTAGTGCGAAGGTGAAACTGACGGTTTTATTGACGGAGATCCCCATCAGCGAACTCGCCCCCATGTCGTAACTAACCGCCCGCATCGCTTTCCCACCCTTGGTGAAGTCAACAACGATGACCAGCAGAACCATCAACAGCAAGGTCACAATCAAAGTGATCAGCTTGATCGGCATGATGGTGATGTCGCCAAAGACGATGCTGGGAAAGAAGGCTGGTACGGAAAGATTTCGGTAATCCGACCCGATGAACGGAAAGACCCGGGGGAAATTTTCCAGAATGATCGAAACCCCGATGGCTGTGATCAAGGCGTTGATTCTGGGGGCATTGCGCATCGGCCTATAACAGGTTGCCTCGATACCCACGCCAAGGAGAATCGATCCGACGATGGCTAAAATGAAAGCCGCAGCCAGGGCAATGGGCGAGAAGCCGAAAGCCATCAGAACAAAATACGAGATGTAGGCGCCAACCATCAGAATATCGCCGTGGGCGAAGTTGATCAGCTTGACGATTCCATAGACCATCGTATAGCCCAGGGCTATCAACGCGTAGATGCCACCCAGGGACAGCCCGTTGATCAGCTGCTGGATGATTTGGGTGAACAATTCCATTGAATCCTTCCCATTTGTGGCAGATGGAACTTTTTACCACGAAAGGGGAGCACTGAGAAGTGAATTCCGAAAAAAAAAGACCCGCCGAAGCGGGCCTTTCCAAGGAACAGAGAAACGTGATCAGGGATTGACGGTCGCCTTGTACTTGGTGGCGAGCTTGCCATCGGCACCGTTGGTGATTTCGAGAACAACAGCCGACTTCACGGGGTTTCCGTTGTCGAAGCTGATGTCACCGGTGACATAGCTACCCTTGACGGCAGCCATGGCATCGCGGATGCCTTCGCTGGTGAGCTTTCCAGCTTTGTCAGCATCAATCATCGCGGTGATCAGGATCTTGGTGGCATCATAACCCAGGGCGGAAAGGGCATTGGGTTCTTCGTTGTTCCAGCGGGCCCGGTAGGCATCCAAGAAAGCCTTGATGGTGTCAGAACCGGTTTCGGGGGAGTAGTGGTTCGAATAATAAGAACCAACAAGCTCAACCTGGCCGGTGCCAACTGCTTCGTCCCAGCCGTCAGCGCCCAACATGGGAACCTTGATGCCGGCGTCGCGGATCTGCTTCGAGATCAGAGCAACGGTATTGTAGTAATCGGGAAGGAAGATCACGTCAGGCTTGGCCGACTTGATGTTGGCGATCTGAGCGTTGAAGTCCTTGGTGTCGCCGGTGTAGCTTTCAGCGACAACGGTTCCGCCGAGTGCGACAAAGGTTTCTTCGAAGTTGCTCTTGAGACCGAAGGAATAGTCATTGGCCTTGTCAAACAAGATGGCGGCGGTCTTGGCCTTCAGATCGTTTGCGGCGAACTGGGCAACAACTTTACCCTGAAAGCTGTCCTTGTAGCAGGCACGGAAGATGTAGTCGCCGGCATCGGTCACCTTGTCGTTGGTCGAGGTGGGGGTGATGAGGGGAATCTTAGCGCCTTGAGCCAAGTTGGTGATGGCCAAAGTACAGTTGGAGGTCAAGGCACCAACAACGGCAAGAACCTTGTCCTTGGTGGTCAGTTTCTTGAACGCGGCGACGGTGTTGTCGGGGTTGAACGCATCGTCTTCGGTGACGAGCTCAATGGTCTTGCCATTAATACCACCGGCGGCATTGGCTTCCTCAACAGCGAGGGTGACAGCTTGGGACACGGTCTTGCCATAGACGGCAATCTTGCCGGTCAAGGGCTGAATAGTGCCGATCTTTACGGTCTTGGGAGCCTCAGGCGCACAAGCAACCAGCAAGAGAGCCGCAGCAGCAAGGATGAGAGCGGAAATCTTCTTCATCGTTTCTCCTTTGAGAAGGACCCGGAATCTGTTCCAGGTTCCTGTTCTGGCAGATATTAGGTCGTTCCTGTCTCGTAGGTCAAGGAACAACCCTAAAAGTAACAGAAATTTAAGGTCCCTTCTTTTTTGTCGGATATCCTTGGAACAATTTGCCTTCGTCGGTATCATTCATTCAGGAGTCTCCTATGGATGAACCAGGTGTTTTGCCTACCCAGCCCCTTTTTGACCTTACGGGAATGTCTGTGGACGATGCCAAGAACTATGTTCTGTCTTTAACAGCCCATCTGAAGCAGACAGAAGCCGATTTTGCCGCCACTCAAGAAGAACTCAGACTCTGGGAGGGGAGAGTGGCGCTTGCTGAGCAACGCGGCCTGACTGAACTGAAAAGTCAGGCAGAGACCAAACGCGACGAAACTTCCGCGCGAAAAACCAAGTTGGAACTAGAAATCTGGGAATTCCGTGATGGAGTGGAAAAATTGAAGAAGCAGCTCCTGTTGCTTCCACTCACGCAACGAACTGTCAATGCAGACGCACTCTTGGAAAACCTGGCAACTTTGGGTGGCCCGCTGGACAATGTCAGTCCGACTGTCAAACGCTTTGAGGCAGAAGACGCCCTCGCCGCCTTGAAAAAGCGTTTGGCTGAGGGAAGCTGACCGCGAAAGCCAGGCTCTTAAGGGAGCTCGGCTTCCATAGTAGCGGCAGCTTCTGCAGCCCACTGGCGAAAGCCCAGAGTCACAGAGGATGCTCGATCGGCCGCCGTCGCGATCTTCGTCGTTTTTGCCTGATAGACGGGCTTGCTTGTCACCAGGTCAACCACCTTCAACAGACCCGTGACTTCAGCTTTGAACTGGGAACCCGAAGCAGTCACTGAGACAAGGTTGACCGTTCCATAGACAGCCCGGCCTGATGTTTTTCCCTGAAACTTCCAAGCGGCGAGGACAACGCTGTCGTTGGAGGACTTCAACAAAGTCGGATTCACAGGAATTCCAGAAGCTTGAAATCCTATCTTCTGAAGAGCTGTAATCAAGGCTGCTCCAGATTCCTGCCGCTTCTGGAGTCCACCCCTCTCGTCAAAGTCGGCGAGAGCGACAATCATCGGAATCTGCCGGGCAGCCGACTCAACTGTATAAGGTAATTGAAGCTTTCGTTCGGTTGTCAAAGTCTCAAAGGCTGCCACCTCCTCTCGAAACTCACGCGGTACGGTGGCAAGGGCTTCCAGCCAGGGATTCACATCAACCAAAACAACAAGACTGTCTCGATTCGAGAAATCTGGAAGCGGAAGTTCGAATTTCACCACCCCATCAGCATCGGTCTTGACCGTCTGACCAGTCACAGCCAAACGTCCGTTTTTCTTGGTCTTGAAGCTGAACCGTAGCAGTGCCGCTGGAACAGCCGGAGCCTGAGCGCCGGCCCCATAGGTGAGGCTCACATCAAAAGTCGAAGCGAAAGGCTGACCAACCCTGGTGGTCTGAGCCGGGGTTGTCGAGGACAGGGTAAAACGGGAAAAGACCTCTTGCGCTTTGGCAAGGGCAGATCGGAAACGGGCAGGATTGGGTGTCTTACCTTCTGCTACAGCAGCTGCGGAAGCCGCTACAAACCCCGTCACAGCATCGAAATACCGTCCTTTTCGCAACAACTCGTCCGAAGCTTTTTCCAGCTCTGCAGCAGGATCAGAGACCACCACTTCAAACAAAGCCAGGAGCCGAGCCCTTGATTGATCCCACTCATCTTTGGAAACAACAACCTTCCACCAACCCCGCCCACGCTGAATGTACCGGTCGGAAGGGGGGCTCTCGCTCATTTTTTTCAGAAAAGATTCGATAGCCTGAGCAGCAACAACAGGGGAGGAAGGAACAACCGGCAGATCCAGGTAGGCTCTCATGGCTTGCAGAGCTAATTCAACGACCTCAGCATTCTCAGGACCGGTAAGTACAAAAACCACGTTGGTCCCTTCCATAAAAATGGTTCGGGAGGTCCACTCGGGAGCAGACGCAATCGGAACAGAAAGAGCCGACGGTTCTGCAACCCGCACCGGAGCTGTGGCGCAGGAGGCTATCAATAACAATGTCGATAAAGCTGGAATGAACGATACTTTCATGAAGGTGTAACTTTCTACTCCAGTTTCCAAAAATGCGCCAGTAGGTCAAGATGACTTTACCAGGAAACGACAGCTGTTTACAGTATAACCCGCCTGTCAGGAGTTACCATGCGGCCCACCCGAGCTTTGATTCATTCTCAACACCTTCTCGATAATCTAAGCTCAATCCGAGCTTCGGTCGGCGAGGGAGTTGCTATCTGCCCTGCCGTCAAAGCAGATGGCTACGGCCACGGGGCCCTTCACGTCGTCAGACTGTTGATTCAAGCAGGAGTGGAAGCCTTCGGTGTGGCAACTGTTGAGGAAGGTCTCCAATTACGCAGGGCAGGAATCACCAGTCCACTGTTGTTGCTGGGAACCCTGCAGCCAGATGAAATCGCCGAGGCTGTAGATGCCGATCTGGAACTTCTGGTTTGGTCACTTCCAGCGGTTGAGATTCTGAAAAACGTGGCGGCAGGACGTAACGCACGGCTGCGTGTCCACCTGAAAGTGGACACAGGAATGGGAAGGGCAGGATGCCTGCCGGAAGAGGTTGAAGCCGTAGCAGAGGCCATTGTTCACGCCCTACCCTTGGAACTGACCGGAATCTGCACCCATTTTGCCTCGTCTGATGGCCCGGGGTTACTGGAAGTGCCAGAACAGTTGACAAGGTTTCAAAGAGCCCTGGATGCCCTTAAGACCAGGGGTTGGACGCCTCGTTTCATCCATGCCGCTAATTCCGGGGGGATTGTAGCGTGGCCGCAATCCCATTGGAATCTGGTCAGACCCGGCATCGCTTTGTACGGATATCCTGAACCAAGGGAACAAGCCGGCGGTCAGTTTCTACCGGTCATGGAGCTGGTTTCCAAAATCGGCTACCTGAAAACAGTTCCGAAGGGGACCACCCTGTCCTATGGCTCCCGCTATATCACTGATAGAAAAACCGATATCGCTACGATTCCTTTGGGCTACGCCGACGGCTATTGCAGAAGCTTCACCAACCGGGCGCCCCTTTGGATCGGCGACAAGCTTTTCCAGGTGAGCGGAACCGTTTGTATGGATCAGTTTCTGGTGGATGTCGGTCCCAACTCGGGCGTCCGGGAGGGGGATCCTGTGATTCTCTTTGGTCCCCCCTCCCCTAATAGGATGGTACAACCGCCAACAGCCACCGACTTGGCAGCTTTGGCGCAAACCATCAGCTATGAAATCCTCTGCGGGATTTCTACCCGTGTACCTCGTATCAATGTTTGAAGCGGCTCAGAGGAAGAGTTCCGCTGCTTCTTCTTTGATGATTTGACGAAGTTCGGGAAACTGCTTGGCATACTTCAAGGTGGCTTGGAGAAACCCTGAGATATTACCCGTGTCGAGCCTTTCACCTTCCATTCTTTTGTAGACAACCTTTCCCGCTTTCATCAATTTGTTCAGTGCAAAGACATGATAGTACTCGCCTGTGGTATGGTGGCGGTAGCCTTCTTCGAGGTAATCGAAGAATTCAGGCGTGTAGAGATACCGTCCCATGGAAGCTTCTTTACTGGGTTCCATACCGACAGCAGGCTTTTCAACAATATCTTTGACGTGCAGGCCATCGGCAGCTAACGCAAGGACCCCGTAGCGGTTGATCTCGGGCGGATCAAAAAAACTGGCAAGAACGGTGCAGCCCGTCTGTTCGTAGGTTTCAATCAGCTGTTTCGTTAAAGGCTTGGTGCCAAAATGCAGATCGTCCGGGTACGCGACAACCACCGGTTCACCGGCAATCAGCGGCTTCACCTGAAGCAGGGCATGTCCGGTTCCTTTCATCTCCATCTGACGCACAAAGCTAAAATGGGCAGGGTACGGTTTGATCAAGTCGAGTTTTGCCTTGGCGTGCTCCGACTCAAACAGTGCTTCGAGCTCCATCTCCCGGTCAAGGTAGTCCTCCAAGGACCGCTTTCGGCGACTGGTAATGACAATGATATCGGTGATACCGCTGGCAAGAAACTCTTCAATGATGAAGGCGATAGCTGGCTTGTTGAGTATCGGCAACATTTCTTTGGCAATGGTTTTGGTAACAGGAAGAAACCGCGTGCCGTAACCGGCCGCAACAATGACACCTTTCATGGGGACTCCTGGGTTATACTGGCACCATGCGGTTTGTCGGCCTGATTTGTCTAGCCACCTTGGTGGTTTCCTGTTCTCTCCAAGCAACATTATCACTTTCTCCAACGGGGTCAGCAGAGATTGCCGCCCAGATAGCCCTCCAACCCAGTGCCAAAACGGCCTGGAAGAATCTACGGGAGCTAGACCCGGGCCTTCCAATCGATCCTCTGGATCCCCAGCTGCTTCGAAAAGGATTGGGAAGCGGCGCTGCAGTCAGTACTCGAAACGATGGAACCTCTGTCCAATTTTCCCTTCCGGAATTGCGGAAGCTTGTTCCTACCGCCAGCTGGGGCGCAGACACTTGGGAACTGACCTTGGACCGAAAAGCTGTCCGAAAATTCATCAGTCTGACTGGATGGGAAGGGTCACCGGCGGTCGAGGCCTTGATTCCGTCTCCCGAGACAGCCATCACCGAATCGGAATACCAGGAACTGCTGGTGTACTTTCTCGGCCCCGAGACTTCAGAAGCAGCGGCAAAGACTCTGGTGGAAGCTTCAATGGTCGAACTCACGATCGAAGCACCCCGCCCCCTGAAATCTGCGGCGGGAGCCATACGAATTTCAGGAAAAAAGGCGGTCTATCGCTGGCCTCTTGTCAGGATTCTAACCCTTAATCCACCCATCCTTCTGAAGCTCGCCTATTGATTGATTTCCTGCGCTTGACACGGCCTTGAGCTTTTCTTATAGTGCTGGTGTCTGTCCCGTTAGCTCAGTGGATAGAGCGAGCGCCTCCTAAGCGCTAGGTCGGACGTTCGATTCGTCTACGGGACGAAGCAACGTTCCTGGCGCAGCGGGCAACAGGAACTTTTTGGGGTGGTAGCTCAGTTGGTTAGAGCGCCGGCCTGTCACGCCGGAGGTCGCGGGTTCGAGCCCCGTCCATCCCGACTCTGAAAAGAGGTTAGCCCAAGGGTTAACCTCTTTTTTTATTCACGAATGGTTTTCTGCTCAGAATTGGAGCACGAGACCGTCAAAAGCTGGTGCCATCCCTTCAGGAAGAGTTCTGGCCCAGATGTCATGATCGACATCGTGAGAAAAGTGGGTGAAGAAGGTCCTTTTGGCCCCAATTTGGCGGGCTGTCTCTGTGGCCTCGTCCAGACTGAAATGGGTTGGGTGCGGGTTTGGACGAAGAGCTCCGAGAATCAGAACATCGAGATCCTGAACCAGGGGAACTGTCTCAGGCGGAATGCCGTTGCAATCGGTCAGGTAGGCTAGGTTTCCCACGCGAAAGCCTAAAATCTTGGAGTCTCCGTGACAAATCGCCAAGGGAAGAATAGCCAGACCGGCAGCGACAAGGGGAATACCCGCTTGGGCCTGATGAAACTCCAGCTGGGGCCGCGAAGTTTTCCCGTCCCCTTTGGAAAAAAAATACGGAAACGCTCTCCGGACCGAATCAATGGTGACAGAATCAGCCCATACAGGGATAGCCCGCTTCCAGGAAATAGGCCGCAGATCATCGAGACCAAGAACATGATCAGCGTGACCATGCGTCAAAAACACCGCATCCAGCAAATCGAGCTTGGCATCAAGTGCCTGGGAGCGAAAATCGGGACCAGCGTCAATCAGCCACTTTCTTGGCCCCTGTTCCAATAGCACGGAAGCCCGGCGTCGTCGGTTGCGAGGATTCTCCGAAGAACAAATAGCACAATCGCACCCGACCACCGGGACTCCGGTTGAGGTCCCGGTACCCCAGAAGGTCAGTTTCATCGAGTCTTTCCAGCCCGCGATTTGACCCGCATCGACTGCTGGAACCGAATCTCCTCGACCAAATCAAGCCAATCGGGCTGAAACTCGGGGAGAAAGGCTCCTTCAGGATCGAGGGTACCGTCGAGAACCAAGGGCTGCCCTCGAACCATGAAGCGGAGTTGTAGGGAAGGGGGATTGGTCCATGCGGTCACCCCGTCGGGCCAACGCAGAAGGATACGTCGGGTTTGAAAGGACTGAATCTCAACGGGGGCTTTTTCTGCGCCTGAAGTCAGTACGACGGTATCACCCCAGGTAGCGGCAATTTCCCGGGTAACTTCTGTCATCTCGTGAGCCGAGGTTTCCCAAGAAGCCTGTCGGCTCTCAAGGGCCTCGACAAAGTCTCCCAGGAAATGGGCGTACTCGGCTGGCAGCGATTTGAAACGCAAAGAAATCATGCAGATATTCTTACGTTCTGCCAGCGGTGCAATCTCAAGGAGGCTGACCCGGAGGTGGTAACGCGCAATGTCGTTTTTCTCGGGATCGTCAAAAGTCAGAATGAGGATATTGGTTCCCTCTTTGAATTTGGAAAACAAACTGACTTCCGTCGGGGTCAAAGCGGCCAAAAACCGACCTTCTTGAAGGCCCAGTGAAGCAGGTACACAGTGAAGGTTGTACTCCCCCAGCTTCAGAATGGTTTGATTGGCAATGAAGCCTGTCTGACGAAGAAAGAAGCCGTCGACTTTGAGGTTAGTTTGTCCCAATTTCGTCTGGATGGATTGGAGTTCCCTAGCCGCCATAGGCTCATCTTATCTTGCAGAAGGACTGCGCGTCCAGTAAAGTGTTGATAGATGCGTTATGCCGAACTGAGCTTCCTGGTCCTCATGGTCATTTACCACGCTCTTCTCCTCCTTCCCCGACACCGGCGTCCTTTTGCGGGAAATTATCTGGTATTTTTTGCGGGAATGGCCTTGGCTTGGAGCCTTGGAATGGAAGGGCTGAGGTGGCAGCAGCTACCGCCTACCCTTCTTTTGCTGGTCGACCTTTTTGTCCTATTCCCGTCTTTCGCTACCCTGCGTGGGACAATTCCTCGAAACGGTATCCTCTCGGCAATCGCCAGATTTTTGCGAACGGTCATTGCTTCGGGTGGCCTCCTTCTCGCCGTCTCCTTTATCGTCTTGTCGGTTGCCTTTCCTTTACCGCAGGTTGAGTTGACAGGGGGGTTGCCACCTGCTCAGCGGGTTGTTCGGTTTCCTGGTACTGCAGGCACGACAGGGATGGAGCTCAAAGTCTGGTACCCTGCAGGTGGCGACCTGAGGCCTAGGTCTCGACCTGTGTCAGATGCCTCTGCCTGGCAGAGAAACCGTGCTGAAGGCGGCTTGCCTGCCTTTTGGCAGTCGCATTGGGAGCATCTCCCCACAGCCCTGGTACGAGGTGGAAAGTTAGCATCGGCAGGAACAAAGTATCCGGTGGTGTATGCTGCCATCCCAGAAGGTCAGAACTCCGATGACTTTGGTTATCTTTTCGAGGACTTGGCGAGTCGGGGGTTTCTTGTGGTGGCGGGAGGTCCTCTCTTGCCGGTTTCAGCTCAGACACCAGCCTTCGATTGGGAAACAACCTTCCGGGAGCTGGCTCTGCCCCTTTCGAAACCAATTTTGTGGTTGGAACCGGAGCTGGCCCTCTCACGACTTCCCGAAGTTTCGGATTACCGTTGGATCATCGGTTCCAAAGAAGCTTTGAAGCAACTGGATACAGAACCGGGAGATTTGTTTTACGCCTCTATCGATTGGGCCCATCAAGTTCTTTGGGCTTGGGGATCAGGCCCTCCGATGCCAAAAGCCGATCAGAAAGCTCTTGCACTGCGCGGAACGATTTCTATCGGCGGTCTGCCACCGGCAAACTACCAACCGACGGGGCAGGAATTGTGGATTCACTCGGGCAAAGCCCCGTCAGACGGGTCTGTCGGCCAATGGTTTCTGTCGATGAAAAGCCTGCACCGAGCTGACCTGACCGACTCAGCTTATTTAAAACCATACTTAGCGTTGTTTGGGTTGAAGTCCCAACCCGATGCTGGGCTCCACGGAGTTATCCGCCAATACCAGGCGGCGTTCCTGCACCATGCCCTCTGGGGAGCCGGCAACCAAACACCCTTTGGACAAACAGTGCCGGAAGTTCCCGGCCTCGTTCTGACAGGAAAGTAACACCTTCGACTCAGTCGAGCAGATCGTCCCAAAGGAGGCCCTCTCCGGCTGGAACATCGCGCTTGAGCGTCTTTCCCAGTACCACGGGTAAAAAGAGAGGACTGAGCCCCGGTCGCAAAACTTTCTCGGTCCGCAAGAGGGCCAAATCACCTTCCTTGAGCCGATGCCCACGGGACAAAGCCTGCACCGCGTGCAGACTCCGATTTGTTCTTTCGTAGTTTTCGCGTTCTGCCTGAGCCAGAACCTTGCGACCAGTTCCCAATACGGCCTCAACGCGATCATTTCCGAAGCGTTCTCTCACCATACGGTCCCAGTTGGGTTCTGGGCTCTGTTCCAACGATCGGATGGAGCTGACCATCTGCTGGAAGAGTTTGACGTCGAGTGCTATAGGGTCATCGAGGCCTGGATCGTTGCGGCTGAGACAAAAGTGCTTTTCCACCAGGGTCGCGCCGGCAGCTCTTCCAATGACCGGTACCAATTCAGGGTCCATGGAATGGTCCGACACCCCTACCGCACAACCAAACAGAACCGAAAGAGGTCTGAGAACTCGCAAATTGTATTCTTCAGGCGGCGCAGGGTAGGCTGTGATGCAATGAAGGAGGCTGACTGGCAACCCTTCAAAGACCTCAACAGCCCGCTCGATATCTTCCAGACGGCTGACGCCCGACGACAGGATGACCGGTTTTTGGAAGGAACGCAGTAATTCCAGCAACGGAAAATGATTCAGCTCGGGTGAGGCAACCTTGAACCAAGCTGAACCAAGAGTCTGGAGCAGCCGCGCAGAACGCAGGCCAAAAGGTGACGCTAGAAACACCATTCCTGCAGCTTCGGTCTCGTCCTTGCAAAAGCGGTAAAAGTCTTCATCCTGCTCCACTTGCAAGAACCTGTCATACAACC
>JAIFLN010000023.1 GCA_020049045.1 Spirochaetota bacterium | reverse complement strand
CACGATCACGGCTAGCGCCGAAGTATCGTGGGCCTATGATGTCGAAACCGGTTCCAATGGTTTCGCCAATTCCAGCGATTTCGTAATCGTTGTTCCCCTCGCTGCCGCCGGTTCCGTCACCAAGGCTGGTGAAGAAACTTACGGTACCATCACTGTGAAAGATATCAAGATTGATGTCCAGAACGACAACGGCACCCCTTCCATTGAAACTGGCTACGACCTGTCGGCTTCCATTGTGTCCGGTCCCTTCACTGTTGGTCTCGGTGCTCCTGGCTACGGCTATAACAACGCTGCCATGATGGGTCCCCTCTCCATCGACGCTTGGGAAGACGCTTCGATCAAGGCTGTCAGCGCTTCCGCCGGCGGTGGTTTGACCGTTGGTTACAAGGCTGAAATGTTCGGTATCACCGGTGTGCTTTCCTCCAATGGCAACACCACTGCTACCGCTGCCAAGGATGCCACTGTCACCTACACCGTAGCGACCAGCGCCACTGCAATCACCGTGACCGCTGCCGATGTTATTGCCAAGAAGTACCCTGGTTATGCTGCTGGTGATGAGATTGCCGCTTACACTCCTTACACCCTTGGAACTACCACTGCCGCTGTCACCGCCTCCAAGGGCAACGACAAGAGCCAGTACACCGCCGGTGTGGAACTCTCCGTGACCCCCGTCAAAGAAGTTGCCGTGGTTTTCGATGCTTTCAAGGACCTGTATGACACCGGCAACACCGGTGTGAGCTTTGGTTTGACCCTCATGCCTGATGCGGCTCTGAAAGTGACCGCCGGCTTTGACGGTTCGATCGTTGGTACCAAGGACCTGGTTTGGGACGGCGCTGCTGCTGCCACCTACACCCTTGAGAACGCTGACGCTTTGATGTTCACCACTTTCTATAGCCCTGCCAAGTCTTACCTTGGTGCTTTCAATGTCAACGGTTACTTTGAAACCGGTGTCAAGTTCACCGAAGACACCGCCAAGGGTTTCGTTGAGAACGTCGGTTTCTCCGCTTACTTCAAGGGTTACAACCTGATGAACGCCACCAACACCACCACTACCGAAGGCCTCCCCGCTTTCCTCGGTGGTTCGGTTGACTATCTGGCCACCATTGAAGAAGGCAAGACCGTCAAGCCCTACGCTTCTTTTGACTTCGGTATGCTCCACATGAAGGGCGTTACCAAGGACAACGGTCTGATCTTCAAGGCCGGTGTCGAAGCCAAGGTGATCACCAACACCACCCTCACCGCTGAATTTGCCGGTGGATCGATCAGCGACGACAAAGAAGGCCTGACGACTTTGTTCATGACCCCCTTCGGCGAAGCCGGAAACAAGGGTGTCTTCACCGTCACTGCTGCTGTTGCTTACTAAGAAACACTCCGGTAACCCGGTTTGAATCGAAGAACCTCCCGAAAGGGAGGTTCTTTTTTTTGGTCTGTTGAAGCAAGAACGCCTCCTTTCCCGTTAGCTCCATTAAGGAGTACATTATGGATATGGCACGGATTTCTGCTACAAGCGACATTGTCTTCAAGTACCTTTTTGGTTCCAGAAGCAGCACGGGATTGCTTCTCAGTTTCATCAACATCGTTCAACGGCATGCGGGAATGGAGCCGTTCACCGCCCTTGAGATTGTCAATCCCTTGGGTGAACGCGAGTATGCTTCAGCCAAGCAGACCGTGATCGACATTAAGGCCAGAGCGGCAGACGGCAGACTGGTCAATGTCGAAGTGCAAGTTCGTACCCAGGCGGAGTATGGCGAACGGAGCCTCTACTATTGGGCCAAGAGCTATACAGAACAGCTACTCGAGGGGCAGGAATACCGCAGGCTGATGCCTGTCGTGAGCGTCAGCATTCTCAACTTCAACCTCTTTCCTGACAAGGTACCTTTTCGTTCCACTTTTCAGCTGACCGAGATGACTCATCCTGACGTGTTGTTGACCGACGATTGTGTGATGCACTATCTCGAGCTGCCCAAATTGCCTGAGAATGATCACTCTGAACTGGTCGAGTGGCTGTATGCCCTCAAACATCTTGATGAGAGGGAGGGCCCCATGATGGTCCTATTGAAAAAGAACCATTCACTGCAGGAACTGGCTGAACGCTACCACAGGTTTGAAAAGGATTCGGAAGCTCGGATGGCCTACGATGACCGCATGAAATTTCTTCATGATCAGGCCAGTCTGATCGGCCAAGCAAAACGGGAAGGCCTAGAAGAAGGGCGAGAAGAAGGTTGGCGGGAGGGGTTGCAGGAGGGGTTGCAGGAAGGCCGACAGGTAGGACTCGCGGAAGGTGCCCGACAGAAAGCGCTCGAAATTGCCCGGGGGCTTTTATCGTCAGGACTGCCTCGCGATCAGATTGCAGCCCTGACCAATTTGGATGAAGAAGATCTGAGTGGTCTGCCCACCGCATAGAAAAGCCCCCATCGCTGGGGGCTGAAAAAACACCGGAACGGAGGGGTGGCTACCAAACGAGCAACCCTTTGTTCCGGCTAGGTTGAGGACGATGCGAGGCACGCAGTGTACCGGAAGGTACTCGAGTACCGCAGCGAGTCCGAAACGACGCCGGAACGGAGGGGTGCCGTTTGGTCAGGTGATCTGTTCGATGCGGATCATATTCGTGTCCTTATGCGCGGTGAAGGGCAGGGCGGCGGTAAAGATAACTTTCTCGTCCTTTTTGACAAACCCACCGTTTTTGAGCAGTGCGGTGACCTGGCGGACGGCATCATCAATGTTGTCACCAAAGGTGGCAATCGGAATGCCCCAAACTCCCCAATACAGGGCCAGCTGGCGCAGTGCTTTGTCGCTCGGGCTGAGTGCCAAAATGGGCATGGGAGGGCGGAAGTGGCTGACGGTTTTGGCGGTGTAGCCCGAGTCGGTCAAGCAGATGATTTTACCGGCACCGACAACGACGGCAGCGACACCGGCCGACTCGCCAATGGCGTTGGCAATACCAAAGGTGGGGTCCAAAATCAGCTTGCGGTCGGCGAACGACGTGGGACGCTTGGCCTCGATGGTGGTGATGATCTTGTGCATGTGTTCAACGGCTTCGAAGGGGTACTGTCCCGACGCTGTTTCCGCACTGAGCATGACCGCGTCGGTACCGTCGAGAACGGCGTTGGCCACGTCCGTGGCTTCGGCGCGGGTGGGACGGGGGTTGCTGATCATCGACTCCAGCATCTGGGTTGCGGTGATAACGGGTTTGCCCATGCGGTTGCAACGGGCAATAATGTCTTTCTGAATCGGTGGTACTTCCCACACGTTCATTTCAACGCCCATATCGCCACGGGCAATCATGATGCCGTCGGTCAGAGCCAGAATTTCATCAATGCGGTCAACGGCCTGGGGCTTTTCGATCTTCGAGATGACCGGCGTGTCCTTGCCATAATAGTAAATCAGTTCCTTGATTTCTTTGACGTCTTCGGGACGCTGAACAAAGCTCAGTGCCACGTAGTCGACACCTAGATCAAGCCCGAACTTCAAGTGGTCCTTGTCCTGTTGGGTCAGAGCCTCGACGGATAGGATGCTGCCGGGAAGGTTGACACCCTTGTTGTTCTTCAGAATACCACCGTGGACAACTTCGCAATGGACATCTTCGCCCTTGATCGAGGTGACCTTGAGGCTCAGGTTGCCGTCGTCCAGCAGTACGATGGAGCCGGGGGAAACGTCTTTGTTGAAGGTCGGGTACGATACCGAAGCCTCTTTTTCGTTACCAAGGGGCACATCACGGACAGTAAGAATGAACGAGGCACCCGGTTTGAGTTCAACTTGGTCACCGGCGAACTTGCGCACACGGATTTTGGGACCCTGAAGGTCCTGCAGGATGGCGATGGGTTTTTTGCACTCCGCAGAGGCTTTGCGCACCCATTCGAAGCGCTGTTTATGGTCCTCGTTGGTTCCATGAGAGAAATTGAACCGGGCGACGTCCATGCCGATCTGCGCCAGTTTCAAGATTTTTTCGTAGGAATTCGTGGCCGGCCCGAGAGTACAGACAATCTTCACACGCCGGGATTCGACGAAATTGAGCATGAGGCGTCTCCTTGTGTCGTAAGCTAACCCGGATTATAGCGGTTCAGACCCCAGCCCGCAAGCGATGAAAGGGCTTTCATGGTATGGTGACACCATGTTCAACATTCGCCTTCGTCTGACCCAATCCGATGCCGTCTGGAGGTTCGGGGTGGGGTGGTCTTTCCGAATGATCAATTTGATCACCGCAGCAGCCCTGATCGTCGCGGGGTTTTTTCTGGCCAGTCTTTTGATTCCCGTTGTGCTGGCTTCGCTGGCCGTTCTGGGGGCCCTCTATGAGGAGTCGGTGACCTTTGACCGGGCCAAAAACCGTGTCGAGTTCAAGGTGGGACTTGTGGTCTTCCACCGGACCAAAGCGTTCGCCCTGGAAGAAGTTTCGGTAGTCAGAACGACGGTCTTTGGGCCCGCCCAATTTGTGGGGCTGGAAATCGGGCTGCGCGACGGTACGGTAATGACCATTGAGAACGACCGGGGCAAGGCTTCCAAAGAGCGGCTGACGGGTTGGGGACAAGACCTTTCGCAGTGGCTGGGAGTTCCCCTCGAAGCCACGAGTTAGTTTTCGCTCGTTCAGCGCTCCAGTTCGTGGGCGCGGCGCGAAGCCGCCGATACCGCATTGATGACCGAGGCGGTGAAACCGGTCTGCTCCAGCACCTGCACCCCTTCGATGGTGGTTCCGCCCGGTGAGCAAACCTTGCTCTCAAAGGCAATGGGGTGCTCCCCTGTTTCACGTAGCAAGGCAACGGCTCCCTCAATGGTGTCGAGGGCGTGTTCCAGCGCTTGGTTGTAGGCAAAACCTTCTTTGACACCGCCCAAGGCCATGGCATGGGCAAAATGGAACACAAAGGCGATTCCCGAACCGGAAAGGCCGGTGATGGCCGACATCAACTTTTCTGGCAGGGGAACGGCCCGTCCAAGGGCTCCCGCGATTTTCAGGGCCTGTTCGGCGAAAACGGGGCCGCAGTCGGTGCCGGGGCTGACCCCTACCAGAGCTTTTCCGACTTTTGCCGCCAAATTGGGCATGAACCGGACGACCTGCTCCACCCCCAGTTCCTTTTGAAACGAGGCGGTGCCCAGCCCGGCAGCCAGCGATATAAAAGCTTTACCGTGGGCCAACGGCCTGAGCTTGGCCAAAAGACCCGGAATATCCTGGGGTTTGATGGCAATCACCAGAATGGTGCTGGCTTCGACCAGGGCCTCGATGGTTTCATGAACGGTCAGCTTTTTGTTCCGGTAGGCCTTGGAACGGGTTTGAGGGTTCATTTCAAAGACCCCCACCGCCGTGGCGAGATTTTTCTTGGCCAAGCCCACAGCCAGGGCTTCGCCCATGTTGCCGAATCCGATAACGCCGACGGTTGGAATCATGATTGCCTCCAGGAAAGAACACGACAATTTACCATATGCTACAATGCGTGTCAGAGGAGCACCCTATGATTCGTCCCATCAGAGAGGAAGATTTTCTGCGCTACTCAGAACTGGCGTCCCAACTGGGATACCCGGTAAAGGCCGAATACGCCAGGGAGGAACTGCGAAAGCAGCTCCAGAGGCCCTGGGAAAAAACCTTGGTGTTTGACCAACCCGGGGTGGGAGTGGTCGGTACCGTGGCCTGCCGTATTGTGGAACCCGCGTATCGTCCCCCTTACGGAGAGATTGTGGGGCTGGTCATCGACGACGCTTACCGCAGCCGGGGCTATGGGGCCGAACTGTTGGCGGTTGCCGAGGACTGGATCCGCGAGCACGGGGCCACCGAGGTGATTGTCCGTTCCAACAGCACCCGCACCGAGGCGCACCGTTTTTATGACCGTGAAGGCTTTAGCCGCTATAAAACCCAAGTCGTCTTCCGCAAACTGCTGAGCGACTGAATCAATGGAAATTCAATGGTTCCCCGGGCACATGCTCAAGACTCAGCGCCTCATTCAAGAACACCGCAGCCAGGTGGATGTCTTTCTCGAAGTTGTGGATGCCCGGGCGCCTTTCGCCACTTCCAACCCCCTGCTCGACGAGCTTTTGGGCGACAAGCCCCGGGTGGTGCTGCTCAATAAGATCGACCTGGCAGACCCGCGGGCTACCTCGGCCTGGAAGGCCTGGTACGAGCAGCGGCCCGAAACCCGCGCCGTGCTGATCAGCTGCAAGGAACGCAAAAATTTGCCCGCCATCAGCCACGCGGTCAATGAACTCTGCAAGGACAAAAAATGGTTTGGGCTGCGCAAGGTGAGGGGCATGATCGTCGGGGTGCCCAACGTGGGCAAGTCAAGTTTGATCAATGCCTTGGTCGGGGGCAAAAAAGCTTCGGTGGCACCCAAGCCGGGGCATACCAAGGGCCTGCAGCGAATGAACATCAGCGAGAAATTCGATCTGTTCGATACCCCCGGTATTTTATGGCACAAATTTGAAGATCCGAGCGTCGGCCTGCGCCTGGCCTTCTTGGGTTCGGTCAAAGATGAAATACTTTCAGTGTCCGACCTGGTCCGTGAGCTGGTGGTGACCCTTTCTGCCCTGTATCCTCAAGCCTTTTCCAGCTACTGGGCCGATCCTGTCAAAGGATTGGAGGAGTCGGAGGAGCAGGTTTTTGGCCGCATTGAAGCCTGGGGAAGAAAGCGGGGTATGCTGGCCAAAGGCGGCGAAGTCGCCTGGGACCGCGCCTATCAGGCTCTGTTGTCCGATTTTCGCACAGGGAAGCTGGGCCGGTTCACTTTGGAACGGCCGCCCTTGCGGTAGGCCGTCGTCGCCACGAAGACAACGACGGTCAGCAGCGAAGGCAGCCCCAAAACCAGCCCGGTGGGAAGGTCGCGGAAGCTCTGAAGCAAGTTGGACGCCTGTTCGGTCCACGACAACACCAGACAGGCTGCCAGTACCGGCAGCGGTTTTCGCATTCCCAAATACAGGGCTACCAGGGCTATCCAGCCCTTGCCGGCGCTGATCCCGGGAACAAAGGCTCCGAGGTTCAGGGCCAGGAAGGCCCCGGCCAACGCTCCCAAGGCACCGGAAATTGCCAGGGCCTGACGCTGCAGTACCCGGCTGTCGAGCCCGCGGCTGATCATAAGCTGAGGCCCCGTTCCCGCCGCGCGGATTCGCAGACCCCACGGAGTGTGGAACAGCAGTGCTTGGGTGGCACCCGCCAAAACCAGCGCCAAGATCAAAAACAAGGGGACACCAAGCAGAACCGGAGCGGCGTTGCCAGTCAGACGGATGACCCCCAGATTGCCAAACAGGCTGAAAGAGACCCAGCCCGCCAAGGCCGGCAACAGCAGGTTCAGACCCAGCGCCGCAATGAAGGGGTCGGCTCCTAGGTCCAGGGTGCCCCAGGCCAGCAGAAGCCCGGTGACAGCGCCAAAACCAACGGCAACAGCCAGGGCGAGGGTCAGGTTTCCCGTAAAATGGAAGGTCAGAACCCCCGCCAAGGCTCCCGACAGCATTTGCCCTTCGAGGGCGATGTTGAGAATGCCGGCGCGCTCGGACCAGAGGGCACCCAGCGCCGCTACCAGCAGCGGGGTCAACAGATCAAAGGGGACGCCCATGCAGCCTCCTTGCCGTGATAAAGAACAGAATGCACGCTTGAAACAGGGCGCTGAGCTGGAAGGGAAACTGCCCCTGCAACACCACCGAACGCCCCGCCTGGTCGAGGAAGGCGAGTAAGGCGGCGGCAGGTAGAACGGCCCAGGGATTGGAGCGGGCAATCAGGGCGACGGCGATACCGTTCCAACCCCAACCTGCCGAAAACCCCTGCACCAGCGAGTGCTGGGTTCCCAACACCCCCAGGGCACCCGCCAGGCCGTGGAGCCCCCCCGACAGTCCCAGGGGAACCAGGGCGTAGATACCGGTAGAAATTCCAGCATAGCGGGCAAAATCGCGGTTGCGCCCCATCAACCGCAGGCGGTAACCCCAGGGGGTGTGGTTTACCAGAACAGCAAACACCACCACTATGGGCACCGCCACTAGTATTCCGACATGGAGGTTCGAAGGTGCCAACAGCCCGGGTATCCAGAAGGCCTCGGGGGCGGGCCGGGACTGGATGAGCATGCTCTGGGCCGCACCGATTCCGGGTCCAGTCATGACAGCGTTGACAAAGGGGACAGCCGAGGCGGAAAGCAGAAAGGTTGTAATCATCTCATCGGCCTCGAAACGAACCTTGAGCCAGCCGCTGAGGCCCCCTAGAAGCGCCCCGGCCATCACCCCGGCCAGCAAAGCCGCAAGAATGCCACCCCAGCCCCAGGCCACCGGCAGAACCAGCGTCAGCGCCAGGGCTGCCAGGCCCCCGGTGTAGGTCTGTCCCTCACCGCCCAGGTTGAAGGCACCGGCCCCGAACGCCAACGACGCAGCCAGTCCTGTCAGGCTGAGCAGCAGAGCCTGATTGAGCAGGTTGCCCCACGCCAACCCCGAAGAGACGGGTCCCCAGAAAAAGGCGCGGAGAGCCCCTGCCGGGTTGGGACTCAACACCGCCAGCAAAACAACCGCCAGGCCGAGCGCCAGGCCCAACGCCACGAGAGTCCCGATGCCGCTGGCCAGCGGGTTGGTCCGTCTGTTCATGAGTCCAACCCCAGCAAAACCCGTCCCAGTGTTTCGGGCGTCCATTGGGACGCTGGCCGCAGTGACCGCAACTGTCCCCCGGCCAGAGCACCGATCTGGGTGCAGACTTCGAACAGCTCCAGCGGCTCGCTGGTGAGAAGCACGACGGCCGTACCCCGCCGGGCCGACGCCCGGATCAACCCGTACAGGATGCGACGAGCTTCCAGATCCAGACCCCAGCTGGGCTCGGCAAGGATCAAGACGCGGGGATTCTGTTCCATTTCCCGGGCCAGAATCAGTTTTTGGATATTGCCGCCCGAAAGCGTGACCAGCCTCTGGCCGGCCTCTCCGGCAAGACCGTAACGGTTTTTCAAATCCTGGAAATACTCCCGCACAGAATGTCGGCGCAGAAGGCCCCGGCGTGCCAGCTGGCCGACGCGGTAGGGAATCACGTTGCTGGCAAGTTGGGAATGCGGGCTGCTGCCTCGACCAAGCCTATCGGAGGGCACATAACTGAGCCCCAGCTTCCGCAGGTTGGCAATATCCCAGCCTGTCACATCGTGGCCATCCATATGCAGGCAACCTTGGGGGAGGGGAGACATGCCTGTGAGTTCCTCTTCCAGGGCTTCCGCGCCTTCGCCCCGCAGCGAAGTCAGCCCCAGAATCTCACCGGCCTTCAAGCGGAAGTCAGCCCTGGTTCCTCGGGTCTCAAACACAACGGGAGCGTCGGCAGCGGGTGGGGGTAGCGGGTCGGTATCGAGGGGGGCGACCAAACTGGCAGGAAACAGCAGTGATCCCAGCTGTTCCAGCGAAGTTTGGTCGGGCGTCACCACCGCGCTGATGCGGCCCGAACGCATGACGGCAATCCTGTCTGCCCAGCGCAGCGCTTCGGGCAATTTGTGGGTGATGAAAACCACCGCCGTCTGTTCCCGTTTTGCCCACAGCGAAACGGCCGACAACAGGGCTTCGGCCTCGGGACCAGGAAGCGCCGCCGTCGGTTCGTCGAGAATCAATAAGCGTGGTTTTCGGCGGAACAAGGCCGTCAAAGTTGCCCGCTGCAGGGCCAGCGGACCGGCCTCCCTCCCACTCAGGTTCCAGTCCAGCTGGAAGCCCCAGGGTGCCGCCAGGGCCGTCAACTCCTGGATCAGGAGTGCTTTGGCGCGCGGGCCCAGCCATCGGTACCGCTCGTCGCCCAGAATGGCATGTTCCCAGAGGGCCAGTTCCGGAGAAAACGGAGGATGCTGGGGAACCAGAGCGATGCCGCAGTCCAGGGCCCGGTCACGAATACCGAGGGTACGGCCTTCAAGCACCACTTGGCCCGCATCGGGGCGGATGGTTCCGGCCAGCAAACCCACCAGAGTGCTCTTGCCGGCCCCGTTTTCTCCCAGCAGAGCCAGCACTTCGCCTGCCCGAATTTCGAGAGTCACGCTGTCACAGGCGGTAACCCCGTTTTCGGGCCAGGTCTTTGTCAGTCCTTGGAGAAGAACCAGGGGCGGGATCACCGCGAAAGGGGCATCTCGAGCTGGGTTTTGCCCGACCGGAAGTCGGCGAGAACAGCCTCAAACTTCTGACGGGGTCCTTCAGGCACCAACTGCACAAAGGTCGGCGAGTCGGTTACGTAGTCCAAATACCCTTCCTGGAAACCGACCATCTGGGGTTTGCCGTATTCCAGCGTTCCCGCCAAGGCCTTTTTCACCAGCTCGTAGGCGGCTTTGTCTTGAAGGATGCGTCCGCTGCCGAAGACAACCCCCGGTTCCACTGCATAGCCATCGGTATCGTACCAGAGAACCGCCCGGCCCGAGGCCTTGGCAGCCGTCAAAACACCCTGGTTGGCACCACCGGAAATGGGCATCACTACCGATACGCCCTGATCAAACAGGCCCTTGGCCAATTCGGCCCCTTTGGCGGCGTCGTACCAGTTGCCCACCACACGGAACTCCACCTTGCCTTCGGGCGAAACGGCTTTAAGTCCCTCTTCAAAACCGGGGACAATGGCGTTGTTCATGTCCGGGTATTCCTGCCCGGCAATCAGCCCCAGCACGGCCGGCGCTTTGCGCTCCGCTGCCAGAAGGCCGCCGAGGACACCGTGCAGGTAGGAAAGTTCGCGGTGGTTGTAGGCCAAGGTGGCGTAAGAAGGATTGTCAGAATACGATTCGAGGATAAGGAACTTCTGGTTGGGGTAGGCTTTGGCGGCGGCAGCGGCAATCTCGGGCATGGCCGGGTTGCTGGTCACAATGAAGCGGTACTCGCCGCTCGAGGCCAGGGTGGCGATCTGCTCGCCCCATTGGGCTTGGTTGAACCCGCCTTCAATGGTTTTCACAATGGCCCCTGGAACTTCGGCTACCGCTTTACGGGCTCCCGCATCCAGCATTTCGTAGATGGGACTTCCCTGGAGAGTTCCCGGGATAAAAACGGCAAGGGAGGCCGGGCCTGTCGACGCTTGGGGGGCACAGGAAGCCAGGATCAGAACAGCCATCAAAGCAACAAGCAGCTTGGACATGGGGAACTCCTTCGGGTGACCACAATACCGTAACTTGGTACAAAAAAAAAGACCCGGTTTCCCGGGCCTTTCCTAAAAACAGAGTTCTTACCTTCCGCGTGGACTGTACAGATACTTGAAGTAATCCATGTCGGTAGTGAAGGTCTTTTGGAACTGGGGCAGAGTCGCCTTGTAGCTCTCGATAGACTTCCAGAACTGGTAGAATTCCGGATCGGCGTTGTAGGCTTCGGCGTAGGTACGCGCTGCCTTGGCGTCGGCGTCACCCTTGATCTGCTCACTCTTGGCGTAGGCTTCGGACAGCAGGCTCTTGGTTTCGCGCTCCATCTTTCCTTCGAGCTCTTTCTTCTGGCCCTCACCGTAGGAGCGGTACCCTTCGGCGATCTGCTTGCGCTCGGTGATCATACGGTTGTAGACCGACTCGGTGAGCTGGTCGCTGTACCGGATCTGGCGGATGAGCACGTCAATCACTTCGATACCGAACTGATTCCTGACGTTCTCGGCCACGCTCTCCTGGATTTCTCTGCTGATCGTCCGGCGTCCGACCTTGATCTCGTTGAACGCGGTGTTCCCTGAAATCAGGCCTTTGAGACCTTCGATCTCCTCACCGTTGGCACCTGTCAGCGTTCCCGTCCGCTTTGTCTCGTTGATGATGTCGGTACTGCGCACCGCTTCATGAAGGGGATTGGTAGAGATGATCTTGCGGACGGCCGGGTCGATGATTTCATCCAACCGGCTGAAAGCGCGCTGCAGGGTCTTGGACGATTCGTAGAACTTCCTCAGATCGACGATGCGCCAGCGGGCGGTGGTGTCAACCCAAATAAACTGGTTTTCCTCGGTGGGGACCAGCTGGGGTTCTCCGTCCCAGCTCAGAATCTTCTTGGGATAGATCTGAACTTCTTGGATCAGAGGAATCTTGAACTTCAGACCAGCTGTGTTTTCGGTACCGACAGCTTCGCCAAACTGGGTGATGACGGCCTGCTCACCTTCTTGAATGGTATAAAAAGGACCAGTGAAGAAGAATGCGGCGACGACGACGGCCACAGCGGCCAGGATGAGCATGAGTTTTTCTTGTTTCATTATTGGACTCCGGCGGAGGACTTGGTCCCCAGGGTCTTGAGGGGGAGGAAGCTGCCGAGCTTCTTGTCGACCAGGTCGGTACCTTCCTGGCCCTTGAACACGTCTTCAATCATTTCGAGGTAAAGCCGGTTGCGGGTGACCTCGGGGCTGCGTCGGTATTCGTTCAACACGGCTTTGAAACGGGCCACGTCACCCTGCGCCTTGTTGACGCGCTCGGTGGCATACCCTTCCGCAATCTGTATCTGCTGCTGGGCTTCACCGGCGGCCTGGGGAATCTGCTTGTTGTACTTTTCGCGGCCTTCGTTGATCAATCGGTTCATGTCCTGAAACGCCACGTTGACGTCGTCGAAGGCGGCCTTGACGCTTCCCTCGGGGGGGAAGATGTCCTTGAGCTGGGTACCGGTCACAAGCACGCCGATGCCGTAGCTGGTGAACAGCTCGTTGATCATTTCGGTGGCCTTGGCTTCGATGCTCTGGCGCTCGTTGCCCAGCACGTCGAGGATGGCGCGGTCGCCTACCAGCTGGCTGACGGCCGACTGGCTGATGTCGCGGATGGTCTTTTCGCGGGAATCGGCGTCCAGGTTGAACAACCAGGCTCTGGCATCGGTGATGCGGTACTGGATGATCCACGTGATGTCGACGATGTTCAGGTCACCAGTCAACATCGTTGACTCGTCCTTGAAGTTCGTCTTCAGGCTGTTCTGGGCGAAGATATCACCGCCCTGTCCATCCATCCGGAAACCAAAGTCCATCTTTTGGACCTGCTTGGTGGGGATGTTGTAGTTCTCTTCCACCAGCGGGATTTTGAACTTCATTCCAGGACCTTCCGTACGGCTGTACTTGCCGAAGGTGAGAACAACGGCTTCCTCGGTCTGGTCCACAATGTAGGCCGACTGGAAGGCGACGAACCCGAGGACGGCGACGATAATAAGAATAATGACAAATTTCGGCTTTAGGTCGAAACCAAAGGCCGAAACGTTGCGTTCGGACATATGCACTCCTTTCAGGCTTGAACAATCTAATGCCGGCGGTTCCTGCGGTCAAGTTCCTTGATCCTCGGGCCGGGCTTATGTTAGGGTGGCCGCATGAGCTTCAACCGGCCCACCTCCATGGGCATTCTGGCCTGTCCCGGGGGCAAGTCCTTCGCCGGTGAAATCACTTCCCACTTGAAATCCATTTACCATCGCTCTTTTGAAAAGAAGATTGGTGCGTTGGCTGGTCACTACAACCTGACCCGTGAGGAAATTACCCGGCAGCTCAACTTTGACCAGGACCTTCACTCCAACGACTTTGAGTCCGGCGGTTCGGTCTACGCCTACCGCGCTCCCCGGTTCCTGGTACCCTCCAACTTTACCAGGTTTGCCAATGGCGAGTTCAAGACAGAAATTGGTATTTCTATTCGCGGTATGGACTTGTTCATCATTCAAGATGTGGCAAACAGCTACCCCGTGAAGTTTCACAATAGTGATGATAAGCATTCGTTGAGCATCAACGACCATATTATCTGCCTGATGACCGCTGTTGACGCTGCCGTTCAGGCCGGGGCTGAGAGCGTCACCGTTGTGATTCCCAGTTACCCCTATGCCCGCCAGCACAAGAAGAAAGGACGAGAAGGGCTGACCGCCGCGCGTTTCGGGCAAATGCTCGAAAACATGGGTGTCAACCGGATTCTTACCCTCGACATCCATTCCAAGGAAATTGAGAATACCTTCATCCGGTTGAACCTTGAGAACTTGCATGGCAGCTACCAGATTTTGCGACGCCTGCACGACCTGATCGATCTGAAAGACCCTGACCTTGTGGTTGTCTCGCCCGACACAGGGGCCGTCGACCGCAACAAGTTCTACGCCAGCTGCGTCCAGCGGCCTCTGGCCATGCTCTACAAAGAGCGTGATTATTCCAAACTCTCGTCCAGCGCCGGTGAAAGCAACATCACCAGCACTAAGCTATTGGGCGATGTCAGCGGAAAGAACGTGTTTCTGGCCGATGACCTTTTGGGCACCGGCGGTACCCTGATCAAGGCCTTCAAGCTTCTCAAGGAGATGGGCGCTAAAAAAATCGTGGCCGGTATCAGCCTTCCCCTGTTCACCGGGGAAGCGATCAAGTACTTCGATGAGGCCTACGAACAGGGATTGTTTTACAAAATCATTGGTACCAACGCGGTTTACCACGACGGGGCCTTGCTGGACCGTCCCTGGTACACCACCGCCAATGTCTCCAACCTTTTCGCCCGTGCCATGAGCCGTCTGCACCACAACCGCAGCCTCAGTTCGCTTCTTGATAACTCGGGTGTAATTCAGAAACTCCTGAACAGCTGAGTACGATGAGGAACCTCCTGGTTTCGCTTTTTTTGTTTGTACTCGGTATCGGATTGGCTTCTGCCGCACCGAAAGTTGGTGTGACCATCAAAACTTCGGTAGACCCCGATGGTTCCTACCGCTCTTTGGGAACCCTCACCCTTCCGTTTCCGGCCTCACAGGTGGAAGCCAAAATGCTGGATTTTGCCGGCTATTCGCGCTGGGTACCCCGGGGTCAGGATGGAAATGACCCGCTTTCGGCAAAATACGTCGGGCAGGTGACAGGAGCTCGCGCCGTCGAAGGCGGGCTCGATTTTGTCTATCGACTCAACCTGATGTGGCCCTTTGGGGCTTCCGGCAAGGTTGTCTCAATGACCGTACAGAACCTTCCTGTTGAAAAAGGAACAGTCCGTCGGCTTGGCCTTTCCCTGAAATACCCCTCCTTTGTCGTCCCCGTTCTCGGGGCCGAGTTCTCTTTGACACCCAAGGGACCGAAAGAATCGGTGGTGATCCTCGACTGCCGGATGAAATTCGCCTGGTTCCTGGCACCGTTTTTTCCTCTCGATGCGTATCGGGTCGAAATGGTCCAGCGGTTTCATGCCGCCCTGACCGCCTTTGCCGACGACGTCACAGCGAAGTAGTTTGAAGCGAAACCTCCTAAAACCCCGTCTTATACGGTAAATTGGAGGGATGAAGAAAATGGGACTACCGGTTCGCAAAATGGAGCAGACTTTTACTTACGGCGACTACCGACAGTGGCCGGAGGACGAGCGCTGGGAGTTGATCGACGGCGTGGCGTACAGCATGAGTAGCCCGACACGGTTTCACCAGGGAATCGAGGCACTTTTGACCCGGCGAATTGGGAACTTTCTGGAAGGCAAAGACACTGATTGCAAGGTCTACCCCGCCCCGCTGGATGTGTTTTTTCCGAGGCTCCGCGAGCAGCGCGAAGACGACGTCGACACTGTGGTTCAGCCCGATGTTCTGGTCGTCTGCGACCCCGACAAGCTCAAGGATAACGGCATATGGGGTGCCCCCGATCTGGTGGTCGAAATCCTTTGTACGAACGCTCCGGGGTGAAGGAATACTGGGTGATCGACCCCGTGGGTCATTGGCTGCAGCAGTACGTTTTGGCCGCCGACGGCAAATATGCACCTGAAGTGACCTTTGAGAATACAGGTACAGTCACTTCGGCGGTGCTGGATGGGTTCTCACTTGATGTGGCCGAGTTGTGGCGGGAATAGTTCCCAACCGTGAAGCGAAACCTCCTAAAACCCCGTCTTATACGGTAAAATGGAGGGATGAAGAAAATGGGACTACCGGTTCGCAAAACGGAGCAGACTTTTACGTACGGTGACTATCGGCAATGGCCCGACGACGAGCGTTGGGAGTTAATCGACGGCGTGGCGTACAGCATGAGCAGCCCGACACGGTTTCACCAGGGCATCGGGTTGCTCATTGCCAGCGAGATTCGTGTTTTTTTGAAGGGCAATGAGGGACCGTGCCGGGTGTACCCCGCCCCGCTGGATGTGTTTTTTCCACGGATACGGGAACAGCGTGAGGACGATGTTGACACCGTGGTGCAGCCCGATGTGCTGGTGGCCTGCGACCCCGATAAGCTCAGGGATAACGGCATATGGGGTGCCCCCGATCTTTGTACGAACGCTCCGGGGTGAAGGAATACTGGGTGATCGACCCCGTGGGTCATTGGCTGCAGCAGTACGTTTTGGCCGCCGACGGCAAGTACGCCCCCGAGGTCACCTTCGAGAAAACCGGGGTTGTCACCTCGGCCGTTCTGCCCGGATTTTCGCTTGATGTTGCTGGGGTGTGGCAGGAGTAGGAGATCGTCTACTGGGGTGAGCCCGACGGGTTGTACATTGTCGAAGTGCCGGAATTGCCCGGCTGTATGGCGGATGGAACGACTTACAGTGAAGCTGTCGCCAAGGTGCAGACCGTCACCCGCCAAAGGTAAACTGGTATTGGTCTAATGTCCTTCACCCTTTCCGAGATCAAGAAACGCGCGTTTTTAGTTTGCCCGCGAGCACACCGCCCAGCACCTCCGCGTACTCCGCGCCTCCGCGTGATGTTTCCGAAACGGGGCTCCGGGGTGCCCCCGGAAAGGGGGTAGCGGAAGCCGGCACGGCTGGAGCGAGGGGGACTTTTCCCCCCAGTGACCCCAAAGTCCTAGCTGCCCGGGCGCTGTACCCGACCAGCAGTTTGGCCGACTTTAGACTTCACGTTTTTGCTCGATCGATTCCCTCCCAATTTCCTGCCAGTCCGGTGGCAGGGGAGCCTGGTAACTGACCGGCACTCCGGTGAAGGGATGTTGGAAGGCCAGCAGGCGGGCGTGAAGAGCCTGGCGGTTTGCGGGAGGGCCCCCGTACAGCTTGTCGCCGACCAGCGGCCAACCCTGTTCGGCCAGATGCACCCGAATCTGATGGGTTCGGCCGGTTTCCAGCCGGATTGTCAGTTGGTGACGGCCGGGAGCCACTTCGGGTCCCCAAACCCAGTGAGTCCGGGCAGCCCGGGCACCGGGGACACCGACAGCCTGAATCTGTCCCCTGACAGGATCTTCGGTGCGGCCCAGCGGCAGGTCGATTGTCCCCTGAGTACCTTCGGCGGGCACTTTGGCCTCCGCAACGGGAGCGACCACGGCCAGGTATTCCTTGGTGATCTGCCGGGTCTCAAACAAGTTTAAGATGGCCGCCAGAGCCTGCTTGTTCTTGGCGAAGAGAACCAGGCCTGAGGTCTCGCGGTCGAGCCGGTGGGCGGGGTCGGCAGCCGCCCAGCCGGGGTTGCCCGCATTTCGCACCAGGTAGACGAGATTCGAGGTATAGGACTTTCCCATGCGGTGGACCAGTAGATTTCCAGGCTTGTTGGCAATGAGGAACCATTCGTCCTCGGCGGCCACAGACCAGCCCAGGTCGGCGGGGGGCTCGACGACATCGGGCATCTTATAGGTGAGAATCTGTCCCTTCAGGAGTTTCTGGGCGGCGTACGCCTCTTGCCCATCGACCAGAAGAAGCCCCTCGGAGATCTTCGTTCCCCAGGTTTCGCGGTCGAAATAGGGGAACCGCTCCACAAGGTGGTCGATGAGTGATCGGCCGTGAGCGGGCCGGGGAACACGCGAGGATTGGTCCACGGGACACAGGATAGAGGGCGGGGCCAGCGGGGGTCAAGGATAGTGTGAAATTTCATTAAAACACTTGAAAAATTCTAATTGTGCGTCCATCCTTTGTCTATGCGAAAGGGTCTGACTGTTCAAGATCGTGTCGGGTTGCTCCATCCCGCGATCGACATCCATACTTTGGGGATAGCGTCTGTTTCTCAGCTCCTCGAGGACTGTGGAATTCTGAATTTCCTTGCCGGACACGAAGTGTGCCAGGGAATCGAAACGGCTTCGGCCGCCAGCGACGGGATGCTTTCACAATGGGTTCACGCCAACACCCTGACTGCTCTAGGGTTCAGTTACCGGCTTGACCCGGGCGATGGGTTGCGGTTTTTCCGTGCCTTTTCCGAGTCGTTGAGTCGCTGTGGACTGCTTGACACCGCAGGAGGACCGATCAGGACGGTGTTCTTTGCCGGGTTGCCAGCCACCTGCCAAGCCGTTGCCAGTGAGTTTCCCTGGGTGTCGGCGGTGTTCGTTGGCGACGAATCGCCGGGAGAGACCCTTGGCCTCCTCGGCCTCCCTCCAGCCCTGATTCCCGCAATGCTCACGCAAGGAATTGCCTACGACGAAGCCCGATGGAAGTTTGCCACCGATCTGGTTCGCAAGCAAACCTACCGAAAGCAGCTCCCCGTCCAGCGGGTCTACCAAGGTTATGGAGGGCCGGACGACTGCCTTGTCAACCGGTTGGCCGATGGCCGCCGAGCAGGCCATCCCCCGCTGATGCGGGCTCATGTGGGAGCCTACCTTCCCGATCGCAAAGAGGCGGTCGACCTCAACCTGCGCTGGGCGAGGCAGTTGGCGGCCTCCGGCTTTCTCGATGTCTTGTCCGTGGGATCGTCCCAGCTCACCCAGTCGGATTTCTTTCAGGATTGGGGCGATCAGCCCAACGGGGGAGGGGTTCCTCTGCAAACAGAAGCCGAATTCGCCGAGCTTTGGTTGGCGGCCCGGCCCATGCTGGTCAGAGCTTACTCCGGCACACGCGACGTGGTTCGTGTCGCCCAAATGCTCGAGACCAACCTTCACATCGCCTGGCATGCACTTTCGCTGTGGTGGTTTTGCCAGATCGATGGTCGGGGACCCAACACGGTGCGGCAGAACCTTCAGGAACACTGGGACACTCTGCGTTATATCGCCAGCACCGGCAAGCCGTTTGAGCCCAACGTTCCCCATCACTTCGCCTTTCGTGGCAGTGACGATGTGTCCTACATTGTTTCGGGGTACCTGGCGGCCAAATTGGCACAGAAAGCGGGTATCCAGGACTTTGTCCTTCAGGTGATGCTCAACACCCCCAAGGCGACCTGGGGAGTTCAAGACCTGGCAAAAGCCAGAGCGCTTCTCCGTCTGGTGCGCAGCCTTGAGAATCCGCAATTCCGTGTGTATCTCCAACCCCGTGGCGGTCTCGATTATTTCTCACCCGATGAAGAAAAGGCCAAAATTCAGTTAGCGGCGGTCACGGCGCTTATGGACGATATCGAACCGCAAGACCCGCATAGCCCTGCGATCATCCATGTTGTCAGCTATTCGGAGGCTCTCCACCTGGCCGACCCGGCCGTCGTCGACGAGAGTATCCAAATCACCCGCCAAGCACTGCAAGACTGGCGGGTTCTGAGACAACAAGGAAAGGTGCCGGATATGGCAGCCTCCAAAGAGGTAGACCTCCGTATGGCGAGCCTGCTGAACGATGCCCAGCAGATGATATCCGCCATCGAAACCCGGATTCCTGAACCGTATTCCCCCGAGGGGCTGTACCAAGTTCTGCTCGCGGGCTTTTTCCCCGTACCCTACCTTTGGTTGTGCCGCGACGAATTTGCCCGCGCCATCCACTGGAAAACCAGGCTGCACAACGGGGGAGTGGTCGTGGTCGATGGCGACGGAAAGCCGCTTTCCATGGCAAACCGCTTGGAGGCTATCCATGGCGGATGATCTCGACCAGCGGTTGCAGCCGCTACTGGACACCCTCAAGGCCAAGGGTTCACAGGTGAGGTATACCGTTGTCGGAGCGGGAAACGGCGGCTTGGCCATGGCTGGCTATTTGGGTATGCAGGGGATTGCAGTGTGCCTCTACAACCGGACGGACGAACATCTTCAGGGCGTCCGCTGGCATGGAGGCGTTAAAGTTGAGGGGGCATTGTCCGGCTTCGGGGCGGTTCAGACGGCTACCAGCGATATCGAGACCGCCGTGACCCACGCCGACGTCCTGATGGTTGTCACTCCGGCGACTGCCCACCGGCCGTTGGCCGAAAGCATGGCACCCTTTCTTCGGGATGGGCAAATCGTCGTCCTCAACCCCGGCAGAACCGGTGGCGCGCTGGAATTTCGCGGCATTCTAACCCAGCGGGGTTGCACCGCCCTCGTGGTGATCGCCGAGACCCAAACTTTTCTGTACGCTTCCCGGGCCATCAGCAGGTCTGAGGCTCACATCTACAAGGTGAAAAACTCGGTACCCCTGGCGACCCTCCCGGCCCATTGGATTCCGCCGGTGCTGGCAGTTTTAAATCAGGCATTTCCGTCCTTTGTGGCTGGTGGCAGTGTCCTGTCAACCAGTCTCGACAACATCGGTGCCGTGTTTCATCCGGCCCTGACCCTTCTCAATGCGGGCTGGATTGAAGGAACGGGGGGGCGTTTTCAATACTACATCGACGGCATTACACCTTCGATCGCAAAGATCCTCGAAGCCATCGATACAGAGCGACGCAACGTCGCATCGGCGCTCGGTGTTCACTGCGTTTCGGCCCGAGAGTGGCTGTATCTGAGTTACGATTCGGCAGGCGCTTCGCTCTACCTGGCCATCCAGAATACCGACGGATATCGGGGCATCCAGGCTCCTTCGACCATAGCCCACCGCTACATTTCTGAAGACGTCCCGATGAGCCTGGTTCCCATGGCTTCGCTGGGACAAAAGCTCGGTGTCGCTACCCCTACCATCGACATGATCATTCAGCTGGCCTCGCTGCTCCACGACCGGGACTACCGCACCGAGGGCCGGACCATCGAAAAACTGGGGCTGGCTGGACTGACCGTCAAACAGATGCGTCAATGGGTTGTTGGCGTGGACCCCCCCTCCCAAGGAGAATCCTTATGAATGAATTCCTGATCACCGCAAGGCTCTTTTGGAGCGGACTCCCGCTCAGTGTCAGCGCGGCCATCACCCTGGCAGGTGGTTTTCTGGGTGCCACCCTGGTCCGTCTCCTGGTAGAAGCCCTCTTAAGGCTGCTCCGGTTCGACAAAATGGGGGAGAAGGCCGGCTTCGGGGAATTTCTTCGAAAAGGCGGCGTTACCTACACCCCTGCCAAGCTGGTCAGCGTCATCGTCTTCTGGGCTCTTATGGTAGCCGTTCTCGTCTACTTATCGCGGCTGCTAGACATCCAAGTGGTGACCTCGTTCACTGAACGGGTCGCCGGGACCGTGCCTGGGTTGCTGGCAGCCTTGATGATTGTGGGAATCGGGCTTCTGCTGGTAGCGTTTGTCTCCAATTTCGTCCGGACCATCCTGAGGAATGCCGGTTCCAGCCACGCCGACCTGATCGCCAAAGCGGTGAAATATTTTGGTGTGGGTCTGATTCTCCTTATGGCAGTGGAAGAACTCAATATCGGCAAGACCATTCTCAATACGATTGTCCTGATTCTGACCGCAACTCTGGGATTGGCGGTAGCGCTGGCTTTTGGTCTGGGGTGCAAGGATCTGGCCCGTGAATGGTTCCAACGGACGTTGGCCGATCTTCGGGAAAGGAAACGGTCGTCTGGAAAACAGGATATGGAAGATTGAACGCTGCAGAGAGTCCGTGGGCCTTTCGAACCCTTTCACAAGATTCCTGGTACCGTTGGAGGCTCGACGGAGCGGAAGTCTTTTTGAAGAATGTAGGCTCCAGCTGGTACTGGGCAACAAGGCCGAAGCACCCTGAGGGTCTAAGACAAGACTTTGGCGGCCCGGAGGTCGTTGAAGCTCCCTATGACCTCGAGATCCACCATGTCCTAGCCTCGTGCCAACCGGTTGCTCTCCGTCCATTTGCCCTGTCTCGACCCTTTGTTGTCAGGGCAACCAGAGCCATTTCTGTTCTTGCAGGAGAACAAGCCGAATTTCTGGTAGATCTGCCGGTCTCGGTGCATTGGATGACCTCTGCGGGTGTAGTTCTCGCCCATCCCAACACCATTGAGCTTCATAAAACTTGGTTTGGTGATACCAGTGCGGGCCGGTTGTGCTTCCTTTGGCCTACCACCTTGGAAGCGCCTCCGAACCAGCCCTACGGTTCGATGTTCCGCTGCCACATTCAGGTACGCAACGAGGGTAAATCGCCTCTCGTCCTTAGGCAGTTCCCCATTTATTGTGAATACCTGAGCTTATGGGAGGAGGGGGGGAGTTTGCGCTCCGACTTGGTGGTGGTGGAAAGTTTGGGGGACCAGTCCTTGCGGATGACCACCGAACCCTACAAGGGTTCGGACCAGGGTCTTTTGCTTTATGAGGCCGCTGTCACTCAGAGCGAAGTACTGTTTCAGCGCGGGGTAGATTTCTTGCGAAACATCGCAGGGATCTCGTAGGAGGTATCGGTGGACATTGTGAATACTGTCTGGAACAGCCTCGACTTTCTCAAGCTTCTTCAGATTGTTCTGCTTCTCTTGGTTCTTGGTTTGGGGTTGCGCCTCCTGCAGTTTCTTACCCTCCGACTTTCCAAGGGCCGGGTTTCTGAGCAGACCCAGATGTTGCTGAGAAAGGCCTTCCACTGGACGACTCTCGTGGTCTTGATCATGGTATTTTTCAGCTCTCTGGGCTTTGATCTGTCGGCGGTTCTGGGGGCTGCCGGTATTGCTGGTATTGCCATCGGCTTTGCCGCCCAAACCTCCATTTCCAATGTGATCTCTGGTCTCTTCCTTCTTTCGGAAAAGCCCTTTTCGGTCGGCGACGTCATCAATACCGGTGAAGTCAACGGTGTGGTTTTATCCATCGACACCCTTTCGGTCAAAGTCCGGACGTTTGACAACACCTTTGTGCGCATTCCCAATGAGTCTCTGATCAAGTCGAATGTGGTGAATGTCACCCGATTCCCCATCCGTCGGCTCGACCTTGTCGTTACGATTCCCTATAGCGAAAACTTGGCCAGGGCTCTCGAAGTCATCAAAGAGGTTGTGGTGGTGAACAAATACGCCCTGGCAAACCCGGAGTTATTCCTTCTTGTGAAACGGTTTGCACCAGCTGGTACCGAAGTCTCGCTGGGCGTTTGGTTTGAACCTTCTGATATGACGAACCTCAAGAACACCCTGGTCGTTCAACTGCTGGAGCGGTTCCGAACCGAGAACATCGAACTTCCCAAATCCTCCCTTTACCAAGCGTAGGCTTTGGGAGCTTCTCCCCCGGGTCCAGGGAAAATTTCGTCCAGCTCCTTGAGGGTGGCCGCATCAAGAGCGACTTCCGTGGCCCGGATCGAGTCTTCCAGCTGCTTCACAGTGCGAGGCCCGATGATGGGCGCGGTCACAACGGGGTTGGCCAGCAGCCAAGCCAGGGCCACGGTTGACGGGCTCTCGCCCAGTTTGGCGCACAAAGCCTCGTACTTTTCCAACTTGGCCCGATTCTTTTCCACGTCCTTTTGGAAGTTCTCATCGAGCTTGCGGCCTTCCTTGGCACCTTGAAGCGCCCCGCTCAACAGACCGCCTCCCAAAGGACTCCAGGGAATCAGGCCCAGGCCGTAGTGGCGGCAGGCGGGAATCACCTCGAGCTCGATCATGCGGTTGTTCAGGTGGTAGATGCTCTGTTCGCTCGATAGGCCCATCAGGCCGCGCTTCGAGGCTTCCTGGCAGGCGGTAGCGATGTCCCAGCCGGCAAAGTTGCTGCTGCCGGTGTAGACGATTTTGCCCTGGTTGCCCAGCTGCTCAAAGGCCTGCCACAGTTCGTCCCAAGGGCAGTCGCGGTCGATATGGTGCATCTGGTACAGGTCAATATGGTCGGTGCGCAGCCGGGTCAGGCTCCCTTCGGCATGCTTGCGGATTTTGTAGGCCGATAGGCTGCGCTCGTCGGTGTTGACTTCGGGCAGGTTGGCCTTGCGCTTGACGGGGTTGAACACCTTGGTGGCTAGAACCACCGCGTCGCGCCGCCCGCCACCCTGGGCAAACCAGCGCCCCAGAATTTCCTCGGTGTCGCCCTGTTCACCGCCCCAGCCGTAGACGTCTGCTGTATCGAAAAAGTTGATCCCTAGTTCCAGAGCCCGGTCCATGATGCGGAAGCTTTCCTTTTCATCGGTTTTCCAGCCGAAGTTCATGGTACCCAGGCAAAGGTTGCTCACCATCACCCCGTGTTTTCCCAAGCGTTTGTTTTGAATGGCCATTTTGTCACCTCTATCCTTAGTATGGTGGTTCGAGTGCGCTCTAAGGCAAGGAAAACCAGTTTTCCTGCATCAATCCGGGAAGGTCCGAAAATTCGTCGCTTCCTGTTCCTTTCGGGAGTACCACGCAATTTTGTGATCCAGACGGTCAAGGGCACTGTGGATCTGGTCAAGCTTTTCCACCAAGTCCTGGCGGTAGGTTTCGAGAATGTGGCGGCGTTCAGGAATCGTCGAATCGCCCCGGGCCTGAAGTTCGGCGATCTGGCGCATCACTGCTATGGGCATGCCCGTCATCCTCAGGCAGTTCAGGTACCCCAGCCAGTCGAGTTCCGCCTCTCCAAAGGCCCGGCGGCCCTGTGAGTCGCGGGGAATGGAATTGAGCAGTCCTTCTTTCTCGTAGTAGCGGATGGTGTGGTCGGTCAGGCCCGACCTTATGGCAGCGTCTTTGATGGTGTGGGTCATGAATTGGCTCCCCAAAGGGCTCGGTAGTATTTCATCAGTTTATCACCGTAATCCGGGTCTGCCGCCCACTTTTTTGTCAGCGATTTAACGGTGGGAGCGCTGCCGCGTTTGACGTATTTGAACCGCGGATCGACCAAGGCCGTCGATAACGGTTGGGTTGAGCCGTAGGCCTTCAGGTGCTGCACATGGGCCAACGCTCCCGTTTGAACATCAGGAAAGCTGAGCCCCGGTGTTTTGACGTCGACTGTGCCCAGGCCGGCAAAATTGTTCTGGCTTGGATGCACCGTTCCTCCGTATTTCTGGAAGGCGGTTTCGTGGACCATCTGAGTCAGGGCGACGGCATGGCTGACCCCTTCCCATTGGCAGGCATCCCGGTACGATTGCCAGAGCGCTGTCCAGGCCCGCGAACCGTAAGCTGGGTTGCGCGGTTCCACAAAGGCCAAAAACTGATCCAGGGGAACCAATTCAGCGCCCATCACGGGGGGATCTTCGGAAAGCACGGGACGAGGGGCAGAAGCCGGCTGTTCGGGCAGAGTCGAGCAACTGGCTAAGGTCAATAAGGGAGCAAGGAGAGCGGCGGGCAGAATGCGGAGGAAAAGCTTCATCTTCTCCTTATCGGCAGAAACCAGCTTGACGTTCCACCGGAGTGGGCGTAAAATTGTGCAATCGATTAACCAAGCAAAGGAGACTCTCAATGGCAACCAAATCTGATAGTAAAGCCTGGAAAGCAGCCCTTCCCAAGGTGGGTATCCGCCCCACCATCGACGGCCGCCGCCGCGGAGTGCGCGAATCCCTCGAAGACCAGACCATGAACCTGGCCAAGGCCGCCGCCGCCTTCATCACCAAAAACCTCCGCCACCCCTCGGGTGAGCCCGTCGAGTGCGTCATTGCTGAAACCTGCATCGGCGGCGTTCAAGAGGCTGCCCGCTGTGCCGAGCTGTTCCGCAAGGAAGGCGTCGGTGTCTCGCTGACCGTCACACCCTGCTGGTGCTATGGCTCCGAAACCATGGACATGGACCCCTTGCTGCCTAAGGCCGTTTGGGGCTTCAACGGTACCGAGCGCCCCGGTGCCGTGTACCTGGCCGCCGTTCTTGCCGCCCACGCTCAGAAGGGCCTTCCCGCCTTCGGCATTTATGGAAAAGACGTGCAGGAAGCCGGCGACCTCACCATTCCGGCCGACGTTCAGGAAAAATTGCTGCGCTTTACCAAGGCTGGTTTGGCCGTCGCCACCATGCGCGGCCGGTCCTACCTGGCCATGGGTGCCGTCTCGATGGGCATCGCCGGGTCCATTGTCAACCCCGAGTTTTTCCAAAAGTACCTGGGAATGCGCAACGAGTTTATCGACATGACCGAGTTTGCGCGCCGTATTGAAGAAGGCATCTACGACCCTGTCGAGTTCAAGACCGCCCTGGCCTGGGTAAAGAAGAACTGCCCCCAGGGCCTCGATACCAATCCCAAAAAGGACCAGAAAGCGCAGGCCAAACTCGACCAGGAATGGGAGTTTGTGGTCAAGATGACCCTCATCGGCCGCGACCTGATGCTTGGCAACCCCCGCCTGGCCGAACTGGGCTTTGGCGAAGAAGCCATGGGACGAAACGCCATCGCCTCGGGCTTCCAAGGCCAGCGCCAGTGGACGGACTTTTACCCCAACGGCGACTTTATGGAAGCCATTTTGTGCAGCTCGTTCGACTGGAACGGCATCCGCCAGCCCTTGATGGTGGCCACCGAGAACGACAGCTTGAACGCCGTCGCCATGCTGCTGAGCAACCTGATGACCGGTACTGCCCAGGTGTTCGCCGATGTGCGGACCTTCTGGAGCGCCGATGCCGTCAAACGCGTCACCGGTCACAAGCTAGCCGGCCAGGCCAAGGATGGAATCATCCATCTGATCAATTCCGGTGCGGCTGCCCTCGACGGTGCCGGACAGATGAAGGCCGGCGGAAAACCTGCCATGAAGCCGTTCTGGGACATTACCCAAGCCGATGTCGACGCCACCCTCAAGGCCACCACCTGGAGCCCTGCGGTTGTCGAATACTTCCGGGGCGGCGGATTCTCGTCGACCTATTCCACCCAGGGTGTCATGCCCATTACCTTGGTCCGGTTGAACCTCGTCGCCGGCGTCGGTCCTGTGCTTCAGCTCGCCGAAGGCCACACCGTGGAACTTCCTGCCGAAGTGGCCCAAAAGCTCGAGAACCGCACCAACCCCACCTGGCCTTCGACGTGGTTCGCCCCCAACCTCACCGGTGAAGGTGCCTTCCGCGACGTGTACTCGGTGATGAACAACTGGGGTGCCAACCATGGTGCTTTCAGCTACGGTCACATCGGTGCCGATCTGATCGCGGTGTGTGCCCTTCTGCGCATCCCCGTCTGCATGCACAACGTCCCCGCCGAAAAGGTCTTCCGCCCCGCTTCCTGGGCGGCCTTTGGAACCGCTGACGCCGAAAGTGCCGACTATCGCGCCTGCGCTGCCTACGGTCCGCTCTACAAATGACCCACGTTCTAGCGATTGACCTGGGCGCCTCGGGCGGCCGGGTCATCCGTGGGTCCTGGGATCCTCAGCAAAAGAAGGTCTCGCTCCACGAAATCCACCGGTTCGACAACGTGCCGGTGGAGGTGCGGGGCACTCTTTACTGGGACACCCTGCGGCTCTTCCATGAAATCAAGACGGGTATCCGCGAGGCGTCCCGGACCCTCCCCCCGGGTGATACCATCTCGTCTTTGGCCGTCGATACCTGGGGGGTGGACTTCGGGCTGCTCGACAGTGCCGGCCATCTCATCGGCAACCCGGTTCACTACCGGGACAAAAGGACCGATGGTCAGGTCGAGCGCCTGTCACAGCTGCTGGGTGAAGGAACCTTGTTCCGTCAGACGGGAATTCAAGACGCCTGGTTCAACACTGTTTACCAGTTGGCCGGTGCTTTGGAAAAAGACCCTGCGTTTTTCGACAAGGCAGCAACTCTCCTATTCACTCCCGACCTGTTCAATTACTTTCTGACCGGCATCAAGGCCGCAGAACGGACCATTGCCAGCACATCACAACTGCTGGTGGCAGGCCAGCCGCAGTGGGCTGACGCGCTGTTCACCCTGTTGCGGCTTCCCCGAAACCTGATGCAACCCATCGTGGAGCCGGGAACCCTGCTGGGGCCGGTCACCGCTGAGCTGGCGGCCGATCTGGGCTTGGCCCCCGGCACGCCTGTTGCAGTGGTTCCCAGTCATGACACCGAGTCGGCGGCTTTGGCGGTTCCTGCCGTCACCAAACCCGGTGAATCGTTTGTTTTTGTCAGCTGCGGTACCTGGTCGGTCATGGGTGCCGAGCTCAAGGCTCCCGTATTATCCGAAGCCAGCCGCCTGGCCGGCATCTCGAACGAAGCTGGTTCCGACGGCACCAATCTGGCCCTGCGCAATATCATGGGAATGTGGCTGCTTCAGGAATGCAAGCGCTGGTGGGAGCGTGACGGTGTGGCTTTGGACCATGGTGCCCTGGTCGATCTGGCCTATACGGCCCCGGCCTGGAAGCACCATATCGACGTCAATCACAGCCTGTTTGCCACCCCCGGAGATATGCCCGGGCGCATTCAAGCCTACTGCAAGGCCACCGGGCAAAGTGTCCCTGGCGATCGTGCCGCCATTCTTCGGTGTATTCTGGAAAGCCTGGCCTGCATGTTCCGTCAGAGTCTCGATGAGCTCGAAGCCATCACCACCCAAAGGTTCCCGGAACTGTGGCTGGTCGGAGGCGGAGCCCGCAACAGACTGTTGGCTGAGGTTACGGCCACCGTGATCGGGCGCACGGTAAAAACCGGGCCTGCGGAGACAACGGCTCTAGGCAGCATCGTTTCCCAGCTCAAGGCTTTGGGCATCTTCAGCGCAACCGCGCAGGGGCGAGCCGCTGTGGCCAACTCGTTTGGAACCAAGGTCTTCGAGCCCCGGCCCGATGGCCTGAGCGAAGCAGCCTATGCCAAGTGGCGGAATGTCACTTCAAGCGCTCCGAAAGAAATCGTGTAACGCTAAGGAGTCCCTTATGTTGATTGGAATTTCTCCCTGTCTTTCTCCCGAGCTCATTACGGTATTGTACCGGATGGGGCACGGAGACGAGTTGGTCTTGGCTGATGCCTTCTTTCCCGGCGACACGTTCAATCCCCGGGTCATCCGGGCCGATGGAATTCGAATTCCTGAGTTGCTCGACGGCATCCTTCAACTCATGAACCTGGACACCTATGTACCTGACCCGTTGGTAATGATGGCTGCAGTTTCGGGAGACACTCTTGATCCCTTGGTGGAAAAAGCCTACCGCAAGCCTATCGACAAACGGTGGCCAGGATCGCCGGCCATCACCCGAATTGACCGCTTTGACTTTTACGACAGAGCCCGAAAAGCCTACGCCGTGGTCATGACCGGTGAAACCGTGAAGTACGGCAACATCATTTTGAAAAAGGGTGTGCCCCCCGTCGGCCGCAAACGGTAACGGGGGACGCTTTCTACAGCCGGGCCAGGATGGTTGCCCGCAGCCCAGCGGCAGTGACACCAAAATGCTTGGCAACGGTTTCGCCGGGGCCGCATTCGCCAAAGCCTGTCACTCCCACAAAGTGGTTGCGGGGCACAAATTCCGCCCAGCTTTGGAAATCGGCCGCTTCGATGGCAAAGACCGGAACGCCCGTAGGAATCCAAGCCTTCTGACCAACAATGTCGCCTCGGTTCCAGGCGGCCCGGAAGCGGTCCAGACTGGGAACCGACAGAACACGGACGGCCTTGCCCTCATTTTTCAGTGCGGCAGCAGCTTCAAGAGCGCAACCAACTTCCGAGCCGGTGGCCAGAATGACAAGCTGGGGCTTGGGTGTGTCGAAGGCGGCGTAGGCACCAGCCTTCCGCACAGTTTCGCGCCAGCCTTCCGGTTTGGCGAACACGGTGAGGTTCTGTCGGGTCAGCACCAGGGTGGTGGGACCCGATTCATTCCACTCACCGGGGTTTCTACGGGTGCCGAACACGGTAGGGGCATGGGCACCGAAGCCCTTCGAGAGGGCCAGTTCCCAGGCGAAGGTGGTTTCTTCCACGTCGGCGGGGCGCAGGTTTTCCAGGCCGGGAATGACCCGCAGGCTGGAAAGGTGTTCCACAGGCTGGTGGGTGGGGCCATCTTCACCCACCCAAATGGAGTCGTGGGTCAGCACAAAGATCGACGGGATTTTCATCAGCGCGGCCAGGCGTAAGCTGGGGCGCATGTAGTCGGCGAACACCATAAATGTGGCCCCGTAGGCTTTGACACCGCCATGAAGGGTCAGACCATTGATGATGCTGCCCATGGCGTGTTCGCGAATTCCGAAATGGAGGTTGCGGCCCAGGCGGTTGCCTTTCTGGTAGTCGCCCTGACCCTTGAGTTCGGTGTTGTTGGAGGGGGCCAGGTCGGCCGAACCGCCGATCAGGAAGGGGAGGGCAGCCGCGGCAGCCTGCAGGCTTTTACCGCTGGCGGCCCGGGTCGCCAACTTATCGCCCACAGCGGCAGTCGGCCAGGAAACAGCAGGCAGTTTGGAGGCGTGGTGAGGGGTTGTGGCCTCCATGGTGGTTTTCCAAAGGGCCAACAGGTCGGGGTTGGCCTGTCCCCAGGTTTCAAAACGCTTCTGCCAGGCTTGGTAGCCGTCTTGCCAGCCGTGGGTACGTTCGGCAAGAAACCCGACCACCGAGGAGGGAATCTGGAAGCTCTGGTTGGCGTCGAGCCCCAGGGCTTTTTTGGTGGCGGTCACCTCGTCGGCACCCAGCGGGGCCCCGTGCACCTCGTGGCTGTCGGCCTTGTTCGGGCTGCCCTTGCCGATCACCGTCTTGGCAATGATCAGGGTGGGTTTGGCAGTTTCAGCCTTGGCTGCGGTCACAGCATCGGTCAGACCAGGCAGATCGTACCCGTCGACGTGCAGCACCTGCCAGCCATACGAAAGGAAACGGGCACCCACGTCTTCGGTAAAGGAAACGTCGGTGTGGCCCTCAATGGTGATGTGGTTGGAATCGTAAAAACAGATCAGCTTGCCCAGGCCCAGGTGCCCCGCCAAACTGGCCGCCTCCGAGGTCACACCTTCTTGCATGCAGCCGTCGCCGGCCAATACGAAGGTGTGGTGATCGATGATGGCGCATTGAGCCGTATTGAACGTGGCAGCCAGCCTGGTCTCGGCCATGGCCATACCTACCGCAGTGGCGAAACCAGCTCCCAGGGGACCCGTGGTGGTTTCCACACCGGCTGTCAGGCCATACTCGGGGTGGCCGGGGGTGCGTGAGCCGAACTGACGGAAGGCGGCCATGTCTTCCACCGTGGTGCCGTAGCCGCAGAGGCCCAACAGGCTGTACAGAAACATCGAGCCGTGACCGGCCGAAAGGACAAAGCGGTCGCGGTCAATCCAGTCGGGATGGGCCGGGTGGTGTTTCAGAATCTCCGAGTAGAGGAGTGATCCGATTTCGGCACAGCCCAGGGGCAAGCCGGGATGGCCGGAATTGGCTTTCTGGATGGCGTCGATCGACAAACCGCGCACGGTGTCGGCCATCTGCTTGATCAAGGTCAGCTTATTGGGAGCAATCATGGTTCTTCCTTGACACCAGATTATCCCTTGTCTGTCGAGTTGTCTAGTATTAACTTTCGTAAAAGTTGCTAAATGCTTTCGTTTTGCTTTCTAGTATTGCTTCATAAGCAGAAAGTCCGTCGGGTCCCTAGCTTGGCAACAACTCCAAGCCAAGCGGTACAAATACCAGAAAATCATCGTGATTCTCGGTGGCTAGCGGAATCTGAGCCAACAAAGCCGTTGCCGCAATCATGGCGTCGACCTTCAATGCGCGCTTGCGCTGCGCCCCGTTGAACAAGCGAGCCGATTCGACCGCCTGCTCCGGTCCAAACGGTAACAGACCTCCGGTCAGAATCCGTTGGGCCATCTGATGGTCCTTGGGGGTGAGGGGGCCGCAGCAGAACTCATACCAGGCGATCGTGGATAGGGTCAGCGGTATGCGCTGTTGCAACCAAAGGGCGACTTGAGCCGCTGGAGCAGTTCCTGCCACCAAGGAACGGATGAGGTAGTTGGTGTCCAAGCAAATCATTCCCGCCACGTTTTCCGATCCTCGTTGATTTCCGCAATGCAAGCCTCAGCAACGCTGGAATCCAGTCCGCCCTGAGCGTGGTAGGCGGCCAGTTCTCGCACTAAATCGGTTTCGGCAGGACCAGGTTCCTGCTCCAACTTTTCCAGGGCGCGGCGGATCACTTCCGCCTGGGAGATGTGCCAGCGGGCGGACAGCGTTTTAAGCCGCTGCATTGCCAGAGAATCGAGGGCGAAGGTGGTACGGTATGTCATGGTCATACCATACCATACCACCCCGTCGAGGTTCGGTCAACTTACCTCTTGAGCAGCACGTCGGCTTCGTACTTGTCGCTGACGTTGATCCAGTTGGTGCCGGTGGGCACGCCCTGGTCGAGGCACAGCTGGTCCCAGACGGCCGTCAAAGGCAGGTTCTTCAGTTCTTCCATCAAGGCAAGACGGGCACCGAAATGTCCGGCCTTCTCCTCGTCCTTGAGCAGTTTGGCGGGTTCCAGCAGGGCCGACAGCATGGCTTTGCGGGCCGCGCGGGCACCGACGGTCCAGGCCATAATGCGGTTGATGCTGGCGTCGAAGAAGTCGAGGGCGACCCACACCTTTTTCCAGGCTCCGGACCGGTTGATCTCGTTGAACACAGCCTGGACATCCTCGTTATAGATGACCACATGGTCCGAATCCCAGCGTACCCCGCGGCTGACATGCAGCAGCAGTCCGGGTACAAACGGGAGCAGACCGCTGATTTTGTCGGCGATGGTTTCGGTGGGGTGAAAGTGGCCCATGTCGAGGCACAGGGGCATCTGGTTCTGAACGGCGTATGCGGTGTAGAACTCGTGGCTGCCCACGACATAGCTTTCGCTGCCGATACCGAACAGCTTGGACTCGACGGCATCAATCAGCAGTTTCGGGTCGGCCTTTTCGGCAAAGATGGCGTCGAGGGAATCCTTGAGCCGCAACCGGGGCGACAGGCGGTCGGCCGGCAGGTCCTTCGAACCATCGGGAATCCACTGGTTGTTCACGGCCGGCATACCCGTGGCTTTGCCCATGGCGGTGGCGATTTTGCGGCTTTGAATGCCGTTGCGGATCCAGAATTCGCGGGTTTTCTTGTCGGCGTGCGACAGCGTGAAACCCGAGGCGGCCAGAGGGTGGCTGAAGTACGAAGGGTTGAAGTCGAGGCCGAGTTTGGCCTTCTTGGCCCAAGCAATCCACTTGGTGAAGTGTTCCGGTCCTACCTCGTCACGGGGAACCTTCTTGCCCTCGGTTTCGGCATAGAGGGCGTGAAGGTTGACCTTCTTGGTGCCGGGAATCAGCGAGGCGGCCAGGTCGAGGTCGGCCCTCAGCTGTTCGCCGTTCTGGGCCCGGCCCGGGTGGTTGCCCGTGGCCATAATGCCGCCCGTCAGACCGTCGGTGGCCTTTTCGAAGCCGGTGACGTCATCGCCCTGCCAGCAATGCAGGCTGAGGGGAACCGCGGCCGCATCTTTGAGGGCCTTGTCGGTGTCAACTCCCAACAGCGCATAAGTTTGCTTGGCCGCCGCATAGTTGGCCTTGATCTGGTCATCGGTCAGATATTTGTACATACAATCTCCTTTGTTTTACTTGCTACTAACCTGGGAGCGGAACGCTTCTACTTCCCAGTTGACAATGAAGTCGATGTGTTCCGGGGTCATGAACCGGGGGCCGCCAAAGCTGGGGGTGGTCACCGCGATCTTAGCCGCGTCAAGGAACAGCAGGTGGGCCTGGGCAGCCGTCTTTTCTGTGGGGCCGATACAGAACGCTCCTAGTCCCTTGGCCAGTACCACCCGGGGCGCCTTTTTCCACTTGGCCTGGTAGGCGGCGAAGGCAGCCGGGAGTTCGGCCGGGCTGTCGACCCGGATCGGTGAAACTCCCATATAGACAATGTGGTCGGGCGAATAGGCCGAAGAAAGGGGGGCAAAGCCGGCGGTGTCAGCGGCCAGAGCCAGAGCGGTTTTGCCGGTGACCCGGGAGAGGAACAACGATTCCGCCGCCAGGGCCTTCTTGGCCTCGGGTAACAGGGCCGCCAGGAACCGGGCTTCCGCTGCGGCATCCACGGGCAGGGGGGCCAAGTCGGCCTGGGTTTTCACTTCGGCTCGGATGGTTTTCATGATGCGGGCATAGGCAGCATCGATCTCAGCCGCGGTGTTTCCCGCCACGACGATGCCATGGTTCTGCATGAAGATGATCGCAGGTATTTTGCCGTTCTTTTTCTGAAAACCCTCGAGGGCATCTTTGACAATCTTCGACAGAATGTAACCGGGGTTCACCAGGGGGATCCACACGGCTTCTTTGGCAAACAAACGCTGGAAAGTCTTTTCGCCGTCCTGGGCGCAGGTGATGGCGTTGACGAGGGTGGGATGGGTGTGCACCACATAAGTGAACGGCATCAGGTCATGGAGCAAGGTTTCGACGCTGGGTCTTTTGTGCTCTTCCCCGGGCAGGCGGGCGGCCATCAGCTCGGCCAGCACCTGTTTTTCCCGTTCGTCGGTGTCCGACGGCAGGGTCTTGGCCCACAGAGCTGCCAGCGCCTGGCGGTTTACTTTCACAAATCCATCCGCTTGGATGGTGGACAGCGACTGGCCGGAGCCTTTGACCCACAGCACCGAATCGCTTTTCCAGGAAGTGTTGCCGCCTCCGGCTATGACATAGTCGGTTCCGGTACCATATTGGTTCGAAAGGGCTATCAGCCCCTCGACCGCTTCTTTTTCGGTAGTCTTCATGCTTTCATGATGAACCCGGTAGAGCGATCCTCCCATACACAAAGGTTTGCGGTGTGATGCACTTTTCTCTAGTCGCAGACCCAGGTAGCGACATATTCCCATTCACGGGGAAGCTCGAGACCGGGAATTTCGGCCTTCCAATTTCCCGGCAGGCGCATTTCGACGGCAGCCAGCTGGAAATGGGCCAGGGCGATCCCCATGTCGATGCGCTGGATATCTGCGACTTTGGCCAGTCTGGTGACCCAGCCGTTGCCATAGCCCGGTGTCCGGCTCAGGTACAGATGCCATCTTGGTGTGCTCCCCTGAGGCAGACTTCTGACCAATCTCCAGGGTTGTTTGTTGCTGGCCGAAGGACCAAAGCGGACGGCTTCCAGTGTTCTTGACCAGGCCTCACCGGCGGTTTCCGGGGTCATGGGGTTCGAAAGGTCGTTTTCGAAAAACAATTCCTGGGGGGCTTTGCGGGCGTTGCCACCGACGGCAAGACGGATTTTGCCATTTCTCGGGTCAGCCGTGGTGGCGATGTTTCCCAGGGCGATCACTGCAGGAACGGTCTTTCGGGAAGTCTCGTTGACTCCTGCCACCTTGGCGAAGCGGCCACGATTGAACGTTCCTCCCAGCCAGCAAGAACCCAAGCCCAATTCACAGATTTTCAGGACAATCAGTTCCAGTTGGAACCCGAAATCCTCCAGGTTGTGTTCGCCCTCGCCCATCACCCCGACGACAAAGGCGCTGAACCCTTTGATAAAGCCGTAGGTGCCCAAACCCTTCAACAGCGACGAATCTCCCTCCTGGGCAGCGATGAGGTCAAAACGGTGCCGACCGCCGAAGGGACCGGCCGGTAAATTCTGGACAAACCTCTCCAAGGCCGCGAGGTTCCCGGCCGAAACTGGCAACCCATCGAAGCTACGACAGGAGTAGCGGTCGTTCATAAGAGCGAGTGATGATTTTTCAAACATGTCCCTACAGTACTGAAAACAATGCCCAAGGGGAATGAATTTCCCGGCGTAGAATGCCGTACCCGAATCGTAGAACTTTGGCATATGCTACCTGACGGTCTGGGCATACCATGGGTAATCTCAACAGGGGTGTGCCATGGCCAAGACCGTACTAGAACTGAAGGGAGTCTCCCAGTACTTCCCGGGCATCAAAGCCCTCGACCATGTGGATTTCCGCTTGGAAGAAGGGCAGATCCACGCGCTGATCGGAGAAAATGGCGCGGGTAAATCGACGCTCGTTAAGATTTTGACGGGGATTTACCGGCCTACCGCCGGTGAGTTCCTTCTGGACGGCAAGGCCGTTCACTTTCACGGACCGACCGACTCACAGCATGCTGGAATCGCCGCCATCCACCAAGAAGCGGTGATGTTCCCCGACCTGTCGATCACCGAGAATATCTGGATGGCCCACCAGGCCCGCACGAAGCTCGGGTTCCTGGACCACCCGGCCATGCGCAAAAAAACCCAGGCCATTTTGGACCAGTTGGGCATGAAGGAAGACCCCAAGACACTGGTGCGGGACCTTTCGGTGGCCGGCCGACACATGGTCGAAATCGCCAAAGCGCTTTCCATGGAAGCCCGTGTGGTCATTATGGACGAACCGACCTCGGCCCTGTCCCTGCGCGAAGTGGAAGAGCTTTTTGAAATCATCCACCAGCTCAAGGCCGCCGGTAAAACCATTATTTTCATCAGCCACAAGTTTGAAGAAGTGTTTGGAATTGCTGATTCCTACACCGTACTTCGCGACGGCAAGTTCATCGGCTCGGGACTCCTGGCGGAAACCGACACGGCCAGTCTTGTGAAAATGATGGTGGGCCGCAGCATCGACCAGCTGTTCCCCAAAGAACACATCGAAAAAGGCGCTACCATCCTCGAGGTGAAGGGTCTAGGCAAAACAGGCATTTTCAAAGACATCAGTTTCAACCTGCACAAGGGCGAAATTCTGGGCTTTTTCGGCCTGGTCGGCTCTGGTCGGTCCGACATCATGAACGCCATCGTCGGTATTGCCCCTCCCGACGAGGGGGAAATCCAAATCAACGGCAAGGTGTCACACCTGCATTCCATCCAGGACGCCATCCGCCACAAAATCGGCTACGTTCCCGAAGACCGTCAGAACCAAGGCGCGGTCATCAAAATGTCCATCCGCGAAAATATCACCCTGCCCCAGATCGATAAAATCGGCCGTCTAGGGGTGATTGACCGCAAGAAAGAACAGGCGATGACCGGCGACTTCGGCAAGCGTTTCGAAATACGGGCGGCCAGCTACGAGCAAAAGGTTCTGTCGCTTTCGGGCGGCAACCAGCAGAAAGTGGTCTTGGCCAAGTGGCTGGCCACCGAGCCTGAAATTCTGATTCTGGACGAACCGACCAAGGGTATCGACATTGCCACCAAGTGGGCCGTGTACCAGTACATTTTCAAAATGGCCAAGCAGGGCATGGCCATTATCCTCGTCTCTTCCGAACTGCCCGAAGTGCTGGGCATGGCCGACCGGGTGATGGTCATGCACGAAGGCCGTCTGGCCGGAGGTTTTGACCGCGGTCAGGCCGACTCTGAAACCATTATGCACGCGGCCATCGGCCGCCACGCCGACAGGAGCCCCTCATGAAAGATTTTTTGAAAAAGCGGGAAGTGACCCTGGTGGGCCTGATCGCCCTGCTGTTCCTTGCCGTCAGCCTGCGATCACCCGCCTTTGCCTCGCTGGGCAATCTGACGGATATTCTCAACGACACGGCGCTGCTGATCATGGTGGGTCTGGCGCAGTACCTGGTCATTCTTACCGGCGGCATCGACCTTTCGGTGGCCTCCATTATGGGGTTGTCGGGCATGTGCGCCGCGTTGGTCAACAAGCTGGATCCGACCATGCCCATTCCGCTGGTGGTTCTGATTGCCCTGGGGGCCGGCCTGGCCATGGGGGCGTTCAACGGCACGCTGGTCGGGTTGGCAGGTATTTCATCCATCATTGCAACCCTTGGTACCATCAGTATTTATCGAGGTGCCATCTTTCTGATGTCGGGGGGCGAGTGGATCAGCGCCCATGAAATGACCGAAGGGTTCCGTATGATACCCGACGCGAAGTTTCTGGGGGTCTCGGCCATCATCTGGTACATGGTGCTGGTGGTGCTCCTGTTTGCGTGGTTTATGAATCTGACCCGCACAGGCCGTGAAATCTACGCGCTGGGCGGGAATAAAACCGCCGCCAAGTATGTGGGAATCAAGGACAAGAAAGTGAACTTTCTGGTGTTCTCGCTTAGCGGGCTGGTCAGCGGGTTCGCCGGACTGCTCTATGTGGCCCGCTATGCGGCTGCTCAGAACGACACTGCCTCCGGGTTTGAACTGGCCACCGTGGCGGCCTGCGTCATCGGCGGAGTGAGCATCGCCGGCGGTTCCGGAACCGTCATGGGGGTGGTGCTGGGGGCCATCTTCCTGGGTATCATCAACAACGCCCTGACCGTCATCAACCTGTCTCCTTTCTTCCAAATGGCGATCCAAGGGTTCGTCATCCTGGCCGCCATCGTGGCCAACACGATTATGGCCCAGCGTTCAGAACGCCTGGCCCTGGCCCGGAGGGTTTTGTAAATGGAAAAGACCAATATCAACGAAAACCGGCGTTTCGACCTCGGTCGCGACTTCCGCTACCGTATCTTTTCGGTGCTTATGAAGTGGGAAACGGTGCTGATTCTGATTCTGACCGCTGTGGTGATCACCAATTCCTTTCTGTCACCGTACTTTCTGGACCCCGTGAACCTGCTCGACACCACCTTCAACTTTTCTGAAAAAGCAATCATTGCGCTGCTGATGGCCTTTGTCATCATTGCCGGTGACATCGACATCTCGGTGGCTTCCATTGTGGCCCTTTCGTCGGTGTTTATGGGAATGGCCTCGGCAGCCGGGGCGGACGCTCCCACCTTGGTGGTCATTGGACTGCTGTCGGGTCTGGCCATGGGCAGTTTGAACGGTTACCTCATCACCAAGTTCAAAATTCCGTCCATCGCCGTCACCCTGGGTACCATGTCACTGTTTCGGGGGATTGCCTACGCCATTCTGGGCGACCAAGCCTACACAAAATACCCCGAAGGCTTCGATTTCTTCGGCCAAGGGTACATCGGCGACTCTCCCATTCCCTTCGAGCTGGTACTGATGGCGGTTCTGGCCTTGGGTGCGGGGTACATCCTGCACCGCACGTCTTTTGGACGCCAAACCTATGCCATCGGCTGCAACCTGCAGGCCGCCCGTTTTTCGGGTGTGCCCGTCGACCGCATCCGCTTTCAGATCTTTGCTGTTACCGGCCTGTTCTGCGGGCTGGCTTCGGTGTTGCTCACCTCACGAATTCTCAGCACACGGCCCAATATCGGAACGGGCCTGGAGTTTGAGGTCATCACCATTGTCATTCTGGGCGGCATTGCCATCACCGGCGGCGAGGGCACCATGATCGGGGTCATCCTTTCCACCTTCGTTCTGGGGTTCCTGAAGTTCGGTATGAGCCTGCTCAACGTTCCGGGACGGGTGATGAACATTCTCACCGGTGCGCTGTTGATCTTCGCCATTCTGGTACCCATGGCCCTCAAAGGCCTGCGCAACTCGGTTGAGATGAAAGCACAGAAAAAGCTATAGTTCCTCCATGCGCATCAGGGACAAATTCATAGGAATTCTCGGCAGTGTGTTCCTGAACATTCTGCTGATCGTGTTTTTGTCCTTGTTCGCCATGGCCGAACTGCAGCGGTACCAGACCACGGCCGAACGTGGTGCCGAGGTGATTACCCGCTCGCGCGCCATGTTCACGCTGTTGAAAGACCTTTCCATTACCGCCTTTTCTCCCGACACCTACAGCCGGCTCAAAGACGTGTTCTACTACGAAAAGTTTGACACCACCCTCGCCAACTGGGAAGGGTCGGTAGGCGAATTCCGTGCGGCCTTCCGTGCTTTTATGGCCGACCCGACCATCCGAGCCTTGGCGCAGACCGATGGCACTGTCAGGGACGAATACAAAACTGCCAATACGATGAGCGACAAGGCCTTTGGCCGCCTGGACTCGGTGAACGAAGGGTTTCACAAGTTGGCCACCTCGGGAATTCTAGCCCGCGACGACTACTACCTGCGGATTGTCACCTCGGACGACCTCAAGATCTCAGGGCTGTTTTCCGAGGTTCGGTCGGCCTCGTACTACCTGAAAAACAACTTTGAAAGCTACATGAACCACTTCGTCAACGCCATCACGGCCCGGGTCAACGAGACCAGAAATGCCCTCACCTGGTCGTTTCTGGCCATCACCCTGTTTTCGGTGGTGGTGTCGTTGAGCCTGGCCATTGTGTTCGGCAACCGCATTTTGCGGAATATGAAAACCCTCAAAGCCGGTATGGCGGGCATTTCCCGAGGAGACTTTTCGCACCATATCGGGGTCATTTCGCGTGATGAGCTGGGCGACCTGGCCCGCGACATCAACAACCTGGCCGATGAGCTGAAAGTCAATGTCGACCGCATACTGCACGTCACGCGGGACATCGGTTCGGAAATCGACTCCGAGGTCAACCTCTCGCTGATCCGCAAAATCATTGTCGAAACCGCACGGCGCGAAACGGGGGCCGACGGCGTTGCCTTTCTGCCTCGTCCTGGAGACGTTTTGGGGGAACAGCCAGCCCTGGCCGTGGGAATTCTGGAACATCCAGAAACCCTTCAGGCCTTGCTGGCTTCGATTGGTACCCGGGCCGAGCTGGTGGTTGCCGGGTCGGAACAGAGTTTGTTTTCTTCCAGGATTATCAGTCCCCTGCCTTCGGGAACGGGGGCCCACGGTCTGCTGGTGGCTGTCACGGGACCGCACAAGGCGGCCTTCACCGATCTGGACTTTATTCTGCTGCGCAGCTATGCCGATTTCTCGGCCCTCAGCATTGACAACTACCTCAAATACCGCGAACTAATTGAGTTGCGCGAAGCCGAGCTGCAGTCGCTTCAAGCCCGCATTCAACCCCATTTTTTGTACAATGTGCTCAACGGCTTGATCGGGCTCAACCGTATGGGAAACCGCAACGGGCTGGAAGCCGCCGTGCTCGATTTGAAGGATCTGCTGCGCTACACCCTAGACCATTCTCAGACGGTGACCCTTTCGGAAGAGTTGGCCTTTGTCCGTAAATACCTGGTGCTGCAAAAATTGCGCTTTGGCGAGCGATTTGAGTACGAGGTCAGCTGCGACGATTCCTGCGCCGGCCTGCGCCTGCCGAAACTGCTGCTTCAGCCGCTGGCAGAAAACGCCCTGATCCACGGTATTGAGCTGATGCCGGGGCAGGGGCGGCTGGTGATCACCGCCCAGGGGACACCAAACAGCGGAGTCCGCATCGTCATTCGGGACAATGGTGCCGGGTTCGACCTGAAGACTCACGACGCCGCGTCGAGGGTGGGTCTCTCCAATGTTACTAAAAGGCTGGAACTGGCGTATCCAGGTTCGTCCTTCTTGATCGACTCGGCTCCAGGGCAGGGATGCACCGTGGAAATTGTGCTGAAAACTCAGGGGGCCCGTTTGTGAAAGTTCTGATTGCCGACGACGAGCACTTGGTGCGTTTCGGTCTGCGCAGCATGATCGAGGAGTTGAGTCTGGGTTTAACCGTGGTGGCGGAAGCGGCTAATGGTGAGGAGATGCTGACCGCCTTGGCCCGGTACCAGCCCGACCTGTGCTTTGTCGATATCCGCATGCCGGGGTTGAACGGGCTGGCCGCCATCCGAAAGGCCCGCAAGGCAGGTTTTAAAACCCGATGGATTATTCTCACCAGCTACGCCGAGTTCGAGTACGCCAGCGAAGCCTTGGCGTTGGGGGTTTCCTCCTATCTTTTGAAGCCGGCAGGACCTGCCAATCTGGCCGAGGTGCTGATTCCCCTGATCAAAAGCATCGAAACAGAAAAACGCGAGGCCTCGCTTCAGTTTGAACACTCGTTGGTGGCCGCACTGGCTTCCCCTTCGGCGGGAGCGGCCGAGGGTTTTCCCATTCAGGGTGCGTGGCTGATGGCGGTGCGCTGTGACAGCGGGGCCGATTGTTCCCGGCTCGAGCGTGATGGGCACCAGAGCGAGGCCCTGCGCCAGGTGCGCCTGTTGCTCGCCGAGCCTTTCGCCGGCTCACTTCTGACAGCCGCCTGGAATTCGTCCGCCGACCAGTTCTTTGTGGCAGCGGCCTGGGAATCTGCCGATATCGATGCTCGCAATGCGGCGGGACACCTGAAGGAAAGCCTGGGCATTCTGATCAAGCAGTCGGCGGCCGGCTCGCGGCGGCTGACGGGGCTGGTGTCCGAGGAACTGTCCTCGTGGGAAGAATTTCTGGAGGCCTTGAAGACTTTGGGGCGGTTGAGCCCCCAGCGCATCCTTTTGGGAACGGGAGTGCTTCATCCCTTGGCTGCCGTTGAGCGCCGTCTGAAGCCATTGCCACAGGCCCTGCTGCTGCTTCCTGAGCAAATCGAAGCGTTCCTGCAGACCCGCGAACGCGGCGAAATTCCCGCCCTTGAGGCACAGGCGCAAACCTTGCGTGATACCTTCGCCTCGGTAGGCTCGGCCACGGTATTTCTCGAAGCAGCCTCGCGCTTTCTGGCTTTTCGTACCGGACTGGAACCCCCGGCCGCCTCGGTGAGCGGCACGGCCGAGCTTATCGCCTGGGCCGATGGCTTGGTGGCTGCTACCAGGGCGGAGTTACCCGACCTTCGTCGTTCCGCCGACTCGCAGACCAGGGTGGTCGAAAAGGTCGACCAATACTTGAAGCAGAATTTGCGTTCCGAAGTCCGGGTGCCCGACATTGCCTCGGTTCTTGGCCTGAGCCCTAACTACCTTTCTTCGGTTTATCACAAGCTGACTCAGTCCACCATCAGCGAGCGTTTGTCCATTCTGCGCCTGGACTTGGCCCGTGAGCTGCTGACACGGCCCGGAAGCCAGGTTAAAGAGGTGGCCTCTGCTGTCGGCTATAAAAGCACCCGGTACTTTGCCCGTTTGTACCATAAGCGGTTCGGGCAGTATCCCTCTGGCCGCTGATCGTAGAATGGGGCACCAAGACCGTAGAATCGGAACCTATCGCGTTCCGGACCCTGGGCCTACCATGAACCTACAAAACACTGGAGGTGTTCAATGAAACACGGAAGATTTGTTACGGCTCTGTTCCTGATGTTCGCTCTGATCGGTGGATCGGCGTTCGGTGCTGACCTGAAGATTGCCATTCTGGTTAAGAGCCTCGGCAACGGCTTCTTCGAAGCGGCCCGCGACGGCGCCATGGAAGCTGCCAAGGAAATCGGTGGAGTTCAGATTCTGTACCAGGGTCCCAGCCAGAGCACGGCCGAAGGCCAGATCGAAATTGTTGACTCCCTGATTGCTCAGAAAGTGGATGCCATCGCCATTTCGGCCAACGACGCCGACGCGCTGGTTCCCGTTCTGAAGAAGGCCATGAAGGCCGGCATCAAGGTCGTCTCCTTTGACTCCGGCGTCTCCAAAGACGGCCGCATGATCAACCTTGTTCCCTCGGAAACCCCCCTCATTGGCGGCCAGCAGGTTCAGCTGATCAGTGAAATGATCGGCTTCAAGGGCGAAATCGCCATTGTTTCGGCTACCAGCCAGGCTACCAACCAGAATGCTTGGATCGAAGCCATGAAGACCACCCTCAAGCAGGCTAAGTACAAGGACGTCAAGCTCGTCGCCACCGTCTACGGTGATGACTCTTCCGACAAGTCCTACCGCGAGACCTTGGGCCTCTTCAAGACCTATCCCAACCTCAAGGGCATCATTTCCCCCACCACCATCGGTGTTGCTGCTGCTGCCAAGGCCATTCAGGACAACGGTCTGACCGGCAAGGTTCAGCTGACCGGTCTGGGACTTCCCTCCGAAATGAAGGCCTACATTGAAGCCGACGTGTGCGGACAGATGGCTCTTTGGAACCCCATTGACCTGGGCTACAGCGCCACCTACATTGCCTGTCGTCAAGGCCGGCCGCATGGGCAACATCAAGGTTGGAGCCAACGGCGAAAGCGTCATGGGCGTCCCCTTCGTCTTCAAGAAAGACAACATCGCCAAATACGCCGCGATGTTCTAGGCCACGAACCGGGTCCTGAGGACCCGGTTCGCTTTTTGACCGGTCCCTTGAGGGCCGGTTTTTTTTTGTGAGGTGTGGCAGGAATCATGGTGCTGATGTCTGCTGGCACCGGTGTGTTTATGGTCAGCAGCAATTTTTCCAGCCAGCTGCAAAGGGATAAAAACGTGCTGGGCCAGCTGTCGATGGCCGTAGAAAAACTCTCGATTGCGGTCAACCGGCTGCCGTACGAGCCCTTTCGCGACAAGCTGAACGCCCTCAATGCGGCCTCAGCCGAGGTGGATCAGGCCTTTGCCAGTCTCGAGACCATGACCGCCATCACCACCATCGGAGAAGATGTGACGGTGGCCCTTGAGGCCGTCCGCGGCCTGAAGGAACTGGCCGACCAGCGGCTGATTGTGTTTTTGGAAAAGTACCAGCCTCTCGTGGCCGACGCCGCCCAAGTATTCCTGTTTGTCGGCGAGCGGAAAATCCTTGACTTTTACACCTTCGACATTGCACCCGTAAAGCGCGGTTATCTGACTGCGAAAGCTCTCCCGAACACGGTGGCCTTCTTGACCTCGCTGGAAACCATGAACGACACCCTCCGCCGTTCCATCAAAACCATCGAAGACCAGTTTCTCATCATTGACGCTGTTGTTGTCGAGGCCAGTGCCCAGGCTTCTCAGCTGACCGTGGTGATGCTGGCGGTGATTCTCATTCTCACTCTCCTCTTGGCGTTTTTGCTTGCCAACGGCTTGGCTCGGGCCATTATTTCGGTGGAGCACAACATTTCCATCCTCAAGGATGGAGACCTGACCAACCGCTCGAACTTGACCCGCAAGGACGAGATAGGCACGCTCTCGGCCAATCTGAACCAGTTCATGGACACGCTGACCACAACCTTGCAGGAGATCCAGCACGTTTCGCAAGCTAATGTGGCCATGAAAAATTCCCTTGTCGATTCGACCAGCGACGCCACCGCGGCCATTACCCAAATCGGTGCCAATACCGGCTCGATGGAAAGTCAAATTCACCTTTTGGATGAAAAGATTGCGCAGTCGGTAGAGCTGGTGGGCAAAATCGGCCACAACATCGGCGATCTCAACCGCAAAATCGGCGAACAGCTTGAGGTGAACTCGCACTCCAGCGCTTCGGTTCTGGGAATGGTGCAGTCTCTCGACCAGATGCGGGCCACGATGCTGAAAGACCTCGATTCGGTGAAGGAGCTGGTTCAAGTGTCCGAAACCGGCCGCCTCGTTTTTGAGGAAGCAAACCGGAAGATCAACGAGATTCCGCAAAGCATCGGGGCGATTTTGGAAATGGCCGACGTGATCGATGAGCTGGCCGGTCAGACCAATCTGCTGGCCATGAACGCCGCCATTGAAGCTGCCCATGCCGGAGAGGCCGGGAAGGGTTTTGCTGTGGTGTCAGAAGAAATCCGCAAGCTGGCCGAAGCCTCAACCGACAGTTCCCGGCACATCGCCGCCTCAATCAAGACGGTGGTCGCCACCATTGACCAGGCGTCCAAGGCCAACGAGCGCACCCGTGTGACCTTCGAGACCATCGACACCAAAATTCAGGTGGTCAGCCGTTCGCTCGACCAGATTCACGGATCCCTCTCGGCCATTCAGAACGGCAGCCAGGAGGTTCTGGCGTCGATTGAAGACCTCAAAAACCGCTCCGAAAGCGTGGGCAGAAGCTCGGGCCGCGTCGGTGAGGCATCGCAGGCGATCCAGGAGGTGATGGACGACGTGGGACGCATTTCCAGCGAAGTGACCACCAACATTTCTGAAATCGCCAACGGTATCCAGTCCATCGGAGGTGCCGTCCGTCAGGTGTCCGAGCTGACCACGGTGGTGGGGCAGGGCAGTGCCCGCCTCGACGAGGAGATCCAACGGTTCAAGCTGTCGTAAAATATGACAATAGTCCTTAGACTTTTGTGTAAGGTAATCACAAAAGTCCTTTGACTTATGTGTAAATCACGTCTATTCTGAGTTTATGCGACGATTTTCCCTTGATCGACTGTTGGAATGGAAACTCCGCCCTGACCGCAAGCCTTTGATTCTTCAAGGGGCAAGGCAGGTGGGGAAAACCTGGATTCTCAAGGAATTTGGGCGGCTGAATTACGCCAATGTCGCCTATGTCAACTTTGAGTCCAACGAGCGCATGGAACGATTGTTCTCCGGCAATCTGGAGCCGGTAAGGTTGCTGGCTGGCCTTCGCATCGAAGCCGGTTGTCCCATTGACCCTGGTACCACCCTGTTGATTCTCGATGAAATTCAGGCCTGTCCGGCGGCGCTGACCTCGCTGAAGTATTTTGCTGAAAACGCTCCCGAATATCATGTTGCCGCTGCCGGGTCTCTGCTTGGGGTGGCTATGCACAGAGGTGTATCGTTTCCCGTCGGCAAGGTGGAGTTTCTCCCGTTATTCCCTTTGTCTTTTTTTGAGTTCTTAGGGGCACTGGACCAGGCCGAGCTAGGGGTAGCCGTTGCCAACGGTCAGTGGGACCTCGTCTCGGCGTTCCGGGAACATCTGACGGAGCACCTTCGAACCTACCTGGCTCTGGGAGGCATGCCCGAGGTGGTGGCCTGCTACCTCGCAACGCGGGACTGGGCTCAGGTGCGCCGCCTTCAACAGGCTTTATTGCAGGCCTACGAGCAGGATTTTTCCAAGTACGCCGAGCCTTCCTTGGTCCCGAGGATCCGGGCACTGTGGAACTCGATTCCGGCACAACTGGCCCGGGAGCAGAAAAAGTTTGTCTTCGGCCTGATCAAGGCCGGTGCCCGTGCCCGCGAGTTTGAGCTGGCCATCCAATGGCTGTGCGATGCGGGGCTGACCCACAAGGTGATGCGCGTCACCAAACCCGGAATGCCGCTGAAAGCCTACCACGACCCCGCCGCCTTCAAGCTGTACTTTATCGACTGCGGACTTCTAGCGGCGCATGCCGGGCTTGAACTGGCTGCCCTGTTGAAGGGCAACGCTCTGTTTGAAGAATTCAAGGGAGCTTTGACCGAGCAGTACGTGAGTCAGGAACTGCGGCTATGGGACGGGGAGGTGGCTTACTGGTCGAGTGATTCCTCGCAGGCGGAGGTGGATTTTCTGGTTCAAGCCTCGGACCGGGTATTTCCCGTAGAAGTGAAGGCCGCCGAGAACTTGCAAGCCAAAAGTCTCAAGGTCTTCCACGAAAAGTTCCAGCCGCCGCGTTCCTTCCGGCTTTCTCTTTCAGACTACCGGCAGGAGTCGTGGCTGACCAATTTGCCGCTTTATGCATTGACCTCCCTGAGCAACGAACTCACGGTTTCTGCGCGGATGGGATAGTCCTGGCCCGTTTTCGTTGGTGCTCACGGACCTCCAGTTCGGCTTGGGGCAGGTTGGCCGTCAGCCGGTGGGATTTGAGCCGCTGGGTCAGCTCGCGGGTGATATTACGTTCTCGAATAAAACATGAGGAATATTCAAATAAGAACCGGGGTTCCAGTTGATTCCTGACTTGACTGGGAATATAATGCGATGAGGAGCCCACCATGATGCGAAGAGTTCTTTCGGGGGCGGTCCTCGCCCTGGTCGTTTCCCTCGTTCCCGCCTTTGCGGCCGAGGATGATAATCGTTTTGCGCTGGTCATTGGCAATGCCGCCTACGAGGGTGAGATGGCCTTGGCCAACCCCGCCAACGACGCCGGTGCCATGGCCGACACCTTGGCCGCCATTGGTTGGAAAGTCACCAAACTGCTCGATGGCGACCGCCGGGCTATGAACCGCGTCATCACCCAGTTCCGCGATGCGCTGGCCGGCGCTAAAAACCCCACCGCCATGCTGTTCTACGCCGGTCACGGTATGCAGATCAACGGGGTCAACTACCTGATTCCCGTTAAAGAAAGCTTTGAGACACCCGATGATGTGGTCAACGACGCGGTCTCGCTGCAGACCATTTTGAACGCCTTTGATGACGCCAAGGTGTCGACCAACATTGTGATTCTCGACGCCTGCCGCGACAACCCCTTTGTCAAAAAGAACACCCGCTCGCTGGG